>NZ_JAESKI010000003.1:0-536266 GCF_017892065.1 Staphylococcus sp. GDY8P120P | reverse complement strand
CCACAAATTGGGGTCAGTTCATTATTCGATAACTGCTTTTTTATATTTTCTTTACACGACTTAAAACATAATATATTTGTAATATAAATTAAAGTGCAAAGTATTTTGGAAAATAATAATTATGACTCTTTTATTTATAGGACATCTAACAATTTTGTTATATAGATGCATAAATATTTAATTGTATTAACGTAGAAAAAATTGTATAATTAATTGATGAAAAAGTTGAATATTTTTATAAAGTTTAACGTACAAAATTTAAAAGTTGATTTAATAAACATATTTAACTATAAATGGATAAAAATAAGAGGTGAAATATGCAAAAGGAAATCAATAAACAACCTTCTTTTCAAACATTCAAACCATGGTTATTAACTATCATGTACTTGGTTATTTTAATAGCCTTATACTTAATTTATGGTACTGGCGATACACATAATAACTTTATATATAATGAATTTTAATGAAGGAGACTAGCATGAAAGACATCATTCAGACAATTATAGAGAATGGAAAAAATTTTCCAGACCAAGTTGCAGTTAAGCACAACGATGAAAGTTTGACATATGAAGCATTAAACCAGTATGCGGACCACCTTGCTGTTATATTAAAAGATAACTAAAAGCCCATTGATTTTATATGGGCGCATGTCCCCGTATATGATAGTAGGAATGATAGGAAGTATTAAGGCAGGTTGTGGTTATGTACCGATTGATACCTCTATTCCTCAAGAGCACGTTGTATCTATTATAAATAAAATAGCGCCCCAATATTTATTAAATACGACTGATGCGCAGTTACACATAGAGGGACCATCTATTATTACAACAACAGCATTATTAAACGTAGATGGAGATAGTCCCATAGAAAATAGTATAAATGATTCAGCTATAGCCTATACTATTTTTACATCAGGTTCTACTGGTGAACCTAAAGGCGTACAAATTAGTTATGAAAGTTTGAACCTCTTTACAAATTGGATGATACAACTAAATCAATTAGGATTAAACCAACAGTGGTTAAACCAAGCGCCATTTTCATTTGATCTATCTGTTATGTCTATTTATCCTTGTTTAGCAACAGCAGGGACGTTGAACTTAGTAGATAAAACAATGATCAATAAACCTAAGTTATTAAATCAAATGTTAGAAGAAACGCAGATCAATGTATGGGTATCCACTCCTTCTTTTATGGAAATGTGTTTGATGTTACCCCATTTAACAGAAGCGCATTATAGTAGTTTGAAAGAGTTTTTCTTTTGTGGTGAGATGCTCGCTCATAGAACTGCTCAATTATTACAACAACGTTTTCCTTCTGCGTTTATTTATAACACTTACGGACCGACAGAAGCTACTGTAGCAGTAACAAGTGTTTTGATTACTGAAGACATTATTAAAAAATATAACCCTTTACCAGTAGGCATACCACAATCAGGAACAAGTTTAACTTTAACGGAGGAGGGCGAACTTGTAATTTTAGGAAAATGTGTGAGTGAAGGGTATGTTAAAGATAAGACGCGTTCAGAGAAAGTGTTTAAAATGCAAGATGGACAGAAAGCTTACTATACAGGCGATAAAGCACAATTAAAAGACAACCAATGGTTTATAAATGGTCGGATCGATTATCAAATTAAATTAAATGGTTATCGAATGGAACTTGAAGAAATAGAGTGTCAGTTACGTGAAGTAGATTATGTTAGAGAAGCCATTGTTGTGCCAATGTACCGAGACGGGAAAGTGATCAATTTAAATGCTGTAGTTGTTCTTAATCATGTTGAAGACCATATGGATAACCAAACTATAACGCACCAAATAAAAAAGGAATTAAAACGTTTAATTCCTGAGTACATGATTCCTAAAAAGATAACTTATACAGATAAATTACCACTTACAATGAACGGAAAGTTAGATCGTAAGAAGATTGCTGAGGATTTATTGAAATGATTCCATACGGTGACTTTACATTCTTTTTTATAGCATTTTTATTATTAATACCAGTTATCATATTAGGGTTTTTGGGGAAACGTAGCAGAATTTATAATGGTTTAAGTACAGCCATCATGATTATGTTAATATTCTCTTCTGATAAACATAATCTTTTTGGACAAACGTATTTAAGCGTGCAACTAATCAATTTTTTACTTTATATTATATGGCAAGTAGTCATTATTATGTATTATTGGTACGCTCGCGCCAAAAACAATAAAATAACAATATTTATTACAGTCATTACGCTTTCTATCTTGCCCCTTGTAATAGTGAAAGTCATGCAGAGTTCATGGTTTGGAGCAGTACAATTAAAACTTCATGAAAACAAAGTAGTTGAGTTTATAGGGTTTTTAGGAATTTCATATGTGACGTTTAAAAGTGTTCAGTTATTAATGGAAATTAGAGATGGTTCAATCAAAGAAGTACGTTTTTGGAAAGTCATACAATTTATATCTTTCTTTCCAACGATTTCTTCAGGGCCGATTGATCGTTACAAGCGATTTGTTAAAGATGAAAATAAAGTTTTAAATGGCAATGACTATAGTAGTTTATTTGCTAAAGCAATCCATTTCATCATGTTAGGTTTTTTATATAAATATATTATTGCATATTTAATACAAACATTTGCTATTAATCCAATGATGCTAGATTTTACAGGTATGATAACAAAGTGGTTGTACATGTATGCTTATAGTTTATATTTATTCTTTGATTTTGCTGGTTATTCATTATTTGCTATCGCATTTAGTTACATATATGGCATTCAAACACCACCAAACTTCAAACAACCATTTAAAGCTAAAAATATTAAAGACTTCTGGAACAGATGGCACATGTCATTGTCTTTTTGGTTTAGAGATTGTATTTACATGCGTTCACTATTTTTTATGTCAAAGAAAAAGTTATTAAAAAATCAATTTGCAATGTCGAATGTTGCTTTTTTCTTAAACTTTTTAATTATGGGTATTTGGCATGGTATTGAAATATATTATATATTATATGGTTTATATCATGCGGCACTATTTATAGGTTATGGTTATTACGAAAAGTGGCGAAAAAAACACCCGCCACGTTGGCAAAATAAATATACCACTGCTTTAAGTATTATTGTGACATTTCATTTTATAACATTTGGTTTTCTTATCTTTTCTGGGAAACTGTTTTAAAATTAGGAGGAATTATAATGGAATTTAGAGAACAAGTATTAGCGTTATTAGCTGAAGTAACTGAAAATAACATCGTGAAAGAAAATCCAGATATCGCATTATTTGAAGAAGGCATTATTGATTCATTTCAAACAGTTGGGCTTTTATTAGAAATTCAAAACCAATTAGAGATTGAAGTTTCTATCATGGACTTTGATAGGGACGAATGGGCAACGCCTAATAAGATAGTAGCGGTACTAGAAGAATTACGATGAAAATAAAACCTTTTACCCCAATTATTATTAGCCTTTGTTTATTTGGAATTTTCTTAATATTACCATCAAGTTGGTTTAGCGGATTAATTACTACAAAAACATTGGAAAAACAACGCATTGCATTATCTGACCAAGTATTAAAAGGTACTTTAATCCAAGACAAAATGTTTCGTTCAAATGCATTTTATCCTATATATGGATCGAGCGAACTAGAAAAAGATGATTCATTTAACCCAGCCATCTTATTACGTGATCAAACGGTATATTCACAACAACCATTTTTAATTGGAACGGGCGGATCTACTGACTTGATTAATGCAATAGAATTAGCAGCACAGTATGACAATTTAAAAGGAAAGAAAATGGCTTTTATTATTTCGCCCCAATGGTTTACGAATCACGGGTTGACGAATAAGAATTTTGATGCGCGCATTTCAAAAACGCAATTAAATCATTTATTTAACCAAAAAAATTTAAGCCCGGAACTTAAACAACGTTACGCGAAGAGATTATTGAGTTTTAAAAATGTATATAATAGAAATTATTTAGAAAAAATGTCTAAAGACAATGTAAGTGAGACAGACCACTATTTATCATCATTTAATACCACTCAATTCGAGAAAATTGAAGCGATCAAATCACGCGTGCCACTTTCAAAAACAGAATTAACAGATACCGAGCCTATTACAGCTCAAGAGGCATCCTGGCAAGCTATTCGTAAGCAAGCTGAAATTCATGGTGCAAAACACTCACAATCAAATGCATTTAAGATTAGAGATGAGTATTGGGACTTAATAAAAGCGCATAAACGCAAAATTAATAGAGATTACGAATTTAATGCGCATTCGCCAGAATTCAAAGATTTAGAGTTACTAGTAGACACAATGCGTGAAGCTGGCGCTGATGTTGAATATATTAGTATCCCTTCAAATGGCAAATGGTATGATCATATTGGCGTTCATAAAGAAAAACGTCAAAAAGTGTATGATAAAATTAATCACACTGTTATTAGTCGTGGTGGGCGAATTTATGATATGACAGATAAAGATTATGAACCGTACGTGATTAGTGATGCGGTACATATAGGATGGAAGGGTTGGGCTTATATTAGTGAGCATATTGCGCAACATATGCATCGCTGACTAACAGGTAATAGTATACCTTTATTTATAATTTGAAACATATTTTAAAAATCATGATATAAATGTAACATGAATCGGACCCGAAAATGCTTGCTATAAGCTTATTTTCGGGTCCAATTCGCCAATGCCTAAGTAGGATTATGATGTTTTTAGAAAATGGGCTTGTTGTCTCTCTAAGTGAAGGATTCTAAAGCATTTAAATCTTGTGTTGTTTTTATTTATAAATGAGTTAATAAACTAGAATACTTGTTCTACTTCGACTACTCCAGGTACTTCTTCATGCAAAGCACGCTCGATGCCTGCTTTTAATGTGATTGTTGAACTTGGGCATGTACCGCATGCACCGTGTAATTGAAGTTTAACGATTCCGTCTTCTACATCTACAAGTGAACAGTCGCCACCATCACGTAGTAAGAAGGGACGTAATTTTTCAATAACTTCTGCTACTTGATCAAACATTGTTACGTTTTCAGTTGGCATGGAAATGCCTCCTTTCAAGTATATTATTTCATTTTCTATCTATCTTTTTATTATAATAGATATATAAGAAAAAATCTATCAATCAAGACAAAAGGGGATAAGTTAATATGAATAAAGTAAGTGTAGTCGTTTATGGCGCAGATATTGTGTGTGCGAGTTGTGTCAATGCACCAACAGCTCGAAATACGTATGATTGGTTGCAACCGTTATTAAAAAGAAAATATCCAGATACACAATTTGAATTTACGTATATTGATATTGAAAAAGATACAGAAAATTTAACTGACCATGATCAGCAATATATTGAACGTATTCAAGAAGATGAATTATTCTATCCGCTTGTCACTATGAATGATGAGTATGTTTCAGATGGATATGTTCAACTAAGAGATATCACTCAATTTATGGAGCGTCATTAATTATTTAATAAAGACACGGCCGTGTACTTTTCGAGTTAATGTATTAAAGAAAAGTCAGGTCGTGTCTTTATTTTAATATTATACAAGTTTAGCCATTATGGTATTTATATAACCATAATACGCCTGATTTTAAGATTGAGGCTAACCGACCAGTAACAGTTCGGTCCATAATATATGCAAATCCTTTTTTGTCGCCTAAAGAACCTAAGAACCCTTGAACTTTAAGTTCAGGCATTTTTTCGGGAAGTGGTTTACCTTGCCATTGTAACTTCATCACATCAGCAATTTGATCACCTTGAACTTCTGCAAGTTGTGCACTAGGTGCATGAGGTAAATCTGCACAGTCACCAACAACATATACGTTTTTATAAGTAGGCACTTGGTGATATTGATTTAATATAACGCGCCCATCTTTACTAATATCGATTGGTAGATTTCTAACAATTTCAACGGGTTGGATACCTGCTGTCCATACAATTAAATCTAATTCTTCTGGCACATCATTATTAAAAATCTTACCAGGTTCTACACGATTAATATCAGAATTTGGTACTACAGTTACGTCATTTTTTTTAAACCAATTTTCTATATAACGACTTAACTTTTCAGGGAAACGACGTAAGATACGCTCTCCACGATCATATAGGAAGATTTGTAAGTCTTCACGACTTTCGCGTAATTCACTTGCTAGTTCAATGCCGCTTAAACCAGCGCCTACAATGCCTACCTTAGCCCCGTTAGGTAATTCGCTAATATGGTGAAATGTTTCGCGTGAACTAGATAATGTTTGAATACTATGTGTATATTCCGAAGCGCCTGGAACGTTGTGATATTTGTCCTCACATCCTAGTCCTATAACTAATTCATCATAATCCACTTTCGTATTTCCAACAGAAACTATTTGGTCCTCTAAATTAATATCATTAATTTCTCCATATACGGTGTTAATACGCTCTGAATCTGGGAAATTCATACGAATATCTTTGTCTGATTTTGTGCCAGCAGCTAATTCATAGAATTCTGGTTTCAGACCATGATAAGGCATACGATCAATCAATGTAATAGAATAATTTTCAGGAAGTGCAGATGGTAAAATATGAGACATAATACGCATATTACCATATCCGCCACCTAATAGTACTAAGTTTTTCATTTATGATACCCCTCTAGTAAAAATAGTATTGATCAATTTAATAATAGCATGATGGTTTCGTAATGAACCATCAATGTTATTATCTTATTTTGTCAATGTAAGTTAATAAATATAATGTGGTTAAATCATATTCGTTTTTTCATTGAACGAAACACTAAATTTTAAAATAAGCTTACTTAAAATTATTATATGCTTTTTTGTATACTTCTACAAATAAAGACGATGCGTCATAATTTGTAAAATATAATAATTTTGAATACAAAACGATGATAACAATATATATAAATGCTGTGAATGGCGTTTTATACGAAAATATATATCGCTTTAATTTAATTTTGACAAAAAAATTTTAAGCACATAAAAAATACAATCATAAATTTAAAATTTTACGTGTTAGTAAATGCGGTTTAGTGTGGAAAAGTTAACATCAATGCAATGATAAAATAAGCAACGTAATTTAAAAAAATACGATTTTAAAAAATTGAATTATATAAGCTAGTATGTAGTCAGTTAGGGATTGTTTTTGTTATAATTATTAAACTGACAATTAATGAGAGGGTGTAATATGAATCCAATAGTTGAGTTCTGCATTTCGAATTTAGCGAAAGGCGGAGATTATGTATATAATCAACTTGAAAACGATCCAGGAGTTGATGTTTTAGAATATGGTTGTTTACAAAACTGTGGTATTTGCTCAAGTGGCTTGTATGCATTAGTAAACGGTGATATCGTTGAAGGAGAATCACCAGACGACTTATTACAAAACATTTATGCACATATAGAAGAAACATGGATTTTCTAAGGAGGTAATTTAAATGGCAGTAATTGAATTAACAGAAGCTGCAGCATATGAAGTTAAAGATATGATGCAACAAAATGATATGCCAGATGGATATTTAAAGCTTAAAGTAAACGGTGGTGGCTGCACAGGATTAACATACGGTATGTCAGCAGAAGCTGAACCAAGTGAAAATGACGAAGTATTTGAATTTCATGGTTTAAAAGTACTGATTGATAAATATGATAAACCTGTATTAGAAGGTACCAAAGTTGATTTTAAACAATCGCTTATGGGCGGTGGCTTCCAAATTGATAATCCAAATGCTATTGCATCTTGTGGTTGTGGTAGCTCATTTAGAACTGCTAAAGTTGCCGGAGCGCCAGAAGATTGTTAATAATATAAAACCAAGCATTCAAAGGCTATAGTTCGACCAAATATAGAGAGAACTATAGCCTTTTATATGTTTATGTGAAATAATAAACAATATGGGTATTACGGCTTGAAAATAAACTGTAAAAACTATAAAATTAGTGTTGGATGAAAAATGTCTTTTTTGTGAAATTCTAAAAATTGTTTAACGTATAAAAAAAGACTGTCGCAACAAAAAAATGATGAAAGTTTAGGTGAATGAAATGGCTCAAGATCGTAAAAAAGTATTAGTTTTAGGCGCTGGTTACGCTGGTTTACAAACTATTACAAAATTACAGAAGCAACTTTCAGCTGATGAAGCTGAGATTACATTAATTAATAAAAATGATTATCACTATGAAGCTACTTGGTTACATGAAGCTTCAGCAGGAACACTTAGTTATGAAGATGCATTATATCCAGTTGAAAGTGTAATTAATAAAAACAAAGTAAACTTTGTTAAAGCAGAAGTTACAAAAATCGACCGTAATGCTAAGAAAGTAGAAACTGATGCAGGTATCTTTGATTTTGATATCCTAGTTGTTGCTTTAGGTTTCGAAAGCGAAACATTTGGTATTAAAGGCATGAAAGACTATGCTTTCCAAATTGAAAATGTATTAACTGCTCGTAAATTAGCACGTCACATCGAAGATAAATTTGCTAACTATGCGGCTTCGAAAGAAAAAGATGACAAAGATTTAGCTATTATCGTTGGTGGCGCAGGATTTACAGGTGTTGAATTCTTAGGTGAATTGACTGATCGTATCCCTGAACTATGTAATAAATATGGTGTTGACCAAACAAAAGTTAAAATTACTTGTGTAGAAGCAGCGCCAAAAATGTTACCACAATTCTCTGACGAATTAGTAAACCATGCTGTAAGTTATTTAGAAAGCAAAGGTGTTGAATTCAAAATTGCAACGCCAATCGTTGCTGCTAATAAAAAAGGTTTTGTAGTAAAAGTTAATGACGAAGAACAACAATTAGAAGCGAATACAGTTGTATGGGCTGCTGGTGTTCGTGGTAGTAAATTAATGGAAGAATCATTTGAAGGTGTTAAACGTGGCCGTATTGTTACTAACCAAGATTTAACTATCGAAGGTTACAATGATATTTTTGTAATTGGTGACTGTTCAGCATTTATTCCTTCTGGAGAAGAGCGTCCATTACCAACAACTGCACAAATTGCAATGCAAGAAGGCGAACATACTGCTAAAAACATTAAAAATATTTTAGAAGGTCAACCAACACAAGAATTTGAATACGTTGACCGTGGTACAGTATGTTCTCTAGGTGCTAATGATGGTGTTGGTGTCGTTTATGGCAAAGACATCCAAGGTAAAAAAGCTGCATTTATGAAAAAAGTCATTGATACTCGTGCAGTATTCAAACTTGGTGGCATTGGCTTAGCATTTAAAAAAGGTAAATTTTAATAATTAAATCATAAGTGTTAGCTATACATTTATGATGATATACATGATAAGGCTGGGGCATAAATAAATGTCTCAGCCTTAAATATAATATTGGCGGCGAAACGTTGTTTCGACAGTAGTTTTACATTTGTTGTTCGATTCAACCATCTGGTTCACACCAAGTGATAATTTCTGGGCCGAAAATCAGAATTTTATTGCACCTCGTCCGTGTCTTTGTTCTACTTAATTTGTAGATTAAAGCGTAAAATTGTGAGATGCTATGAATGAATGGAAATGGAGGATTATGAATGGATGCAGTAATTAATACAACTACAAATTTTGAGAATGATACGCTTATTGTTGGCGTGCCTGAACATTTGAATCAATTAGAGTCAATTAAAGTTGGAGATGATGAATTAAGTGATTTATTATCACCACTAAAACAACATCATATTTTAAGTACGAATATAGGAAAGATTTCTAGTACATTTTTTAAAATAGGCGAGAAAAAACATAAACTTATCTCAGTTGGATTAGGAAATATCAAAACGCTCGAGTATAGTGATTATTTGAAAATATTTGGGAATGTATTTCAAGCTTTAAAACAAAGCCGGGTTGATCAGGCTACATTAGTATTTGATTCATTTAAATCTCATCAACATACAAATCAGACCATTGCTGAAATTCTAGGTCAACAAAGTGAACAATCTATCTACACATTTGACGGTTATAAAACAAATAAATCAGCACCTTATCAACTTAAATTAGCTATACATACAAAAGATCAAAGCATAAGCGAATCAGTTGAACAAGGGCATGCAATCGCAACTGCAATTAACTTAGCGCGTGATTATAGTAATATACCTCCTAATATTTTAACGCCTGCATATTATGCAGATTTGATACAACAGCATTTTAGCGAAACTGAAGTTATTGTAGATGTTAAAGACAGTGTGACATTACAAAGTGAAGGGTTTGGACTGATTCATGCAGTCGGAAAAGCTTCTAAACAAGGACCACGTATTATCACACTTACTTATAACGGGGGGCGTCCAGGTGACAATCCAATTGCGCTTGTAGGAAAAGGTATTACCTATGATTCAGGTGGTTATTCTATTAAATCAAAAACAGGCATGCAAACAATGAAATTTGATATGTGTGGTTCATCTAATGTAATAGGAATGATTGAAGCGGCTCGTCAATTGGCATTGCCAATAAACATTGTTGGTGTGATTGCAGCTGCAGAAAATATGATAAATGAGGAAGCTATGAAACCGGATGATGTTTATACAGCTTTAAGCGGAGAATCTGTAGAAGTATTAAATACAGATGCTGAAGGACGTTTAGTCTTAGGCGATGCTGTTTTTTATGCAAATCAATTTGAACCGCAAGTTATTTTAGATTTTGCGACATTGACTGGGGCAGCAGTTGCAGCGCTAGGCGAAGATAAAGCCGCAGTGTTTAATAAAAATGCGACAACGTCATTAAATGCTATTCTGGAGCAAGCTAAGACAATGGATGAAATGGTATTTGAACTCCCTATGACTGCAACAGAACAAGCATTGATTAGAAAGAGTGCTGTTGCTGATTTAGTTAATCATACAAATGGGCAAGGTAAAGCTTTATTTGCCGCAACATTTATAAATCATTTCGCTGGTGACACCCCGCATTTACATTTTGATATTGCAGGCCCGGCTACAACGAATCAGCCATCATATAAAGGTCCAGCAGGCCCAACAGGTTACTTGATATTATCTATCGTTCAATGGTTGAGGACATTATGAGATAAAAAAACGTATTAAAAATAGGAACATGAATTAATAGTCGCGAGATAGGAATCATATGGTCTAAATTGAATTTCGTGGCTCCGCTTTAGCAAGCATGTTTAGACAAAAGTGTACAAAATCTAGAGTCTTGTGTAAGTACTATGCATTTTCATAAAGCGTAATATGAGCCAAAACGTTTTAAAGGGTATTCGAGGTTGAAACATTATTTATTATGTTTCAACCTCTTTGTTTATATTGTTGTAATGAAACGCAACCATACGAATGATATATTGTTTGGTTAAATATGAGAAAAATATGATTGACAATTCAGGTACTAATTGTTAATATAAATCTCGTGATACTTTAGTTCGATAACGTAATAAAGGAGATGTGCTTTTGTGATAAATGCAGTTGTTATAGCAGTTATACTGATGATTGTACTATGTTTATGCAGATTAAATGTAGTTATAAGTTTATTTATCAGTGCTTTAGTAGGCGGTTTGATTGCAGGTATGAGTATCACTGATATTGTATCTGTATTCGGTGAAAATATTGTCGATGGCGCCGAAGTGGCATTGAGTTATGCGCTATTAGGTGGATTCGCTGCTTTGATTTCTTATAGCGGTATTACAGACTATTTAGTGAATAAGATTATCAACGCGATTCATGCAGAAAATAATAAAATGTCACGTATTAAAGTTAAAATTATTATTATGGGCGCATTACTCATCATGAGTATCATGAGCCAAAACTTAATACCTGTACATATTGCATTTATTCCAATTGTAATCCCTCCATTAATAAGTTTGTTCAACGAACTTAATATAGATAGAAGACAGATAGCAATTATCATCGGTTTTGGTTTATGTTGGCCTTATGTATTACTACCGTATGGTTTCGGTCAAATTTTCCATCAAATCATCCAAAGTGGGTTTTCTAAAGCGAATCACCCAATTGAGATGGGGATGATTTGGAAAGCTATGTTAATTCCATCGTTAGGCTATATTGTTGGATTGATAGCTGGTATTTATTATTATAGAAAACCAAGACAATATGCAGAACATAAAGATATTAAAGATATGAGCCAAATTGAAATTAAACCCTATATATTAGGCGTAACTATCATTTCTATCATTGCTACATTTTTAGTACAAATGTTTACGGATTCAATGATTTTTGGTGCATTAGCTGGCGTACTTGTTTTCTTTGCTTCACGCGCTTACAAATGGACTGAATTAGATGAAAAATTTGTAGATGGCATTAAAATTATGTCATTTATTGGTGTAGTCATTTTATCTGCAAATGGTTTCGCAGGTGTGATGAATGAAACAGGGGATATAGGCAAGCTGGTTGATAGTATAAGCGGGGTGATTGGAGATAATAAATTAATTAGCATTATTGTAATGTATATTATTGGATTAGTTGTAACCCTAGGTATAGGTTCTTCATTTGCTACAATTCCAATTATTGCTACGTTATTTGTACCGTTAGGTGAATCTTTAGGTTTAAGTACCATGGCATTAATCGCTTTAATAGGTACGGCAAGTGCTTTAGGGGACTCAGGTTCTCCAGCAAGTGACTCTACATTAGGGCCAACAGCAGGTTTAGATGTTGATGGACAACATGATCACATTCGTGATACTTGTATCCCCAACTTTGTGTTTTATAACATTCCATTAATTATTTTTGGCACGATTGCAGCTATGATATTATAAACTTAATAATATGAAAATGAGGTGTCTTGAGTGACAAACATGCTTGATGTAATGAAAATAAAAGTAGAACGACAAGAACACGGGCTTATGGTTATGTCTATGCCAGTAACAGATGAAGTGAAGCAACCATTCGGCTTCCTGCATGGCGGCGCAAGTTTAGCGCTTGGTGAGACCGCATGTTCGATGGGAGCAGCCGATATCATTGATACGGACCACTATATCCCGTTAGGTTTAGAAATGAATGCGAATCACATAGGTTCCACTACTAAAGGCACAATATTTGCGACAGCTACAATTATACATGAGGGCAGTACAACGCAAGTATGGAATATAGATATTAAAGATGATACAGATAGATTGATTTGTGTCATGAGAGGCACGATTGCGATTAAGCCACGTAAACGCAATAAATAACGAAGTATAAATTAATTGACGATTTATAGAATTACGCTAACATGTATTTGAAAAAATAACTATAATAGACAGGCATATGAAACCAAATTAACTATTTGCGTTTCATGTGCCTGTTTTTTTAATTGATTATCTTATTTTTTCTTTTAATAATAATAAGGCGCCAATGCGGTTGGCAGCTTCACGCCCACCCATGATATTCCTTGCAAAAGGACCAAGTTGTAAGTCAGCTAAACCACCTGCCACAAATAAATTGGGCAACCATTCTAAATTGGTAGTGATGGAAGGTAAGCCTGCATTTGAGACTGGTGCGTTATATAGTTGAACTAACTGCTTAATTATTGGTTGTTGCATGATTGTATCTTTAAACCCGGTAGCTAAAAAGATGTGGTCGTAATATATGGAATGATGGTCTGTATAAATATGATGGCGATGAATTTCTTTTAATTCATTTATATGAATCATTAACCGGCCTTGTTTAACATATTTTTTAAGCCTTAGATACAACTCCTTAGGCATAGAACCTTGATGTCTTTCCTCTTTTATAATTGCTAATTTGGTTTTAGGATCAACAATATTATTGAAGGGCGTCATTTTTTTAGGGCCTAGCCAACCAGCATCTGCATCAAAATCATGCACATCAAGAGGTTTATTTGTCCAAAGATGAATGATTGAATGTGCCTGTTTTTTTAATAATTTTAAAGTTAAATGTGCCGCTGAAATACCACTGCCAACTACATGAGAAACGATTTTATCGATATCTATCTCTGAATCAAATATATGGGAGACGTCAGGTGCATTTTTAAATGTGGACGGTATGTATGGCTCATGATTACAACCATTTGCGATAACAACATAATCCGACTTTAGAAATTGTTGATTTGAAAGCCTAACGCACCATTGTTTTTCTTTGAGTATAATTTGATTAGCAAAAGCAACCGTGTGACTCTGATTCAGTTCAAATTCGTGTAAAAGACTATGAATATGGTCCATAAATAAATTTCTGTTGGGGCGTTTGTATGAACCATAGCTAGCATTAACATATTGATGATATTTAGCGAATTGATTTAAATGAAAAGGGTTAGGGTGAATATGATGTACACATGGAGATCGCAAATAGGGCATTTCAATCCTTTTTGTATAATGATTAAACTGTTCGCAAAGACTATGATGTGGATCAATAATATTCAACTCATGTGTCTTAATGCCTAAAGTCTTTAGTTTGATAGCAATTGTTACTGCCTGAATACCGCCGCCGATGATTGTCCAAGTAGACATTATTCCAACTCCTTTAAAACGAAATTATTACGATTTAATATATCATTGAATTGAGCAATAATCAATATTTTATAAAGCTCTAATGTGAAATGAGCGGTCTGGAAAATAAAAAGATCAGTATGAGATAGTGTTGTTTTTCGAAAAAAGTAGCTTATTGCTCCAATTTGCTTGTAACAAAGCATCTGGAGTTAAACTTGAAGTTTTAATATGGAGGGTGGTTAGGGAGTGAGGCGAGGCTTTGGTATATAAAACATTTCAGCTTTGAATATCGTATTGGGAGCATCTGACTGTTAAAGCGATACTTTTTCATTTATGAAGATGAGTAGCACTTTAGCAAGGGTTTAAGCTCGTGTAACGCTTTGTGAAGGTGAATCACTTTTATGTAAGTGTTAGTAAGGTAGTATAAACATTACTGTTAATTTTAAATCATAAAAATAACCCCCTCTAACGTTTTCACTGTTTAAGTGTTTCTTTAGAGGGAGTATATCGAATGAAGGTGTTATAACTCCATTGTTCATTGTTATATATGCATTATTTAACGGTGTTATAATTTAGTGTCTTTTAAGTCTTCTTGAATATCATCCCGCTTTGTTCTTTTAGCAGCAGGTGTGCTTAAATTATAAGCAGCTTTGATTATAAGATGACTTGCTAACGGACCAGTAATTAAAATAAATAGTATACCAATCAGCAACTGCATATTTACGTATCCTTCGCGTCCGATAAAGTATAAGAAAACGCCACTAATTAATAACATTGCACCTAATGTAGCAGCTTTACCAGCAGCATGTGCTCTAGAATATACGTCATCTAAACGTAAGAGACCAATAGCAGCGAGTGCGCTAATAAGTGAGCCGAGTATAACCAATATAAGTGCAATACTAATGATGATCGTTGTTATCATGCTCAATCACCTTACCTTTATCCATATATTTGGCGAAAACGGCAGTGCCTAAGAATGCTAGAATACCAATTAATAGGATGGCAACCATCATATATTTAGTACCTAAGAAAATACTAAATAGCGCTACAATCGCCATTAATTGTATTCCCATAGCATCGAGTGCTACAACCCTATCAGCAAGAGAAGGTCCGATAATAACACGAACTAGCATACCTAACATGGATAATGCAACGATAACTAATGCAACGATTAATATAATATTGTAGTTCATTCATATTCGCCTACCTCTCTTACCACTTTTTCAAGGGATGATTTAATACCTTCAATCTCTTCTTCTTTTGTACTGAAATCAATACTGTGTACATATATTTTTGTACGATCATCACTGACGCCTAAAACAATAGTTCCGGGTGTAAGTGTAATTAAATTTGATAATAAAGCAATCTGCCAATCCTTTTTCAAATCTGTGGGATATATAAAGAAGGCAGGTTCGTTGTTAAGTTTAGGTTTAGTAACGATGCGAATGACATCGATATTAGCTTTTATTAGTTCTATTAAGAATACGAAAAACAATTTAATTATTTTATAAACCGTAATAATATAAAATCTGCCGGGTAAAACACCGCGCATTAGGAATACTAGCAATAGAGCAAATAGATAACCTAATAGAAAATTATTAAATGTATAACTGCCAGTAACAAATAACCAAAAAACAGATAACATTAAATTGACTAATATTTGAATTGCCATACTATTCTCCCCCCAATACGCTATCAATATAAACACTAGGATTGTAGAAAGTTTCAGCAGCATCTTTAATAATTGGGTGTAAGAAATCAGCAGATAATCCGAATAATACAGAAATAGCAACTGAAACGACCGCTACTGCAAGCACCCCTTTATATTGAAGTTTAGGATTCACTTCATAACCTTCAGGTTCTCCAAAGAAACCTTTTAAGAAAATGCGAATGACAGAATAAAGTACTACAAGACTAGATAATAATACGATTATACCACTAATGTAGAAGCCTTTTTCAAAAGTGGCTTGAACAATATAATATTTTCCGTAAAAACCACTTAACGGCGGAATACCTGCTAAGCTTAATGCAGCGATAAAGAATGTCCACCCTAATACAGGATAATGTTTGATTAAGCCACCATATTGACGTAAATCATGCGTTTTTGTAATTTTATACATGACACCGATTAAGAAGAAAAGGGCTGCTTTAATGAGCATATCATGTAAAGTGTAATAGATTGCGCCCATCATGCCGGCTTGATTCATCATCGCAATTCCCACTAAGATGACACCTACGGCAACCATAATATTGTAAATGATGATTTTTTTAGTGTCGAAATAACTTACTGCTCCTACACAACCAAAAATAATTGTGAGTAATGCTAGAAATAAAATTGTGTATAGAGAAAAGTTTGATGACTCACCAAAGAATAGGCTCGCCGTTCTTGCAATCGCATATACACCAACCTTTGTTAACAATGCACCAAAGAATGCAATAATCGCTATTGGTGGAGCGTAATACGCGCCCGGTAGCCAAATGTACATTGGGAAAACACCTGCTTTAGTAGCAAAGACAAAGATGAACATAATAAAGATGATACTAATAATCCCTTTATCTTGCGCTGACAATTGGCTTAATTTTTCACTAATATCTGCCAAATTCAATGTACCAACGACTGAATAAAGCATGGCAACTGCAATAACAAAGAAAGCAGAGGATGTCACATTTACAAGTACATATTTAATTGTTTCACTTAATTGTACCTTCGTACCACCGATGACTAGCAATATGTAAGATGCCATTAAAAATACTTCGAAGAATACGAAAAGGTTGAAAATATCGCCTGTGATAAATGACCCTATAACACCTGTAAGCATAAACATAATTGCGAAATAGTAGTAATATGTTTCACGTTCAATACCTACGGATTGGTATGAATATAAAATAATCAACATTGTTACAATTAAACTAGTGATTACAAGTAGGGCACTAAATATATCAAGTACAAATACAATACTGTAAGGAGCCTCCCAAGAACCGAGTTCAAGTTTGATTGGTCCGTGTTTTAATACATTTTTTAAATTAATAAATGCAAAAATCAATGTGATTGCTGTACCTGATAAAGCAACGTAACGCTTTATTTTCGGGCGTTTACCAATGAATATGAGTGCGATAATGGTTAACATTGGTATGACGAGTAGTGAAATAATAAGGTTACTTTCTATCATTATCTAGCACTCCTTTCATGCTTTCTACGTTGTCTGTGCCCAATTCTTTATAACTTCTAAAAGCTAATACTAAGAAAAACGCTGTGACAGAAAAAGAAATGACTATTGCTGTTAATATAAGTGCTTGAGGGATGGGGTCCACATATGAAGTGATCCCTTTTTCATAAATAGGCACTTCACCTTTTTTAAGACCACCCATAGTTATTAAAAATAAATTGGCTGTATGTGTTTGTAAAGTAGTCCCAATAATGATACGAATCAAACTTTTAGAAAGAATGAGGTAGACGCTCATTGCAGTGAGAATACCACAAACAAAAATCATCACTATTTCCATTACTCATTCTCTCCAATCGCTAATATTATAGTCATTATTGTACCAACGACAGCACACAAAACACCTAAATCAAAAAAGGTCGCAGTATGCATTTCTATTGGTTTTAAAATTACTAATGGAATTTCAAAGGGTGTATGTGTAAAGAAGTTTTTATTGTATAACCAACTTGCCATTGGTGTGGCTAAACAAAAGAATAAGCCTATACCAATGAGTTTTTTGAAATCCCATGGATATATTTTGCGCATTGTCTTAATATCGAATGCGACAGAAATGATTACAAGTGAACTGGACAATAATAAGCCGCCAACGAAACCGCCGCCGGGTGTATAGTGTCCTGTTAAGAACAGATGTAAACCAAACATAACGATTAAGAAGAAAATCACAATTGCTGAATATTGGAAAATTAAATTATTCTTCTGTCTTTTCAATGTGAGTTCCTCCTTCATCATTTGATTTATTTTTATAACGAAGTTTAATCATTGTATAAACACCTAATCCGGCAATACCAAGCACTGAAGATTCAAATAATGTATCGGTACCACGGAAGTCAACGAGAATAACGTTAACCATGTTTGTTCCATGTGCCAAATCATATACATGATCTTTATAGAATTCGCCAATTGAACCAAAATGTCTATTACCATAGGCGATCAAACCTAATACAGTAACCACAAGGCCAGCACCTATGGCGATAATTGCGTTTAACCATTTATATGAAGGTGTTTCATTGTGTCGGTTTAAGTTTGGTAAATGATAGAAACATAATAAGAACAATGCTGTAGAAATCGACTCTACAACAAATTGTGTGAGTGCTAAGTCTGGTGCACCAAAGAAAATAAAGAAAATAGCTACTGCATAACCTACAGCACTCGCCATAATAATACTAAATAAGCGAGAACGAGCGAATATAATCATAGAAGCAGCCGTAATGATAATGACTACGATGATTAATTCAAATGGTCTTATTTCGCTAACATCTTTAAAATTGATACTGAACGGCGTTACTAGTAATGTCACAAGCGTGATAATGATTAATGATGCAAAAATCATTAATAAGTTATTACGTGTAAATCCTGTAACATATGTGTTTGTAAATTGGCTCGAAAAGCTTGGCGTAACCGCGCCTAATTTATTATACCAATAGTTGATTGTTAGTTTTGTAGGTTGCGCTTTTAATAAGCTAATCCAATAACCGAAACTAAAGATTAATAATATGCCAACTATATATATGCCTAATGTTGAGAAAAAGGCCGGCGTAAATCCGTGGAACATATGAAACTCAGCTGTTGTTCCTGTAGTGTGACTTATTGCGTTAACTGCAGGTTCAATAATCGATCCTGTCAATATTGAAGGGAAGAAACCAAAAACAATCACTAGTATTGCTAAAATACTCGGTGATATTAACATTAATTTTGAAACTTCATGAGCTGGCTTAGGTAATGAATCAGGTTTGTAACTACCTAAGAATATCTGTCCGATAAATCTAACAGAATAGACAAAAGTAAATACGCTGCCTAGGATAGCTACAATTGGAATAAGTATGCCAATACTATTTAAACTGAATATATTAGCATGTGTAACTTCAATCATACTTTCAAGGAATTTTTCTTTTGATAAGAATCCATTAAATGGTGGAATGCCTGCCATACTTAGTGATGTAATAATCGTGATTGTGAATGAAATTGGCATAATAGTGATTAAACCACCAAGTTTATTTACATCACGCGTCCCAGTACTATGATCTATAGCACCTGTTACCATAAACAAGGCACCTTTAAAAGTAGCATGGTTGATAAGATGAAACACAGCAGCCGTAAATGCAGCTACATAAATTTGGCTATCCGCACCTTCAAAATGGTAACTTACTGCACCAATGCCCAACATTGCCATAATCATACCTAATTGAGACACTGTTGAAAAAGCAAGAATGCCTTTTAAATCTTGCTGTTTTGTTGCGTTTAATGAGGCCCAGAATAACGTGATTAAGCCTACTGCGGTAATCGTCCAAATCCAGCCTTGAGAAAGTGCAAAGATTGGCGTCATACGGGCAACTAAGTAAAGACCTGCTTTAACCATTGTCGCTGAGTGTAAGTAAGCACTGACGGGCGTAGGAGCTTCCATAGCATCTGGTAACCAAACGTAGAATGGAAATTGGGCTGATTTTGTCATCGCGCCAATAATTACAAATATCATAGATAGTATAAAGAAAGGACTTGTTTGTATTTCTGACGCATTGCCAATTAACGTTTGAATACTTGTAGATCCGCCTGCAAGTGATAATAAGATGAGTCCACCAAGCAGTGAAAGGCCGCCTAGTACTGTGATGAGCATTGATTTTTGTGCCCCATAAATAGATGCTTGTTTCGTTCTCCAAAATGAAATTAGTAGAAAACTAGAAAAAGAAGTTAACTCCCAAAACAGATACAAAATAATAATGTTATCTGATAATACAACGCCTAACATGGCACCCATAAAAAGCAATAGGTAACAATAAAAATGACCTAATTGCTCTTGTCGACTTAAATAACTAATAGAATATAATACAATTAAGCTTCCAATACCAGTTATTAATAAACTGAATAGTAAGCCTAACCCATCAACGTATAAATCGAAATTCATGCCAAAGTGAGGCATCCAATTTGCTTTATGTACTACGTTATTTCCTGACATTGTAGTCGAAATGTCTGAAAGAAAATAAATAAATAAGACGACGGGGATAGGTAACACAAACCATCCTAAATGTATTCGCTTATATATGCGATATACAAATGGAATAATGAGTGCAAATATTAACGGTAATAAGACCGCTATATGTATCAAACTCATTATTTTATCCTCCTTTTAAAAAATAGTGTAAAGCCATTATACATGAATAACACTAATCTGAAAAACAACGCCAACCCTTGCAGAGCTTATATTTAAAGTTTATTTTAAATAAGAAGAAACAAGGTATTTTTATTCAAAAAATTTTTTATATTGGATTGAATAATCTTCCTTTAAACGGCTTAAATTCTCAAGTGACATTTTAGCAAAGGCTGTGTTTTCTGCTTTTAATTTACTTTCCAAATTTGAAATTGCGAGTTGCAAGGATGCTATATAAGGCATTTCCTCTACATTAAATGGTCTTAGTTTTGACTTAGATGTATAGCGTTTTTCAAATTGGCTTAAAGCTTTGCGCTCATGGAAAAATACATTTTCAGTTTCGTTTGGATGATGTAAATCACCTTGTTTTGGATGTTTAATAACTTGTTCAACTTGAACTAATACTTGGTTCTCGTCTTCTTCTTTGATTGAAACGCCATAACTTCCAGTTTTGTGTGCAAAACGATATAACATAATTCAATACTCCCTTCATTTTATGTTAGAATACATATATCATCTTAACATGAAATGGAGAATAAAAATGACGAACTATCCTCAGTTAAATTCAGAAGTAAATGAAAATGAAATAAAATTAGTAATGCATACAAATAAAGGTGATATGACTTTTAAACTATTACCTGACGTTGCACCCAAAACAGTAGAAAACTTTGTAACACACGCTAAAAATGGTTATTATAATGGTATTTCTTTCCACCGTGTTATCAATGATTTTATGGTTCAAGGTGGAGATCCAACTGCTAGTGGTATGGGCGGTGAAAGTATTTATGGTGGTCCTTTTGAAGATGAATTTTCATTAGAAGCCTTCAATTTATATGGTGCTTTATCTATGGCTAACTCAGGCCCGAATACAAACGGTTCGCAGTTCTTTATCGTTCAAATGAAAGAAGTGCCTGAGTCTATGCTAAGTCAACTTGCAGATGGTGGATGGCCAGAACCAATTGTCAAAGCTTATGGAGAAAAAGGTGGTACGCCTTGGTTAGATCAAAAACATACAGTATTTGGTCAATTGATAGATGGAGAAGCAACATTAGAAGATATCGCAGCTACTAAAGTGGGACCTCAAGATAAACCATTGCATGACATCACAATCGATTCTATAGACGTGGTTGAGAAATAAAAACAAATATTACAATAAGTGCAATGATTTGAACATAGAATAATATCAGTTATGGGTTGGTTTCAATGTTGTATCATATACAAATCAAATAATAGATGGCATAGTGTTGATATAATCATGGGTGTTTTATAACCGTTGCAAAACGTTAAAACAGTTTCAATCAATTTATAGTTATGCTTTTGAAGGTTATAAAATTATAACATCTGCTTGAAAAATATGAACCCGACTTTGAATGTATAAAAAATATAAAGTATGAAAATTAAGTCTGGATGCAGAGAAACTTTTTGTTGTTTTTACTGCATTCAGACTTTTTTAATTTTATTGTCAAAAATAAAAGAATTAATAAATACATCCCCATGTGCTGTAAGAGCTTTCATAAATGCATTCGATTCTCATTTAACGTTGGCTATTTTACTTTATTTCTAAATAAATCGTGAAATTTTTCTAGGTAATGTTAGTACCTTAAGAGGATTTATGCTATCATGAACTTGTTAAGTAAAACGAATTAAGGGGTTATCACGTTGAATAATCACTATAAAGTAGGTCAACATATTAAAGTTCGTGTGACTGGTATTCAACCGTATGGCGCTTTTGTAGAAACCCCTGACAATACTGAAGGATTAATCCATATTTCTGAAATTATGGATGACTACGTCCACAATTTAAAAAAGTTTTTATCGGAAGGACAAATTGTAAAAGCGAAAGTAATATCAATTGATGAAGAAGGTAAGTTAAATCTTTCTTTAAAAGATAATGACTATTTTAAAAACTATGAACGTAAAAAAGAAAAACAATCAGTATTAGATGAAATTAAAGAAACCGAGAAATATGGGTTTCAAACAATTAAAGAACGCTTACCGGTTTGGATTAAACAGTCCAAAGACGCGATTAAAGATGAGCGATCATCTTTTAAAAAATACTAACATCTTCATTGAAGATGTTAGTATTTTTTATATAACATTAAATTGTTCTATATGAGTTGCACGCGTAATATGAAAAATCATAAAATTATATGCGTGAGCATATAGTTTTATATTTGAATTTAAGGCAGTTAGAATTAAATTACTTAAAGTGATGATATTACGACACTTTAGTATTTTTGAATTTTAGGAGGATTTAATTTAATGAATAAAAAATTTCAACCATTATTTGAAAAATTAAAATTACCAAATAATGTAACATTAGATAATCGATTTGTGCTCGCCCCTTTAACACATGTTTCATCCAATGATGATGGAACAATTTCAAATGAAGAAGTTGTCTATATGGAACAACGTTCAAAAGACGTTGGTTTAGCTATTTCAGCAGCAAGTAATGTGACGGATTTAGGTAAAGCTTTCCCTGGACAACCTTCTGTAGCACATGATTCTAATCTTGAAGGTTTAAAACGATTGGCAAAAGCAATGAAGAAAAACGGTGCAAAAGCAGTCGTTCAAATTCATCATGGTGGCGCGCAATCATTACCTAATTTAACGCCTAATGGTGACGTTGCGGCACCAAGCCCTATATCATTAAAAAGTTTTGGTGAACAAGAAGAACACCATGCGCGTGAAATTACTGAAGATGAAATTGAAACAACAATCAAAGCATTTGGTGAAGCTACACGAAGAGTAATTGAAGCAGGCTTTGATGGTGTTGAAATACACGGTGCCAATCACTATTTAATTCATCAATTTGTTTCTCCTTATTATAACCGTCGTAATGATGAGTGGGGAGAAAATCGCTATCAATTTGCTTTACGTGTGGTGGATGAAGTAGCAGAAACTGCTAAAACGCACGGCAATGAAGATTTTATCGTTGGTTATAGATTTTCTCCTGAAGAAGCTGAATCACCAGGCATAAGTATGGAAATAACGGAAAAATTAATTAAAAAATTAATTGAAAAACCATTAGATTATTTACATGTATCATTAATGGATATTCACTCAAAAACACGTGAAGGTCAATATAAAGGACAAGAGCGTATTAAATTAATTTTAGATTGGATTAATGGACGTATGCCGCTGGTAGGTATCGGGTCAATTTTCACTGCTGAACAAGCGATTGAAGCGATTGAATCAACAGGCGTAGAACTTGTTGCATTAGGAAGAGAAATTTTATTAGATTATAATTTTGTAAGTAAAATTAGAGAGGGCAAAGAAGATGAAATTATATCTCAATTTGACCCTAATAGAGCAGATAAACATCATTTACCACCGAACTTGTGGGAACAATTTAATAATGGCTTTTACCCATTACCAAGAACTGACAATAAATAAAAGTAGTTCAATGATGTTCTAAAGCATATAAAACACACTAGCGATAAGCCATGAAGAAATCTATCATGATAGATTTCTTCATGGCTATTTTTTATCATTATCGTAAAAATAAAGGTTAAGGAATGACTATATGTCAAATAGGATATTGGTAAGATGAGCAAATGATTTTAGAAAATATATATTTCTGTTTGTATGCTTATTAAGCTTTACCATACAAGGTTTACGCGTATCGATTTGATAATCCATTTTTAAATTTTTTTGTTTAGGATATAGCTTTTATTTATAGTATATGAATAGCTAATGTGGGTTAGATTAGATAGCGATAAATTTAATTTAAGAAAATGGTTAAATTTATTGAAATTGACTTGTGCAAACAGTTGGAAATGTCTCATTATATTATTGTAAGGGCTTACATTATATTAGTGGTTTTATAAACATAGCATTTAAAACTTGAGTTGTAAGTTTTGAATTTACGATTTTATAGCATTTTCGGAAAATAGTTTTCG
Source organism: Staphylococcus sp. GDY8P120P (assembly GCF_017892065.1). NCBI lineage: Bacteria > Bacillati > Bacillota > Bacilli > Caryophanales > Staphylococcaceae > Staphylococcus > Staphylococcus sp. GDY8P120P. Next base: position 511,646 of record NZ_JAESKI010000003.1, on the reverse strand, counting down.
AAAGTTAATAAATACGTTATGCTATGAATAAGTATTGCCAATTAATCATTATATTTCAATTCACACAAAGGGGAGATATTATGTCAAGATCAGAAGAAATCATTGAATTAACAAACCACTATGGTGCTCATAATTATGTACCACTTCCAATTGTTATTTCAGAAGCTGAAGGCGTATGGGTTAAAGACCCGGAAGGAAATAAATATATGGATATGTTATCTGCTTATTCTGCAGTAAACCAAGGGCATAGACATCCTAAAATTATCCAAGCGTTAAAAGATCAAGCAGATAAAGTGACTTTAGTATCGCGTGCATTCCATAGTGATAATTTAGGCGAATGGTATGAAAAAATTTGTAAGTTAGCTGGTAAAGAGAAAGCTTTACCAATGAATACAGGCGCAGAAGCAGTTGAAACAGCATTGAAAGCTGCACGTCGTTGGGCTTATGATGTAAAACAAATTGAACCAGATAAAGCTGAAATTATAGCATTCAATGGTAACTTCCATGGTCGTACAATGGCACCCGTATCATTATCATCTGAACCAGAATATCAGCGCGGTTATGGTCCTTTATTAGACGGTTTCCGTAAAGTTGAATTTGGTAACATAGATGCAGTTAAAGAAGCAATCAATGAAAATACAGCAGCTATTTTAATCGAGCCTATACAAGGAGAAGCTGGTATTAATGTACCGCCTGAAGGCTATTTAAAAGAAATTAGAGCATTATGTGATGAACATAACGTTTTATTTATCGCTGATGAAATTCAAGCAGGGCTTGGACGTTCAGGTAAATTATTTGCTACTGATTGGGATAACGTTAAACCGGATGTTTATATTTTAGGCAAAGCGCTAGGTGGTGGTGTGTTTCCAATTTCAGTTGTACTTGCAGATGAAGAAGTATTAGGTGTATTTACACCCGGCTCTCACGGTTCAACATTTGGGGGGAATCCTTTAGCTTGTGCTGTATCTATTGCAGCATTAGACGTTTTAGTAGATGAAGATTTAGCAGGTCGTTCATTAGAATTAGGCGAGTATTTTAAATCAGAATTAGAAAAAATTGAACATCCATCTATTAAAGAAGTACGCGGTCGCGGATTATTTATTGGTATAGAGTTAAATGAAAATGCTAGACCATACTGCGAGAAGCTAAAAGAAGCAGGTTTATTATGTAAAGAAACCCATGATACCGTGATTAGATTTGCACCGCCGCTGATCATTTCTAAAGAAGAATTAGACTTTGCAATAGACAAAGTAAACAGTGTTTTTAAATAAAATCAATGTTCTGTAACTTAAGTTTTGAAAACCCTTTAAAAAGCAAAATCTTATGTTACAATTATCGTGAAAGCGAAATCATTAGTAACGAAAAAGAGGCGAAATGAATCATGACTGAGAATAATAATTTAGTTACTTCTACGCAACAAATTATTAAAGAAGCATTGCATAAATTGGGATTTGATGATGGTATGTATGACTTAGTAAAGGAACCATTAAGATTCCTTGAAGTACGTATCCCTGTACGTATGGATGATGGGACCGTCCAAACATTCAAAGGGTATCGTGCTCAACATAATGATGCTGTTGGACCAACAAAAGGTGGGGTACGTTTCCATCCCGATGTAGATGTTGAAGAAGTTAAAGCATTATCTATGTGGATGACATTAAAATGTGGCATCGTGGATTTACCATACGGTGGCGGTAAAGGTGGAATCATTTGTGATCCAAGACAAATGAGTATTCATGAAGTTGAACGTCTATCTCGTGGGTATGTTCGTGCGATATCTCAATTTGTTGGACCTACAAAAGATATCCCAGCACCAGATGTATTTACTAACTCACAAATTATGGCTTGGATGATGGACGAATATAGTTCATTAGATAAATTTAATTCACCAGGATTTATCACTGGGAAGCCTATTGTTTTAGGTGGTTCACAAGGACGCGATCGTTCTACAGCATTAGGCGTTGTGATTGCTATTGAACAAGCAGCTAAACGTAGAGGTTTAAACCTTAAAGGGGCACGTATTGTTATTCAAGGTTTTGGTAATGCGGGAAGTTTCTTATCCAAATTCCTTTACGATATGGGTGCGAAAATCGTTGGTATCTCAGATGCTTATGGTGCACTACATGACCCAGATGGTTTGGATATAGATTATCTTTTAGATAGAAGAGATAGTTTTGGTACAGTTACAAACTTATTCGATGACACAATTTCTAACAAAGCATTGTTTGAACTTGATTGTGATATTCTTGTGCCAGCAGCAATTGCTAACCAAATCACAGAAGATAATGCAAATGATATTAAAGCAGATATCGTTGTTGAAGCGGCTAATGGCCCTACAACACCAGCTGGTACACGTATCTTAACAGAACGTGGTAAATTGCTTGTACCTGATGTGTTAGCAAGTGCTGGCGGTGTTACAGTTTCTTACTTCGAATGGGTTCAAAATAACCAAGGTTATTATTGGTCAGAAGAAGAAGTGAATACGAAATTACGTGAGAAACTAATCACAGCTTTCGATACCATTTACGAATTATCTCAAAACAGAAAAATAGATATGCGCTTAGCAGCATATATTATTGGTATTAAACGTACTGCTGAAGCTGCACGTTACCGTGGTTGGGCTTAATTAATCAATGATTGAAATTAAATAAAAAGTAGATGAAGTTCTATTAATAAAGTGAACTTCGTCTACTTTTTTGTTTGCATTAGTCTTTGTTGTGCTGTCGTCCATCATCTTGTATAACTTGTTTATATAAATCAGGATAATTGGTGAAAACACCATCAACACCATATTGGTTTAAACGATACATATCCTCTTTGTTATTGACTGTAAATGGATGAACTAATAAGCTGGCGCGTTTAAGATTCTTTACATTTTGTTCAGTTAAATCTGTATATTCAGGACCTACACCAATGGCATATTGTCTGATTTGATTGAAATCTTTTTGTGATAGACGTGGTAATTCACCTTTATCTAACAATCTTATTAATGGTATATTGCTATTTAAACGATGTAATTTAGTTAAACTTTCAACTGAAAATGATTGTATTAATACATGACCATTGTTAAGCGAGTGTTTATTGAGCAAATGGTGAGCATCCAGTGCTTCCAGTACTGCTTCTTCCATGCCTGGATAAACATCAGGTGATTTGGTTTCAATATAATAATTAGCATCTGGGCCATAACGTTCTAATATTTCATTAAATGTAGGAATTTTAGCATCTTTATAGTTTGAATTAGCGTATTTTGGGTTTTGAGCGTTAAATTTACTACCTGCATCTAATTGTTTTAATTCTTCGAGCGTATAAGCATCAACTCTTCCAGTGCCATTTGTGGTTCTATCTACTGTTTCATCATGCATCGCTACTAGGTGCCCGTCTTTTGTCATTTGTAAGTCGATTTCAATATAGGATGCGCCTATGGCATTGTGGCTTTTATCATACGAGAAAAAGGTGTGTTCTGGGGCATACCCACTTGCGCCCCTATGCGCGATTGTTGTGTATTGTTCGCCAGTCAGATTATGTACGTTATTTGAGTTATACGAGTTATGAGATGTCTGATTTGAAGTTGAAGCGTTGCTGGTATTACTACCACTAGCTTCGATTATCGATGTAGTTGTTATGAGGGACAGGGACGTAATTGCAATACTAGTTGTAATCACTTTATTTAGGCTTTTCAAAATGAGGTCACTCCTTGGTATGTATTTACATATCAACCGTACAAAATAAAATGACATATGAGAATGAAATTTACGATATTAAAATTTAAAATTTATAAAATTAACACTTTTATAACGATTTGTTAAATTATTTAAAAAACTTTATAAAATAAAACAATAAAACAAAGGGCACTTTGATTTTTCAATCATATTGAATCATGTTCAAGTAAAATGCGATGAAATGTATAAAGAACGTATTTTGTAAAAAAAGCCTGTAAGTTAATTCACTTAATTAACTTACAGGCTTTATCTTAGGCGTATTAATTTGTATTGTACTGCTGTTTAATTACTGATAACTGATGTTTTACAGAAGCTTGACCAGTTGATCCATAACTGATACGACGGCTTACGCAATTTTCAGGTTTTAAGTAATCATAAATATCTGATTCAATGCTTTCGTGTGCTTCTTGATATTGATTTAATGGCACGTCTAATAAATAAATATTGTGTTGAATAGCCCATAATACCATTTTTCCAACAATTTCATGTGCTGTTCTGAAGGGCACACCTTTATTAACGAGATAATCAGCAAGCTCAGTTGCATTTGAAAAATCATTATAAACAGTTTGTTGTAAGTATTCCACATTTACTGTCATTGTGTCTATCATACCTTCGAAAATGCGAAGAGAGCCTTTGATAGTATGAATTGCGTCAAACAGCCCTTCTTTATCTTCTTGCATATCTTTGTTATAAGCAAGAGGTAAACCTTTGAGCGTCATTAGCATACTCATCAAGTTTCCTGTCGTACGACCAACCTTGCCTCTAATTAATTCAGCCATATCAGGGTTTTTCTTTTGTGGCATAATGGAAGAGCCAGTTGAAAACGCGTCTGATAAGGTTATAAAATGTGCTTCGGCAGATGACCAAAAAATAATTTCTTCAGCAAAACGAGATAGGTGAACCATCGTCAGTGAAATATTATGCAATGTTTCTACAATATAGTCTCTATCACTTACAGCATCCATACTATTTTCGTAAATAGAACTAAAGTTTAATAAAGATTGTGTTTCATGACGATCGATGGGATAGGTTGTTCCACTTAGTGCAGCGGCACCAAGTGGGGAAATATCGATTCGTTTTAAGCTATCTTCAAAACGTGATTTGTCTCTATTTAACATCCAATAATAAGTGAGGATGTGATGTGCGAATGAAATAGGTTGTGCTCTTTGTAAGTGCGTATAACCAGGCATAATGGTATCCACGTGTTGTTCCGCTATATCGACAATGGTTTGTTTAAAACTGTCGATTAACTCAATAATTTTTGTAACTTCTTCTTTGGTATACAGATGCATATCAGTAGCTACTTGATCATTTCTGCTTCGGCCAGTATGCAATCTACCACCTGCGTCACCAATACGTTTGATTAATTCATGTTCTATATTGAGATGGATATCTTCTAAAGAAACATCTAGTGATAAATTACCTTCTTCATAATCTTTTAAAATATCTTTTAAGCCATTAATAATTTGATGGCAGTCATCATCAGATATAATGTTTTGTTTGGCTAACATTGTGGCATGGGCAATGCTTCCTTGCACATCATATTGAATGAGTGCTTTATCAAAATGGACTGAAGCATTAAACGCATCAACCCAGTCTTCAGGTTGTTCACTAAATCTTCCACCCCAAGCTTTCTTACTCATTTAAGTAACCACCATGTAACATAGAATTGACTTTAGTTGGTAGACCAAAGATATCAATGAATCCGACTGCTGAGGCTTGGTTAAATGCATCTTCTTTTGTATAAGTTGCTAATTTTTCGTTATATAATGTATGTGGTGATTTTCTTCCATTTACAATTGCATTTCCTTTGAATAATTTAACACGTACTTCACCAGAAACGAACGCTTGTGTACTATCTACAAATGCTTTTAAGCTATCTGTTAAAGGTGAGAACCAAAGACCATTATATATTTGTTCTGAAAATTGCTTTTCAATTACTGGTTTGAAATGTGCTACATCTTTAGTCAAAGTAATCGTTTCAAGTGCTTTGTGTGCTTTTAAAATGACTTCTGCTGCTGGTGTTTCATAAACTTCTCTTGATTTAATACCCACTAATCTATTTTCTACATGATCGATTCTACCAATACCATGTTTACCAGCAAGCTTATTTAATTCTAATATTAATTGGCTTAATGTATAAGTTTCTCCATTAAATGATGTTGGAATACCTTTTTCAAAGGTTAATACAATTTCATCCGCTTCATCTGGCGTATCTTCAATTTCTTGTGTTAAATCAAATGCATCTTTTGGTGGTGCTGCGTAAGGATCTTCCAAAATACCACATTCATTACTTCTTCCCCATAAGTTTTGGTCGATTGAATATGGAGAGTCATGTTGGATTGGAACTGGAATATTATGCTTTAATGCATAATCAATTTCTTCTTCACGACTCCAAGCCCATTCTCTTACCGGGGCAAATACTTTTAAATCAGGGTCTAAAGCTTTAATTGCTACTTCAAAACGCACTTGATCATTGCCTTTACCAGTACAACCATGGGCAATACCTACAGCGTTAGTTTTGCTAGCAATTTCTACTAATTTTTTTGAAATTAAAGGTCTTGATAGTGCAGAAACAAGTGGGTAAGTACCTTCATACATTAAATTCCCTTTAATTGCATATGAAACAAAGTCATTACTAAATTCTTCAGTAGCATCAATAATATGACATTCAACTGCCCCCATGTCTAATGCTTTTTGATAAACTAAATCCAAATCTTTTCCTTCACCGACATCTAAACAACAAGCGACAATGTCATAACCTTTATCAATCAACCATTTTACTGCCACACTTGTATCTAATCCGCCGGAATATGCTAATACGATTTTCTCTTTCATAATTACACCTCTATTGAAAATTTTTATTTGTTAGTTATAAATTTGATATTAGTAAGTATAGCAGATTAAAAATGAAAATAAAACCATTTTTATACATAAATATGCAAAAACTTGAAATTTCTAAAAATGTATAATTTGGTTTTATGATTGTGATAGCGTTGGTATAATATTTGCCTTTGTTTCTTATAATGTATATAATCTTGAATATAACAATTGATAGAATTGTTATAATTTTAAAACAATATAAAGTAAATGATTTATAGAAAAATTTGATTTATAGGCTAGTTGTTTGAATAGTAAAAATAAACTTAGTAAAATATTAGTGAAATCAAAAACACTGGAGGCAATTTAGATGACTCATATTCAATTAGATTATGGTAAAACTTTAGAATTTTTCGGCGAACATGAATTACAGCAACAAAAAGATATTGTTAAATCAATTCATAAAACGATTCATGAAGGAACAGGCGCTGGCAGTGATTTCTTAGGTTGGATTGACTTGCCTGTAAATTATGATAAAGAAGAATTTTCACGCATTTTAGATGCTTCTAAACGTGTTAAAGAAAATTCAGACGTATTTGTTGTAATTGGTATTGGTGGTTCATATTTAGGTGCACGTGCTGCAATTGAAATGCTAACACCTGCATTTAGAAATAGTGATGAATACCCTGAAATTGTCTTTGTAGGTAATCATCTATCTTCAACATATACACAAGAATTAATTAACTATTTAGATGGAAAAGATTTTTCAGTTAATGTTATTTCAAAATCTGGTACGACTACGGAACCAGCAGTTTCATTTAGATTATTTAAACAAATTTTAGAAAATAAATATGGTAAAGAAGAAGCAAAACAACGTATTTTTGCAACAACAGATAAAGAAAAAGGTGCGTTGAAACAATTAGCGACAAATGAAGGTTATGAAACATTTGTAGTGCCAGACGACATCGGTGGCCGTTACTCAGTATTAACTGCAGTTGGCTTATTACCAATTGCAGTAGCAGGTATTGATATTGAAGCTATGATGAGCGGTGCTGCTAAAGCACGAGAAGAACTTTCTTCTGAAAACTTAGAAGATAACATTGCATATCAATATGCTAGTATCCGTAATATTTTATATGCAAAAGGTTACGATACAGAAATGTTAATTAATTACGAACCTTCAATGCAATATTTCAATGAATGGTGGAAACAATTATTTGGTGAATCAGAAGGTAAAGATTACAAAGGCATCTATCCATCCAGTGCTAATTATACAACTGATTTACACTCACTTGGCCAATATGTACAAGAAGGCCGTCGTTTCTTATTTGAAACTGTAGTAAAAGTGAACGAGCCAAAACACAGCATTACTATTGAAGAAGATAGTGATAATCTAGATGGTTTAAACTACTTGGCTGGTAAAACAATTGATGAAGTTAATACAAAAGCATTCGAAGGTACGCTATTAGCTCATACCGACGGCGGCGTTCCAAATGTTGTTATTAATATTCCTCAATTGGATGAAGAAACATTCGGCTATATCGTGTACTTCTTTGAAATGGCGTGTGCAATGAGCGGGTATCAATTAGGCGTAAACCCATTTAATCAACCTGGCGTTGAAGCATATAAACAAAATATGTTTGCTTTATTAGGTAAGCCAGGATTTGAAGATAAAAAAGAAGCATTAGAAAAACGTTTATAATTTTATTTAGCAAAATTGAATGTATCAATTTGATTCAGTGAGAAGTTTGTATGGGCGTGTATTTCAAGTTTCTTACTTAAATGGTTGGTAGGCGATTAGTCCTGAAAATAGCGTTAAATTAAAAGGAGAATTTCACCAACCTACGTATGAGCAGGATAAAGGAATCTTATTTTTTAAATTAGATTTCTGTTCTGCTCATTTTTATTTAATTAGAGATGGTGTGTATGCGTATAAGTAGTTATTTTTGATTTGCATTGCTGTAAAATTGGATGCTTTGTTTCGTACTTGAGACTGATATTTGATGAAATGAGTACTTTATTGTTTTAAAATAGTTATAATACACTTATAATAATCGTTGAATAACAATGGTGGGGATTGATGAAATGACTCAAGAGCAAGTACAATATTGGTTTGATTTATTTGGCAGTTTAGGATATATTGTTGGATTTTTATTGCCTTTTATTGAAGCGTTTATACCAGTGTTACCTATTATTGTATTTGTCATTGTCAATGTGAATGCGTTTGGATTTTGGATGGGTACATTATTAGCGTGGTTAGGAACTGTTCTAGGAAGTTATCTTGTATTTATATGTTTTAGAAGGTTAACCCATACACGATATATGCTACGATTACAACAACGTACATCTGTTCAACGGTTGATACATTTTATAGATAGAAAAGGGGTCATCCCCATTTTTATTTTGCTATGTTTCCCATTTACACCAAGCGCCTTAGTTAATTTGGTAGTGAGTTTGTCCCATATTAAAGCGCATGTTTATCTTGTCGTATTGTTCAGTTCGAAATTAATAATGATTGGTTTGATTGGATGGTTAGGCAATGATATTACGACGCTATTTACTGACCCATTAAGATTAATTTTGATTATAATTGTAATTGTGGTTGTATGGTTTATTGGTAGGAAGCTTGAGCGATATTTTATGCATTCTCCAGAGGAGTGACAAGTTGAGTAAGATAGTAAAACATTTGATTTCTATTATATTTGCGATTATTATTGTCATATTGATTCAAGCGTTTGTAATTACCGGTGCTGTGATTCAAGATAAAAGTATGAATCCGACATTGAAACAAGACGATCGTGTAATTGTTAATAAAATCAAAACAACATTTAATTTATTAAATAATAATGATATTATCATGTACCGTAAAGGTAATGATACCAATTTTGGTAGAATTATCGGAAAACCTGGTCAATCTATTGCTTTTAAACAAGGGCAGTTGTATAGAGATGACAGACAAGTGAAAGAAAGTTATACTGATACGCGTATTGATGAATTATCTCTTAGAAATGTTAAAGGGTCTGAAGGAGATATTATTCCACCGGACGTTTATTTTGTACTTAATGATAATCGTAATAATAAACATGATTCTAGAACAATTGGCTTTGTTCGACAGGAAGAAATTATTGGTGACATCAGTTTAAGGTATTATCCTTTTGATAGATTCACAGCAAACTTTAATTAAATGGACGAGGTGTAAACAGTGAAAAAAGAAATATTAGAATGGATTGTGTCAATCGTTGTTGCTGTAGCGTTAGTGCTATTGATTACAAACTTTGTCGCAAAGTCATATACAGTAAAGGGTGACTCTATGGATCCGACACTTAAAGATGGAGAACGCGTAGTAGTCAATTTAATAGGTCAAAAACTAGGTAGTTTAGAAAAAGGTAATGTTATTGTATTTCATGCTACAAAAGAAAATGACTACGTCAAACGTGTCATTGGTACACCTGGAGATGAAATAGAATATAAAGATGATCAACTCATCGTTAATGGTAAAAAAGTAGATGAACCTTATTTAGATTATAATGAAAAACATAAATTAGGTGAATACATTACTGGTAGCCTTGAAACGAAAGATATCAACCAAGTAGACGGTAAGAATAAAATTCCAAAAGATAAATTGCTAGTGCTAGGTGACAACCGTGAAGTTAGTAAAGATAGCCGTTCATTTGGTTTAATTGATAAAGACCAAGTTGTAGGTAAAGTATCATTTAGATATTGGCCACTTAATGAAATGAAATTTGGATTTAATCCGGATACAAACTATGAATAAATAAAAAGTACAAAAAGCTTGAGACATTGAAATATTTCGGACTCAAACATAATAAAGGTAACAGAAGATTGGTTTGGAAATATCTTCTTTTCCAGTTTTTTACGATTTATCTGTGCCTAGGGCAGAATTAAGAAATCTGATTTTGAAAATAGATTTCTGTTCTGCCCTTTTTTATATAAGGTAATATTTAAACTATGTAAGGTTATTAGTCATCAACCCATTGAAAAATACAAAATAATTAAAGATGGACGAAGTACAATTTGTTATATGTTAAAATGTGATTCAAAGGAGTTGGCATATGCAATGGAATTAAATGCATATATCGGGAGAGCCGGTACTGGCAAATCCCACAATATAATAGAAGAAATAAAAAATAAAATGAAACAGGATCCGTTAGGAGATCCCATTGTATTGATTGCACCTACACAAAATACTTTTCAACTTGAACAAGCTTTTGTAAACGATGCAAGTTTATACGGTAGTTTGAGGACTGAAGTGCTCCATTTCGAACGTTTAAGTCATCGAGTATTCCAAGAGGTTGGTGGATTGACAGAACAACAATTATCCAAAGCAGGTACTGAAATGATGATTTATGACATCATTCAAGCATACCAATCAGAATTAAAACTATATCAATCGCAAGTTAAATACTATGGTTTCAGTGAAAAACTCTATGAACAAATACAAGATTTTAAAAAATATGCAGTTTCTCCACAAGATTTAGAATCATACGTCGCTGCGAATGATTTACAAACAAGAACGAAGCATAAATTAGAAGATATTGCGTTAATTTATAAGCACTTAGAAGATAGAATTACTGGTGAATATGTTTCTACAGAGGATAGTTTACAACGCTTTATTTCGCTCATGCATCAATCTGAATGGTTAAAACGCGCTGAAATATATATTGATGGGTTTCATAACTTTTCTACAATTGAATACCAAATGATTCGTGCTTTAGTACAAAATACGAAAAAAGTAACAGTCGCATTAACGACTGATGGGGATAAAGACGTCTTTAGTTTATTTAGAAAAGCCTCAGAGTCATTAACACATATTGAAGATATTGCTGATGACTTAAATATTCGTTTGAATAAGAAGCGGTTTAATGATTTACAAAGATTTTCTAACAAAGAACTAATGCATCTAGAACAAAATTTTAATGCACTACAATTTGAATCTATCGCTTCAGAAGGCCATATATCTATCATAGAATCATCAGTTATGCGTGAAGAAATTAATGAAGTTGCAAGACGTATCTTAAAAGAAAATCGAGAATTGGGTAGACGCTTTCAAGATATTGCTATTTTATATAGAGATGAAACGTATGCTTATTTAATGGAATCCATTTTACCCCAGTATGATATTCCATATAACATTGATATTAAAGCTTCAATGACACATCATCCTATTATGGAGATGCTCCGATCATTAATTGAAGTGCTACAAACAAATTGGAACTTTGATCCCTTAATGCGTTTGTTTAAAACCAATGTATTAACAAAAAAATATAAAGATAGCCAATATCTTATTGATATTTTGGAGAACTTTGTATTAGAACGAGGGGTTTACGGGAAACGGTGGATCGATGACCAGTATTTCCAAGTTGAGCAATTTAGAAAAATGGGCTTAAAACGACAACCATTAACAGATGAAGAACGTCATACGTTTGAAAGAGTGATTCAATTAAAAACGGATGTTATAGATAAAATTATGCGTTTTGAAAATCAAATGGCTGATGCTTCGACTGCTGTAGAATTTGCTACGGCATTTTATGAAGCAATAGAAACATTTGATTTACCGAGTCAATTAATGACTGAACGTGATACGTTGGATACGGAGGGTGAACATCGTAAAGCTGAAGAAATAGATCAACTATGGCATGGTTTTATCCAAACGCTAGATGATTTAGTTACTGTATTTGGTACTCAAACGATGACACAAAATAGATTTTTAGAACTTTTAGATATTGGATTGGATCAGTTAGAGTTTGTTATGATTCCTCAGACACTTGACCAAGTGAGTATTGGTACAATGGATTTAGCTAAAGTCGATAATAAACAACACATATATCTTGTTGGAGTGAATGATGGTGTACTACCACAAACTGTAAGTTCATCTGGACTGATTACAGATGAGGAAAAGAAATATTTCCAGGAACAGTCAGCTATTGAGCTCAGCCCTACAGCTGATATATTACAAATGGATGAAGCATTTGTATGTTATATTGCTATGACTCGAGGATGTTCAGATGTTACCTTTTCATATTCGTTGATGGGCACTAAAGGCGATGAAAAAGAACCTAGCCCATTCTTAAATCAAATTCAACAACTATTCACTAACATAGACATACAAAATATCCATCATCAACATCAAGCAAACCCACTTACATTAATGGAGCATCCTCATCAAACAAAGATTGCTTTATTCGAATCACTGAAAGCTTGGCTTGATGATGAGATTGTTGCTGATACATGGCTAGATACATATCAAGTCATGAGAGACGATGCTCAACTCAATGAAGGATTGACTTATCTATTATCAGCATTAACTTATGATAACGAAACGGTACAACTTAGCGAATCGTTATCAAAAGATTTATACGGTACGACTATCAATGCAAGCGTGTCACGTTTTGAAGGTTATCAATCATGTCCTTTTAAACATTTCGCTTCACATGGATTAAGACTTAATGAGCGTACAAAATATAAATTAGAAAATTTTGATTTAGGAGATATTTTCCATCAAGTGTTAAAATTTATTTCAGAAAAAGTGAATGGTGATTTCAAAAATTTAAATGTAAACCAAATTCATAAATTAACAAGTGAAGCATTATCTGAAATACTACCAGAGATACAATTTAATTTATTAAATTCCACGGCTTATTATCGATATTTATCACAACGTATAGGTTCTATTGTTGAAACGACATTAACTGCATTAAAATATCAAGGCAGTTATAGCAAATTTATACCTCAACGATTTGAAGCGGGCTTCAGAAGAAAACCTAGAGACAACGAGGAATTATATGCCCAACCGTTACAAACAAAACAAGGCATCCCTATTAATATTCGTGGTCAAATTGACCGTATCGATACGTATAATCATGGAGAAGAAAGTTTTGTAAACATTATTGATTATAAATCTTCTAAATACAGTGGTACGCTCGATCTGACGAAAGTTTATTATGGTATGCAAATGCAAATGATGACGTATATGGATATTGTACTGCAGAATAAATCTAGACTTGGGCTAACAAATATGACAAAACCTGGTGGCTTATTGTATTTTCATGTACATGAACCACGTATTAAATTGGCTTGGAATGAATTAAATGAGACTAAACGTGATACAGAATTTATTCAATCATTTAAATTAAGTGGTTTGTTGAACAGTGATGATGCTGTATTAGAAGCTTTCGATACAAGGTTAGAGCCGAATTATAATTCAGATATTGTGCCACTTGGTTTGAAAAAAGATGGCGGCATCAAGCGTAATAGTAAAGTTGCTGATGAAAAGACTATATATAAATTAATCCAACACAATAAACGGAATTTTATTGAAACAGCATCTAATATTATGGATGGTCACACAGAAGTTGCACCAATGAAATATAATCAAACGTTACCATGCGATTTCTGTAATTATAAACCTGTGTGTCATGTAGATGGCATGATTGACAGTAAAAGATATCGAACTGTAGATGAAGCAATCAACCCGCTAGAAGCAGTTCAAGATTTGGAATTAGAAAGTGAGGAAGAAGAATGATGAGTGAGATTCCTGTAAAACCAGCTGATACCAGATGGACTGATAATCAGTGGAAAAGTATCTTCGCTAAAGATCAAGATATACTCGTAGCTGCTGCTGCTGGTTCAGGTAAAACAGCTGTCTTAGTTGAACGTATTATTCAACGTATCCTTAGAGATAAGATTGACGTAGATCGTTTACTCGTTGTGACATTTACAAATGCAAGTGCAAGAGAGATGAAACAACGTGTAGATCAACGTATTCAAGAAGCTTATTCTGAATCGCCTGACAATACCCATTTGAAAAATCAACGCATTAAAATTCATCAAGCACAAATTTCTACATTGCATAGTTTTTGCTTGAAGTTAATCCAACAGCACTACGATGTATTAGACATAGATCCAAACTTTAAAACAAGTGGGGAAGCAGAAAATATTTTACTACTTGAGCAAACGATTGATGAAGTGTTAGAACAACATTATGATATTTTAGACCCTAATTTTGTTGATTTAACAGAACAATTGTCTTCTGATCGAAATGATGACCAACTTAGGGCTATTGTCAAAAAAATGTATTTCTTTAGTGTCGCTAATCCTAATCCTGTCAATTGGTTACAAAACCTTTCAGTTCCATATGAAAATGAACAACAGCAAGAAGCACTGTTACAGCTGCTAAACGAATTGGCTATGATTTTTATGACATCTGCGCTAGAGTCTTTAAATAAAAGTTACGATTTATTTATGATGCTTGAAGAAGTGGATAAGCAAGTTGCAGTTATAGAAAGAGAACAACAATTTTTAAAGCAAGCGATGGAAGATGGATATATAAACTCTGAAATCGTAACGCAACATGAATTTGAAAAAACGTTTCCGAGAAAAGATAAAAAGATTAAAGAAGCTAATGAAATGATGATAGATGCATATGATGATGGCAAAGCTTATTATGATGATTATAAAAAGTTAGTATCAAAAGTAAAAAACGATTATTTTTCAAGAGCTTCTGAAGATTTAAAATCAGATATGAAACGCTTAGCACCAAGAGTTTCGTACCTTGCGCAAATAACGCACGACGTGATAGAACGATTTAACCAAAAAAAACGTGGACGAAATGTGTTGGATTTTTCTGATTATGAACACTTTGCTTTACGCATATTAACGAATGAGGATGGTTCACCATCTACAATTGCAAAAGCTTACCGTGAACAATTCGAAGAGATATTAGTGGATGAATATCAAGATACCAATAGAGTACAAGAAAAGATTTTATCATGTATTAAGCGCGGGGAAGAGGCTGACGGAAATTTATTTATGGTAGGTGATGTAAAACAATCTATCTATAAATTCCGTCAAGCAGATCCTAGTCTATTTATTGGAAAATATAACCGTTTTACTTTAAATGGTTCAGAGTATGGTCTGCGCATTGATTTATCCCAAAATTTCCGTTCAAGATCCGAAGTGCTGACAACTACCAATTATTTATTTAAACACATGATGGATGAAGCAGTCGGAGAAATCGTCTACGATGACGCGGCTCAACTTTATTATGGTGCGCCGTTTGACAATGAACCGCATGATGTGCAGTTGAATATGCTCATAGAAGATGGCGCTTCAGATTTAAAAGGCTCTGAACAGGAAGCAGAGTATGTTGTGCAACAAGTTGAAAAAATTATGGATGAACGTGAAATTTACGACGTAAAAACACAACAATATCGCAAACCGACATATAAAGATATTGTTATTTTAGAAAGATCATATGGCCAAGCACGAAAAATTCAACAAGCGTTTAAAGACCATAACATTCCTTTTCATGTAAATAGTAAAGAAGGTTATTTTGAACAAACAGAAGTACAGTTAATATTATCATTTTTAAGAACTGTAGATAATCCGTTACAGGATATCTATTTAGTAGGTTTAATGCGCTCTGTTATTTATCAATTCACTGAAGATGAGCTATCAAACATTAGAGTGTTTAGCCCTAATGATGATTACTTTTATCAATCTATACAACATTATATGGCACACGATGTTGCTAATAAGAAATTAGTGAAAAAACTACAAGCATTTTTAAATGATATTGCGATGTATCAAGAATACAGTCAGAGCCACCCTGTATATCAGCTTATTGATAAGTTTTACAATGATCACTATGTTATTCAATATTTTAGTGGTCTTATCGGTGGTAAAGGCCGTCGAGCGAACTTATACGGTTTGTTTAATAAGGCAGTTGAATTTGAGAATTCTAGTTTTCGTGGTTTATATCAATTCATTCGATTTATTGATGAGCTCATAGAACGAGGTAAAGATTTTGGAGAAGAAAACATTATCGGTCCTAATGATGATGTTGTGAGAATGATGACAATTCATAGCAGTAAAGGACTTGAATTTCCTTATGTCATTTACTCAGGATTATCTAGGAAATTTAGAAGAGATGAATTGCATAAACCAGTCATTTTAAACCAAAATTATGGATTGGGAATGACATACTTTGATGTTGAAACGAATTTAACTTATCCTTCGTTATCATCAGTGACGTATAAAGCTATAGCAGAAAAAGAGATGGTTTCAGAAGAAATGAGATTGATTTACGTGGCCTTGACACGTGCTAAGGAACAGTTGTTTTTAGTGGGGCGCGTTAAAGAAGAGAAAGAATTAGCCCAATTCGAGCAAATTTCAGTTTCGGACACACATTTACCAGTAAGTTACCGCATTACAGCGCAAAGACCGATTGATTTGATATATCCAATACTTTCAAAATATCAATCTTTATCTTTACCAAGAGAAATGCGCTTTGAACAATCGATCGAAGAGATTGATGCAACAATGAAACCACATGTCCAATTGAATACGGATTTTTATGAAGATATTGCTTCAGAAGAAGTTGTATCAGAAAATGAACAACGAACAGTGGCGGATATTGAACAATCAAATACTGGCAATACCCCAGTGAAAGCAAAAATACGCCAGCAATTAAATTATGAGTACCCTTACAAACAAGCTGTTGTAAAACCATCGAAACAGTCAGTATCAGAATTGAAACGACAATTAGAAACAGAACAGGCTGACACAAATTATGACAGAGTACGCCAATATCGTATCGGTACTTCTTCTTATGAGAGACCCGCATTTTTAAGTCACCAAACTAAGAGAAAAGCGAATGAGATAGGGACTTTAATGCATACCGTAATGCAGCATTTGCCATTTAAACAAGAACGCCTTACACCAGAAGAAATTGAAGTGTTTGTGAATCAATTAATCACTCAATCTATTATTCCTGAAGATGCAAAAATGGATATTCAATTTGAAGATATTTATAGATTTGTGGAAAGCGATTTATATCTAACCATTGCAACAAGTGAACATATCTACCGTGAGTTACCTTTTGTTGTTAACCAAACTAAAGTAGATCAGTTGAAAGATGCTGAAACGGATGCATCAATTATTCAAGGTATGATTGATTTGATTTTTATTAAAAATCATCAATATTATTTTGTTGACTATAAAACAGATGCGTTTAATCGTCGTTTGAGTATGTCAGATGATGAAGTAGGAAACCAATTGCGTTCTCGTTATAAAATTCAAATGGAATATTACCGAAATACATTACAGACAATCCTAAATGTACCCGTAAAAGGTTATTTATATTTCTTTAAATTTGGTCAACTTTCAATAGATGATCAATCGTAAGATGATTATTTTATAAAGGGAGCTGAAGGTATTGAAACAGCGGCGGATTTTTGAGTTAGATGCTTTACGCGGATTGAGTTTATTTGGCATTTTATTAATGAATATATTAGTGTTTAGTATGCCGTATGAAGAGGCTTTTCTTCCAGATTTGGTAAGTGGTTTTGATGAAAGTTTGTTACGTGGCATCACCCTTTTTGTGATCAGTTCATTTTATCCTATATTTACTTTTTTATTTGGTTATGGGCTAGCAATCATGTACACCAATCGTTTAAAAAAATCGATGAATTACTATCCTTTTATATATAGGCGTTTCATTTTCTTATTGGTATTAGGTATGCTCCATGGTTTCTTATTGTTTTCAGGAGATATTTTATTCAGCTATGCATTTACAGGAATGATAGCAGTATTATTTATTAAAAAAACTGCGGGACAACTTTTAAAAGCAGCAATCATTTTATTTGCAGTGAAAATCATTATTCTTGTGTTACCAGCGTTTTTAATGACTTTGAACGACAATCCATACAGCACTTTTAGTATAAGTGGTTTGTCTGTTTCTGAAATTATAGCATTAAAACAAAGTGGTACTTATTCTAATTTTTTAAGTATTAATGTTAAAGAATATTTAAATAGCATCGTAGATACAGTAACATTTTCTGCATATTTTGAATTTTTACCATATATCTTATTCGGTATGGCAGCACAAAAATTTAATTTGGTAGAGAAAGTAAAACATAATCATAGCCGCACAATCATATCTTTAATTACGTTACTACTCATAGGTTATATGATTAAAATACCTTATGTAATTGATTATGGACATCAAGGCTTCAATATGATTAGTTCTATGATTGGCGGGCCTTTGGTAGGATTTGGTTATATTTTATTGTGTTTATATTTATGTCAGTTGAAGCAATTTTCGCATGTTTTGACCATTTTTAAATACCCTGGTAAGTTAAGTCTAACAGTCTATTTAATGCAGAGTTTTATTTTTACATTTATTTACGTAGGGTTAAGTTTATATAATCAGTTACCTTTATATCAATCTTATATTATTGTATTAGTTGTTTATGGCATACAGCTTGTATTCTGTTACTTCTATCTAAAATATTATAGATACGGTCCGATTGAATGGTTATGGCGTAAGGTAACGTATTTAAAATAGCATTTATAAAATGTTAGAGAGTATTGAATTTTTTGAAAATAGTGGGTATTTATTTGTGATTTGTTGGTAAATATAGTTATAATATGTAGTAAGATATAGATGAGGAGCTGATATTGAATGAAATTCCTATCATTCAGACATGAAGGACAGACATCTTATGGTGTGAAAGTTAAACGTGAAGAGGCTGCATGGGACTTAAAAAAAGTTTTTGCTGATTTTGCGGAAGGCGAATTCCACCCGAAAACATTATTAAATGGGCTTCAACAAAACCAAGTTGTCGATTTCCAAGAACAAGTTCGCAAAGCGGTAGTTGCAGCAGAAGATAGTGGTAGAGGTGAAGACTATAAAGTGTCGTTTACTGATATTGAATTTTTACCGCCAGTAACGCCAACAAATAATGTGATTGCTTTTGGACGTAATTATCAAGATCACGCAAGTGAATTGAACCACGAAGTTCAACGCTTGTATGTCTTTACAAAAGCAGCTTCATCATTAACTGGTGATAACAGTACAATACCGAATCATAAATATATCACAGACCAGTTAGATTACGAAGGTGAATTAGGCATTGTAATTGGTAAATCAGGTGAAAAAATTCCTAAAGGTTTAGCGCTTGATTATGTATATGGTTATACTATTATTAATGACATCACTGATCGAAAAGCTCAAAAAGCACAAGATCAAGCATTCTTATCTAAAAGTTTAACAGGCGGTTGTCCAATTGGACCATATATTGTAACCAAGGACGAATTACCTACGCCTGAAGATGTTAACATTGTAACTAAAGTAAACAATGAAATACGCCAAGATGGTAATACAGGTGAAATGATTCTTAAAATTGACGAATTGATAGAAGAGATTTCTAAATATGTTGCTTTACATCCTGGAGATATTATTGCAACAGGCACACCAGCTGGTGTAGGTGCAGGTATGAATCCTCCGAAGTTCTTACAACCAGGCGATGAAGTCAAAGTAACAATTGATAATATCGGAACACTAACAAACTTTATTGCAGAAAAATAATAAAACATTAAAAGTAGGCTAGCTCAAAAGTTAGCCTATTTTTAATGGAACAAAAATAGTATATTGCTTTAATATGAAATAACGGATAAAATAAGCAGTGCAGAATTTTTTTGAAATACAGTTACTTTTTCAGTATGATAAGAGAAGTATTCTTTTAATTTTATAGTTAAAAGAATGGTATAGTTCTGTTTTATATATTTATAAAGTAAAAATGTGTGGGGGTAATCTTTTATGTTACATATGCATATTGCAAGTTGGGTATTGCTAATTATCTTGTTTTTTGCAGCATATTTTAATTTTTCTGAAAAACAAGGCGCGACACCTTATTTTAAACCTATTCATATGTTATTAAGATTATTTATGGTATTAGTCTTAATTTCAGGATTTTGGGTTTGGATTCAAGCATTTAGTTCTGATAATTCAGGTGGCCATATGTTGTTAACATTGAAAATGATTTGCGGTGTAGCTGTTGTAGCTTTGATGGAAGTTACAGTTACTAAACGTAAAAAAGGACAACCAAGCCACGGTTTATTGTGGGGGACAATCGTTGTATTTATTATTACTATGATTATCGGCGTTATTTTACCACGAGGACCAATTACACAAATGTTTGGTTTATAATGTGAAAAAAGATGCTATGACTTTATTGTCGTAGCATCTTTTTTATTTTGGCAGTAGATAGATAATTTAAATTGAAGGGCGCAATGATATGTAAACATTAAAATAGCGTATCAAACGCGTACTTTGATTTTTAACATGTTCTATAGAAATGTATCAATATGCGGTTCTAATAGATACCATAGTTCATTACTTAACTCATCAATAGAGCATGGTCTAGTGTTCTCAACCCACCATATAATAACACCTACTATTGCTGAACCTAAAAATTGTAATGTTATTTCATTATCTTTTTGCCTTATAGATTGCATAAATTTTTCAGAAAGCGTTTGTCTTAATATATTTAAATCAGATTTTTGTATTAATTGTTTCAAGATAACATATTGTTTATCTATAGCTACGAGTATTTCACGCATATTTGTTTTACCATCTTGTTGAAGGTTCATCGTACGCTCGCATTTTTCAATTGCTTCAGCTAATATAAAATCTAATGATTGATTAAGTATGTCGTATTTATCTAAAAAGTTTAAATAAATCGTTCCTCTATTGATATTAGAAGCTTCGGCAATATCTTTCATAGATATTTTAGCAATGTCCTTTTTTTGCATTAGCTTTATAAAATTTTCGATAATAAGTTGACGTGATTTTTCTTTTCTTTTATCCATAATTATTCCTCATTTATCAACGATTTTTGAGATCTGTTCAATAATCGTCAATATACTTATTTTGTTTATTGAGTTTAACTTTTTATAATGATAAGTTCAAGTTAATGAACAAATGTTCGTTAAAAAGGAGGACGCATATGAGTATTCTTATTTATGGCACTGGAGTACAAGGGCAATATTTAGCACATACATTAAACAAAACTGATAATAACATAACATTATTAGCTAGAGGTGAAAATTATAAACACTTAAATAAGAGAGGGGTTATATTGAATCATTACTTACAAAATAAAAGAACTACGGATCACTTTAACTATATAAGTCATTTAGGTAAGAATGATAACTATGATGTTATCTTTGTAACAATGAAGTATTCAGATTTTTACTCAGTTGTACCTTCAATAGCTCAAAATATAAGTACCAATATTATTTTTATAGGTAATAACACTAACCCCCATAAGCTTCGTCAAACAGTACTTCGCCAATCAATCACACATAAAAATATATCTTTTGGTTTTTTAATGACTGGCGGAAATAGAGGGGATAGTGCAACAACTGTTATTCGATTTAATGCAGGGGAATTAAAAGTAAGCCATCTCAATGGCGTAATGCCATTTCATCATAAACTTGATACAATTTTTAAAAATTCATCTATAAAATTAACTTATGAAACAAGATTTGAAGATTGGTTAATGTCGCATGCAGCAATGATAATACCTCTAAATACTGGGATATCACTGAAAAATAAATATAAAGGTAATCAAAAGCAACTTATCAGTAACATCATTAAGTCATATAATGAATTACATTTATTAATTGAACATAGTAACTATAAGATCATCCCAAAATTACAGTCGATACTTTTTAAGAAATTTAAATATATTGCTTATCCGCTGTTAAAATTAATTATTAATATCAAAATGATAAATCAAATTCAAGGTTCAAATTCAGAAGTTAATGCTTTATACGAAGATATAAAGTTATTAAATAGGCCAACGGTGTTAACAACAAATCATTTAGATGATTTGATTAGGGAATCGATATAATAAAGTTGAATTGTATTATGTTTATTAATTTTTAGGTGTAAATAAGAATTTAATATCATTATTATAGTTGTTAAAACATATGGTTAAGAAAATATGGAGCCCCTTTATAAAAAATAAGCAATTTTTATAAAAGTATTCTGTTTTATAGAAATCTAAACCTTAAAGTACTAATATAAATAATAAAAGCGATGATTTCTACTTAGTTCTCGTATAGAAATCATCGATATCTTTGTGTTTTTCAAGAAGGGATTATTTTTATTTATTTCTAGCTTTGTAGCCAATCATATTAATGATATCTTTGGGTCTGCTATATGGTGGGGCGTAAGCAACTTCAAATTCAGTCAACTCATCAATGGTTAGTTTATTCATCATTGCCATAGATAAAATGTCGATGCGTTTATCTACGCCTTTTTTACCAACGGCTGCAGCACGTATGATACGTCTACTTGATTTTTCAAAATAAACACGTAAATGTAATTTAGTATTCCCTGGGTAATACCCTGCGTGTGCACCTTGATTGGCTTCAACTATTTGATAATCAAAATTTGATAATTCATTTGGCGTCACGCCAACACTAGCGAAGGTATAATCGAAGCATTTTACAATGTTTGACCCTAAATAACCTTTAAAGTGTATAGATGCATCTCCAGCTAGTTGTTCTGCTATAACACTTGCCCCTCTATGAGCGCCCCAAGCTAATGGCACATGTGCATTTAAATCTACATGACGATAATGAGAAGTGATAACATCACCTAAAGCATAAATATTACTAACATTTGTTTGGAAGCGTTCATTTACTGCGATGTAGCCCTTACTGTCTAACATCACATTAGATGATTTAATGAATTCAGAATTGGGTTTCACACCGACGCCTTCAATAATCATGTCATATGTTTCTATTTTTCCAGATTTAAAATGAACTTTATTACCATCGACTTTTTCTACTTCTTCATTTAAGCGATAGTTAATATTTCTTTTTTCCATTTCTTCAAAAATAGGCTGATTCATATCTTCATCCATCAATTTGTTAACACGCATAGAACGATGGATTAATGTAGTATCAATCCCTCTAACATGAAGATTATCTAATACTTCCAGACCAATATACCCTGCACCAATAACAAGGGCAGTTTTAACTTTTTGATTTTCGATAAAGTTTTCAATTTCATCTGTATCTTCCATATTTCTTAAGGTGAAACTGATATTACTGTTTAAGTTTAAAGTGTTAGCACTACATCCTGGACTTAGTATTAAAGTATCATACGTTTCTTCAAACGATGTATGATCTATTCTATTATAAACGGTAATTGTTTGTTTATGATCATTGATTGCTGTTACTTCATGATAGGGTTTCACAACAATTTGTTTGGATTTATAGAACGACGCTGGCGTTGCTTCAAGCACTTTATCCCTTGAATCTACTACTTCACCTAAATAATAAGGGAGTGCACAGTTTGCAAAACTCATGTCTCTATCTTTTTCAAATACTATAATTTCACTATCTTTATCTAGTCTTCTGATTTGGCTGGCAACAGTCGCGCCACCTGCAACGGCACCAACAACTAAAATTTTACCCATAACCAATTACCTCCCTATCAATCTATTGATTATATATGTGATTCTACTTTTTCTTCATAAGGGATATTTAATTTGAAATAATCATTTAAATAACGTCCTATGCCGTCTTCGTTATTTGAATAAGTTACGTGGTTTGCAACATGTTTAAGTTCATCTAAGCCATTTTCCATAGCAATACCGTGTTTAGCATATTTGATCATTTCTAAATCATTATCTTCGTCACCAAACGCAATGATATGGTTTCTATCGATATCTAAATAAGATTTTACATAATCGATGCCTCTGGCTTTACTAATACCTTGTCTTACGATTTCGATCACCGGGAAAGGTGACCCCCATCTACGATGTTCGATATTTTCAGCATAAAAACGTGTGAGCATTTGTTTAATTCTAGGAATCATAAATTCTTCAGCTTCAACTAAAAGTGAAGTAGGTGACTCATTTAATGAGGTAAGTAAATCACCAGTTTCAATTTTGGGATTCCCCATTGAAAACCCATCGAATAATTTTTGGTCAAAATTATTTAAAAAGACATAATCTCTTACTTCAGCAATAATATTGGAAACACCAAAGTTTTGAAGAGATTGAATAATCTCGTGAGATAATCCTAAATCTAATACTTCATGCATAATTTCGAATTGATCATTTTTAGGGTGGTGTACAAAAGCACCATTGAAGTTGACAACTGGTGTATTCATATTTAGTTCATGGTAATAAATTTGGCTTGCTCTATAAGGTCTACCTGTTGCAATCATTAATTTATGACCTTGATTTTGTAATGTAGTTAAAACCCTTTTCGTATAAGATGTAATTTCCTTGTCATCGTTTAATAGTGTTCCGTCTAAGTCTAAACAAATTAAATAAGAACTCATGTAAATCTCCTTTAAATATAATAAATGATGTATGATTATCATAGCATTTTATTGGCGTTTTGTAAGATATTTGATATATTGTTAATATGATTAAATACAGAGAGGTGAGAAGTATGGACGAAGGATTAAAAGATAGCATACTTAATGCTTTAGAGATGGTAATTGACCCTGAGTTAGGCATTGACATTGTAAACTTAGGTTTAGTATATAATGTAGACGTTGATGATGAAGGACTATGTACAGTTGAAATGACATTAACTTCTATGGGATGCCCGCTTGGACCGCAAATTATGAACCAAGTGAAAATGGTGTTAGCTGAAATTCCTGAGATTTCAGATACAGAAGTAAATATCGTTTGGAGTCCACCATGGAGTAAAGAAATGATGTCACGTTATGCTAAAATTGCGCTTGGTATAGGTTAATATATTGATTAAAAACTAGTTTGAGTTGGGACACATAACTATGTGTATCGCTAACTTAGGCTAGTTTTTTTATTTTTGTAATTGAGGCTCTTTTTACAACGCGCTATATAATATTTCAGATTTTTTATTGTTCAAATCATTAAAATAATTGCAGTTATATTACAATAACTAGGTAAATCAAAGTGATATAGGGGTATTTATGTAAATTTTAGAAAGTTTGAGGAGAAATGGACATAATTTAAAAAATAATCATGTAAAGTATCAAATTCGGTATATGCCTGGTTTAGATGGATTAAGAGCAATTGTTGTAATAAGTATTATAATCTATCATTTAAATAAGTAATGGCTAACGGGTGGCTTTATCGGTGTCGATACTTTTTTGTTATTTCAGGATATTTAATTACTAGTTTATTTGTATTTGTTGGAGCGTTCGATAAATTGGGGAAAAAAACGGTCTCTGATAAGAAAACGTCATTTAAAACAGAAGTATATGATAATTATTTAGTGAGACCTATTTCAGTAGATGATGTGAATTTCTTTGGGAAAACGACTCCAAAACAATTAAATAAAAACCAATTTTATACGGAAATTAAGCCACTGCTCAGAGATTATTGCATAAAGATATTAAAATATATACACAAAACGGTGAAGATGCAGAAGAAGTAAGAAATGTTGGCTTTACTAACGTTCAAATTTTTGAAAAAACAAATTATCTCGGAGAAATAACACTCATTAAAACACCTGCCCAACATGGGCGAGGAGAAGTGCTAAAAATTGCGGGTAATGTATGTGGATTAATATTCAAAAACGAAAATGAAAAAACATTATACGTTGCTGGTGATACAGTGTGGTATGAGAAGTTGAAAAAACATTAGAGTCATATAAGACAGAAATAATCGTTGTTAATGGCGGTGATAACCAGTTTAATATGGGCGGCTCTTTAATTAGGGATGAAGTTGATATTCAAAAAGTTGCCGAAAAAGCGCCTGGTTCAAATATAATCGTTGTTCATATGGGAGCTGTTAACCATTGGAATTTATCAAGAAGCGATTTAAAACAATTTGCTAAAACAAATAACTTCGATTCACAAATTCTTATCCCAGAAGACGGAGATAAATATAAATTTTAATTGAGGTCATATTATGAAAAACAGAAAAGAATTGATAAAAGCATTTTATAAACTTATTGAAAATGAAGATTACGAAGAATTAAAGACATTCTGTCATGATGATTTTGTATTTTATCCACAAATTGATACGCCATACTATGGTGTAGAAGGGTTAAAAGTGTCTGAAGGAAAAA
Source organism: Staphylococcus sp. GDY8P120P (assembly GCF_017892065.1). Classification (NCBI taxonomy): domain Bacteria; kingdom Bacillati; phylum Bacillota; class Bacilli; order Caryophanales; family Staphylococcaceae; genus Staphylococcus; species Staphylococcus sp. GDY8P120P. The sequence goes on along the minus strand of NZ_JAESKI010000003.1, from coordinate 485,214 downwards.
ACTTCGCTGCTTTTCCAGATTTTAAAATGCCAGTTAAAGAAATTATTTTAGGCAACAATAACAGCGCAGCAGTATATCTAACGTTTGAAGGTAAGCATACTGGTACACCATTTAATGGCGTTAGGCCTAATGGCAAACATGTGAGGTTCTCATTAATGATGCTTTTAAAATTTAAAGATAACAAAATTGTAGAAAAAAATCGCATGTAGATGTCAATGATATTACAAACCAAATTAAAGTTTAGAAATAAAAAACGATTTAAGTGGGGCGTACAGTGACTTCGTTAACGTTAACATGATTTGGTTGAGAAATAGCATAGGATACAGCATTGGCAATATCTTTAGGTTCTAATTTTTTCCTGTTTTCTTCAAAAGGGCTTTTCGAACTGAGCTCTGTTTCCACCATACCTGGTGATATGTTTGTTACCCGTACGCCTGTATTAGCTAATTCTTTTTCTAAACCAATAGAAATAGCGCGCACAGAGAATTTTGTAGCGCAATAAACAGATAAACGCTCAATAACTTCAAACCCTGAATCGGAACAAATATTGACGATATGACCTTTTTGATTATTGACCATATTTCCAATTACCGAATTTACACCATAAAGTAAGCCTTTAATATTTATATCAATCATATCTTCCCAATCAGATGACGAACCATCTAAAATTCTACTAGAGCCCATTTTCCCAGCATTATTAACAAGAACATCAACTGTCTCAAAATGCGTTACGGCTTGTTTAACTACAAATTCTATTTCTTTTTTATTAGAAACATCTGCTTGTATCGTGAGTAATGTAGAGTCGTTATTTAATTCGAAAGCTAAACTATCTAATTTATCTTGGTTTCTAGCTACAGCTACTACGTTCATATTCATTTGATGTAATTTTTTTGTGATGGCTTTACCTATACCACTCGTCGCGCCTGTCACTAATGCAGTCTTATATATTAAGTTTTGGGACATATTGTTATCTCCTTTGGTTAACAGTATAAATGTTTTTTTGTTTTCCTTTATGATTATGAAAATATAGTTAATTTTAGTCAGCTTCATTAATCTATATTTGATTCTAGTATTTTCTATCATCTTTGTTAATTGGGTAATCATTTGCACTCATATCTCTTCTAGTCATGAGACCATTTTTATTAAATTCCCAATGTTCATTGCCATGTGTACGCATCCATTGATTTGATTCTGCATCTCGCCATTCGTATTCAAATCGGACAGAAATAAGGTTGTCTGTGTAACACCATAATTCTTTCATTAATTTATAATCAAGCTCTTTATTCCATTTTCTATATAAAAAAGACTTGATTGCTTCGCGTCCTTCAAAAAATTCAGTACGGTTTCTCCATTTTGAGTCTTCCGTATAAGCGAGACAAACTTTTTCTGGATTTCTTGTATTCCATGCGTCTTGAGCTATCTTTACTTTTTCCAACGTTGTTTGCTTATTGAAAGGTGGTATTGGTTTTTTAATTTCTTGTTCCATGTAAGCACACTTCCTTATATTGTCTATTTACAATAATCGTAACATAATTATAACAACTGTCATTGTATTTACTTAGTTAAGTAGTTTGAAAATGCTAGTTGAATTTATTTCCTTATAATAAATGCATGTTTTATTTTACGTTAAACGGGCAAAATATACGATGTAGCAAGCTTTCAATTCTCATAAAAATAATATGAAAAAGCGATCTTTATTGTTGATTAATTTAATAAGAAGTTATATAATGTATATAAGGTCAAAGAAAGTCAAAGTCAAACTTACTTTATTGATCAATCATTAAATGGTGAGGTGAATCATTTTGGACATAAATCAAATGACCTATGCTGTTCAAGGTGCTTTGCAAAAAGCAATTGAATTAGCAAAAACAAATGAAAATCAAAATATTGAAATTGAAGCTGTCTTATCAGCAGCATTAACAGAAAATGATAGTTTATTTAAAAGTATATTTGATAGAGCAAATATTGATACAGAACAATTAAACCAAACATATAATGCAAAATTAGAAAAATATCCATCAGTTCAAGGCGATAATATTCAATATGGACAATATATTAGTCAAAACACTAATAACTTATTAAACAAAGCAGAATCTTATATGAACCAATATGAAGATGACTATATATCTATGGAACATATTGTATTAGCTGCAATGGATATAGACGATACAACTAAACAATTTGTAGGGAATAAACAAGAAGTTGTTGAAGAAATTATTAAAAAAATTAGAGGAGGCAATCGTGTGACATCACAAAATCCAGAAGCCAACTATGAAGCTTTAGAAAAATATGGTCGAGATTTAGTTGAAGAAGTCCGTCAAGGTAACATGGATCCAGTTATTGGCCGTGACGAAGAAATTCGTAACTCCATTCGAATCTTAAGTAGAAAAACAAAAAATAACCCTGTACTGATAGGGGAACCCGGCGTCGGTAAAACCGCCATTGTTGAAGGCCTAGCGCAACGTATTGTGCGTAAAGATGTACCAGAATCTTTATTAGACAAAACGATTTTTGAACTTGATTTAAGTGCCCTTGTTGCAGGTGCTAAATATCGTGGTGAATTCGAAGAAAGATTAAAAGCAGTGCTTAAAGAAGTGAAAGAATCAGATGGAAGAATCATTTTATTTATTGATGAAATTCATATGCTTGTAGGCGCTGGTAAGACTGAAGGTGCAATGGACGCAGGAAATATGTTAAAACCAATGCTTGCTCGAGGAGAGCTACATTGTATTGGAGCGACAACTTTAAATGAATACAGAGAATATATTGAAAAAGATTCAGCGTTAGAGCGTCGTTTCCAAAAAGTAAATGTATCTGAACCAGATGTTGAAGATACCATTTCCATATTGCGTGGTTTAAAAGAACGTTATGAAGTATATCATGGTGTTCGCATACAAGATAGAGCACTTGTGGCGGCAGCTGAATTATCTGATCGTTATATCACTGATCGATTTTTACCGGATAAAGCGATTGATTTAGTAGACCAAGCATGTGCAACAATACGTACTGAAATGGGTTCAAACCCAACAGAATTAGATCAAGTCAATCGTCGTGTGATGCAATTGGAAATCGAAGAATCTGCATTAAAAAATGAATCAGATAATGCAAGTAAACAACGTTTACAAGAGCTTCAAGAAGAATTAGCTAATGAAAAAGAAAAACAAAGTTCTATTCAATCACGCGTGGAAGAAGAAAAAGAAAAAATAGCTAAATTACAAGACAAACGTTCAGAATTAGATGAAAGTAGAAAAGCATTAGAAGATGCAGAAAACAACTACAATTTAGAAAAAGCCGCGGAATTACAACATGGTAAAATTCCAGCCTTAGAAAAAGAATTACGCGAGTTAGAAGATGCTTTCCAAAGTGAACAAAATGAAGATAACGAACGTATCATTCGTGAAATTGTGACTGATGAAGAAATCGGCGATATTGTAAGTTCTTGGACGGGCATCCCAGTTTCTAAATTAGTCGAAACGGAAAGAGAGAAACTCTTAAACCTAGCTGATATATTACACGAACGCGTAGTAGGTCAAGATAAAGCAGTAGACCTTGTTTCAGACGCAGTGGTAAGAGCTCGTGCAGGTATCAAAGACCCAAATAGACCAATTGGAAGTTTCTTATTCTTGGGGCCTACAGGAGTAGGGAAAACAGAATTAGCTAAGTCATTAGCATCCACTTTATTCGATTCAGAGAAACATATGGTTCGTATAGATATGAGTGAATACATGGAAAAACATTCTGTCTCTCGTTTAATTGGAGCACCTCCAGGTTATGTTGGCCATGAAGAAGGCGGACAATTGACAGAATCAATACGCCGTAACCCTTATTCAGTTATTCTCCTAGATGAAATTGAAAAAGCACATTCAGATGTGTTCAATGTGTTATTACAAATACTAGAAGAAGGGCGTTTAACTGATTCACAAGGTCGGGAAGTGGACTTTAAAAATACCATTATCATTATGACAAGTAATATTGGTTCTCAGATTTTATTAGAAAATGTAAAAGATACAGGCGTAATCACCGAACCAACAGAAAAAGCAGTTATGAACAGTTTAAATCAATATTTCAAACCAGAAATCATTAACCGTATGGACGATATTGTATTATTCAAACCATTATCTATTAATGATATGAGTCTGATTGTTGATAAAATTTTAACACAGTTGAATATTAGACTGATGGAACAACGCATTTCTATTGATGTTTCAGATAAAGCAAAAGCATGGTTAGGTGAAGAAGCGTACGAACCTCAATTTGGTGCAAGACCGCTTAAACGATTTGTACAAAGACAAATTGAAACACCACTTGCTCGTAAAATGATTAGAGAAAACTTACCAGAAGGTACTGTAATCAAAATTGATCTATCAGGTGATGGATTAACATTTGAAGAAATTGAACCAGAAATGATTTAAATTGTAAGAAGAAAAAAGCTCAGTAGCAATGTATTCATTGCTACTGAGCTTTTTATATTAATTGAGTTATAAATGCTTAATGCTGTTCATTTGTATCATGTTTTGAAGATTTTATTACCATGTCAAACAATACTACAAGGATTGTAAATACAACAGCACCTACAATAGGAGCGATTAAGTTAAGTGTGCCCCCACCAGCAAGACTGTTAAGTACGAAATTTGTCATTTGTAATAAAAGTATAGCCCAAATTAACACTGCGAGGTATTTCATTATGTAATGCCTCCAATTTAATATATATATTTTCATTATAAATAAGAAAGCGCTATTTGTATAGTAGTAATTCATATAGCTAGAATTTTCATTGTACTCATATTTGCTTTAAATTATAATAAAGCATGTAATTTGATTATTGTACAGTTGAAGTTCTTGTATTGGAATTGTGTATTATGTTAAATTAATACCTGGTATTAAAAAATTATTAAGAAGGTGTACAACGATGGACGTGGGTATCAAAGGTTTCGGTGCATATGCACCTGAAAAAGTTGTAGAAAATGCCTATTTTGAAACATTTTTAGAAACATCAGATGAATGGATTTCAAAAATGACAGGTATCAAACAAAGAAGATGGGCTGATGAAGATGAAGAAACTTCTGATTTAGCTTATCAAGCTAGTGTTAGAGCAATCAAAGATGCTGGTATTGAACCAACAGATATAGATATGATTATTGTTGCGACTTCTACAGGAGATTTTCCATTTCCAACTGTGGCCAATATATTACAAGACAGACTAGGTATTGGCAAAGTTGCTTCTATGGACCAATTAGCTGCTTGTAGTGGTTTTATGTATGCAATGATTAATGCGAAACAATTTGTACAATCAGGCGATTATAAAAATGTTCTAGTTGTAGGTGCAGATAAATTATCAAAAATTACTGACTTTACTGATCGTTCGACAGCTATTTTATTCGGTGATGGGGCTGGTGCAGTCGTTATTGGAGAAGTGTCAGAGGGACGAGGTATTTTAAGCTATGAACTCGGTTCAGATGGTTCAGGCGCTGAATACTTATATTTAAATCCAGATAACGGTAAAATATTTATGAATGGACGTGAAGTATTTAAATTTGCTGTTAGAATTATGGGTGAAGCGTCTAATAACGCTGTAGCTAAAGCGAATTTAGAACCAGAAGATATAGATATGTTCATACCACATCAAGCAAATATTAGAATTATGGAGTCTGCAAGAGAACGATTAGGTATTCCAAAAGAGAAAATGAGTGTATCAGTAGATAAATTTGGTAATACTTCAGCAGCTTCAATTCCCTTAAGTATCGCTCAAGAGTTAGAAAATGGTAGAATTAAAGACGATGATGTCTTAGTATTAGTAGGATTTGGTGGCGGTCTTACTTGGGGCGCTGTAACTATAAGATGGGGAAAATAGGAGGATAATATATGAGCAAAGAACAACGTGTTGTAATAACAGGAATGGGTGCATTATCACCAATTGGTAATAATGCAAAAACTACATGGGAAAATGCACTAAATGGCGTAAGCGGTATTGATGAAATTACACGTTTAGATACATCGGCATATAAAGTCCATTTAGCTGGAGAACTCAAAGACTTCGATATAGAAGATCATATAGATAAAAAAGAAGCACGTCGTATGGATCGATTCACTCAATATGCGGTAGTTGCTGCAAGAGAAGCTGTAAATGATGCGAGATTAGATATTAATGCAAACACAGCCGATAGAATTGGTGTTTGGATCGGTTCTGGCATTGGCGGTATGGAAACATTCGAATTGTCACATAGCCAATTGTTAGAACGTGGCCCTAGACGTGTAAGTCCTTTCTTTGTACCAATGTTAATTCCAGATATGGCAACAGGACAAGTTTCTATTGATTTAGGTGCAAAAGGACCTAACGGTGCTACTGTAACGGCATGTGCGACAGGTACTAATTCTATCGGAGAAGCATTTAAAATCATCCAACGTGGTGATGCAGACGCTATGATTACAGGCGGAACTGAAGCCCCTATCACCCATATGGCAATAGCTGGCTTTAGCGCAAGTCGTGCGTTAACAACGAATGACGATAAAGAAACAGCATGCCGTCCATTCCAAGAAGGTCGTGATGGGTTTGTAATGGGTGAAGGCGCAGGTATCATTGTACTCGAATCTTTAGAGTCAGCTAAAGCACGTGGCGCAGAAATTTATGCTGAATTAGTAGGGTATGGCTCAACAGGCGATGCTTACCATATTACAGCACCAGCACCAGAAGGTGAGGGCGGTTCACGTGCAATGCAAGCTGCAATGGATGACGCTGGTATCGAAGCTAAAGATATACAATATTTAAATGCGCATGGTACAAGTACGCCAGTCGGAGATTTAACAGAGATTCAAGCGATTAAAAATACTTTCGGCGAAGCAGCTAATGCACTAAAAATCAGTTCTACCAAATCCATGACTGGACATTTATTAGGCGCAACAGGTGGTTTAGAAGCTATATTCTCAGCTTTATCTATTAAAGAGGGACGTATTGCACCAACAATCCATGCCGTATCACCAGATCCAGAATGCGACTTAGATATTGTGCCTAATAAAGCTGAAGATCTAGATATTACTTATGCGATGAGTAATAGTTTAGGATTTGGTGGGCATAACGCAGTGCTCGTTTTAAAGAAATTTAACGATTAGTTTTTTCTGTATTTATAAACATATAAAGTTTTGCTACAAAATTGGGACATAAACGTATCAAATATTTATAAAACGAATGGTTTTTACGTAAACAAAGTAAAAACCATTCGTTTTTTATTGTAAAAAATATTCGCTATGCGTTTGGTGCAGTTTATTCACTTATGAAACGCTTGTTCGCTCTATAATAATTATTAAGACTAAACTGATTTTTGATGAAATTTGAGCTTTTTGTCTACCCATTCCTGCCAGAGTGGACAGCAAAATTTATAAGAAAATAGTTTTTCGTCCAACTTTTTTGAATATATTAAAATTCTTAGTTTACAGTTAAGTTTAAAATGTTAAAGTTATTCTTATATTAATAAAACACATATTAAGAGTCAGGAGAATGAGGATGAAAAAATTTCTAACATTGTCAACCACGCTAAAGACAAGATTAATAGCAGATTTCATCTTGATTGTGGCAAGTCAAGCAATTCTCCCTTTTTTGGCATTATATTTAACGAGTAAAGTTAGCGCAGTTTTTGCAGGTACATTCTTAATTGCGAACATTATAGTGAATTTTTTTATGTCTTTTGTTGGTGGCTACATTGGTGATAATTATAATAGAAAGAAAGTAGTGAATTATGTACATGCATTTTATGCTGTATGCTTAATTATTTTAAGTGTTACGGTCACTATGGATGGCATCGGCTTAGTCGTATTTTGTGTAACAATCTTTATTTTTCAAATGTTATTTGCTGCAAGTGAACCTATATTTGAGGCAGCAATTATGGACGCAATTTATGAAGAAGTAAGAGAGTTCGTGTATCAATTTAATTATTGGATGTTTAATATAAGCACGGGCTTAGGTATGTTGCTAGGTGCCTTGCTTTATTTGGAACATAAACATTTATTATTTATTATGTTTTTTATTGCCATGTTAATCAGTTGGTTTTTATTTGAAAAATTCTATGACGTTGAACAAATTTATGCTCATAAAGATGAATTATCTTCTAAATTCAAAGATTTTTTGAAAAGTTACCATACTGTTATCAAAGACAAGTATTATATGATTTTTAACTTAGGGTATATGTTTGTCTTAATGGCAGAATTAAGTCTAAATTCTTATGTAATTGTTAGGTTAAAAAAAGATTTCGAACCTTTCACGTTCTTAGAATTTTATATTGATGGTGTCAGGATGTTTACAGTTATTATGATTATTAACACATTGGTTGTAGTTACACTTACGTTTACAGTGAATCGTTTAATCACTGGCACTTCTAAAAAATATATATTTGTATTGGGGATTTTGTTATATACAGTAGGTTATAGTTTGATTACAGCTTCGAACTCATTTTTATTGTTATGTATTTTTGCAGTTATAGCTACGTTAGGTGAATTAATATATTCTCCGATTCAAAATGCCCAAAGATTTTTAATGATACCAAATGACCAACGTAGCACATACGCTACTTTTAGTATGGTTTCATTTTTTGGAGCGAATATTTTGTCGCGCTTTGGTCTTATTCTCGGTGCTTTTTTATTACCATGGATGATGTCAATTTATGTAGCTAGTGTAGTTTTAATAGGTTTTGTCTTATTATATTATGCATTATTCTTTAATCCCAACATTGAATCTAATTAAAAGACTGTATTAGTTATATCATAGCAATCGCTACGATATCTAATGCAGTCTTTTTATATGGCAAACGATATCAAAATTGAAACCGCAATATACACAAGATTACAGATAAATCCTATTTTAACCCAAGGTGAGACGATATAGACATCCTTTTTAACTTTAGTTGGTTTGAAAAATTCATCTTCGTCTAAGGTATGTCTATGTTTTTTTCTGGTTAGTTGATACTTCAACCTTCTAAAGCCAAAGCTTGTTGGATCTAATATGCCCTCTTGTGTAATTAAAATGATAAAGAAAATGATCGCTAAAATCATGGAAATATAAAAAGTGACGTTAATCAAATTTATCCAAGTGTGTGCTGTGAACAACCATAAAATAAATGAAAGTAAGGGGGTGAACAGTAAATATATGATGATATGTTGTAAATATTTCATGTTGTGTCCTCCTAAAAAGAATTAAATTAATTGTAACTTAAAGTAACTAAAAAATGAATAAAAATAACTATAAATTCGTTAGCTACAGTATTTAATTAAATGAATAAAAAATATCCATTTTTAATAACTTTAATAAAGTAACGCAATAGAATATTGCTTAAAACCATAACAAAACGTATAATGTTATTAAATATTCTGAATATTGTGAAGGGAATGTTTATTTCGAAATTAAAGGGGGATAAGATATGCTTAAATATGTCTTAAAACGATTAGGGTATATGGTTCTATCGTTATTCATCATTATTACCATTACTTTTTTCTTGATGAAGCTTATGCCAGGTTCACCATTTAACGATGAAAAATTAAATGAAGAACAGAAGCAAATTCTAAATGAAAAGTATGGTTTAAACGATCCAGTACCTGTTCAGTATGCCAGTTATTTGAAGAATGTTGTTACGGGGGACTTTGGTAACTCATTCCAATACGATAACCAACCAGTGTGGGATTTAATAAAACCAAGACTATTACCATCTTTAGAAATGGGATTAACAGCGATGGTAATTGGCGTTATACTAGGTCTTATTTTGGGGGTCATTGCCGCAGTCCGGCAAAACACTTGGGTTGACTATACAGCGACAGTTATTTCAGTTATCGCAGTGTCAGTACCATCATTTGTATTAGCAGTGTTATTACAATATGTGTTTTCTGTAAGATTACAGTGGTTCCCTGTAGCCGGGTGGGAAGGTATTTCTACAGCGGTATTACCATCTTTAGCACTTTCAGCAGCAGTATTAGCAACGGTGGCAAGATACATAAGAGCAGAAATGATAGAAGTATTAAGTTCAGATTATATCTTACTAGCACGTGCGAAAGGTAATTCAACTATGAGAGTATTATTTGGTCATGCGTTAAGAAACGCATTGATTCCAGTAATTACAATTATTGTCCCTATGTTAGCAAGTATATTAACTGGGACTTTGACCATTGAAAATATTTTTGGTGTGCCAGGTTTAGGGGACCAATTCGTAAGATCGATTACCACGAATGACTTCCCAGTTATCATGGCAACAACGATTTTATTCAGTACACTATTTATCGTTTCTATATTCCTTGTAGATATATTATATGGTGTCATTGATCCACGTATACGTGTACAAGGGGGTAAAAAATAATGGCTGATAATAAAAATGAAAAAGTAAACAAAGACTATTCAAATGCAGTTATGACACATACCTCAGAAGCAATCCCAGCATCAGATTTTATTAGAAGCAACAATGATATGGAAAAAGAACCAGAAATCCAAAGAGAAAGTAAAAACTTTTGGCAGGATGCATGGTCACAATTAAAAAGAAATAAATTAGCAGTGGTCGGGATGATTGGTTTAATTATAATTGTCATACTCGCTTTAGTTGGACCTTTATTAAGTTCACATGATTATGCGGAACAGGATGTTGATAGACGTAATCTACCAGCTAAAATACCTGTATTAGATCAAATTCCTTTTTTACCATTTGATGGTGAAGGTGCACAGGGTGTAGATGCTTATAAAGAAGCGAGCGTTAATGAAAATTTCTGGTTTGGGACAGACCAACTCGGTAGAGATTTATGGTCGCGTACATGGCAAGGTGCACAAGTATCATTATTTATTGGTGTTGTCGCTGCATTACTAGATATTTTTATAGGTGTTATTTATGGTGCGATTTCCGGATTCTTTGGTGGACGGCTTGACAACGTCATGCAGCGTATTATTGAAATCGTTGCATCAATACCAACATTGATTGTAGTTATTCTATTCGTGTTAATCTTCGAACCATCCATATGGACTATCATACTAGCGATGGCAATCACTGGATGGATAGGCATGAGTCGTGTAGTACGTGGAGAATTCTTAAAATTAAAAGAGCAAGAATTTGTATTAGCTTCACAGACACTAGGAGCATCTAAGCTCAAACTTATATTTAAACATATCTTACCTAATACTTTAGGCGTTATTGTTGTTACATCCATGTTTACAGTACCGAATGCTATCTTCTTCGAAGCGTTCTTAAGTTTTATTGGTATTGGGGTGCCAGCGCCGGGGACGTCGCTTGGTTCATTAGTGAATGAAGGTAGGGCAATGTTACTGATTCATCCACATGAATTATTTATACCGGCAGTTATTTTAAGTTTATTAATTTTATTTTTCTATCTATTTAGTGATGGATTACGGGATGCATTTGATCCTAAAATGCGTAAATAAAAAAGGGGGCAACATTTATGTCAGAAAGAATATTAGAAGTTAACGATTTGCATGTTTCCTTTGATATTGACGCAGGGGAAGTGCAGGCAGTACGTGGGGTGGATTTCTATCTAGATAAAGGAGAAACGCTTGCAATCGTTGGTGAATCTGGTTCAGGGAAATCAGTGACAACCAAAGCTATTACGAAACTATTCCAAGGTGATTCAGGAAGAATTAAAAAAGGCGCGATCAATTTTTTAGGTGAAGATTTAGCTGAAAAATCAGAAGAAGAATTAATTAAATTACGAGGTAAAGATATTTCTATGATATTTCAAGATCCAATGACTTCGCTCAACCCTACTATGAAAATAGGTAAGCAAGTCATGGAACCTTTGATTAAACACAAACATTACAATAAAGCAAATGCTAAAAAACGAGCATTAGAAATATTAAATTTAGTTGGATTACCCAATGCTGAAAAGCGTTTTAACGCGTACCCACATCAATTCTCAGGTGGACAAAGACAGAGAATTGTTATCGCAACTGCGCTTGCGTGTGAACCAAAGGTTTTAATTGCAGATGAGCCGACAACAGCGCTTGATGTGACAATGCAAGCACAAATATTAGAATTGATGAGAGAATTGCAAAGCAAAATCAGTACTTCGATTATTTTCATTACACACGACTTAGGTGTCGTTGCTAATATAGCAGACAGAGTAGCTGTTATGTATGGTGGACAAATGGTTGAAACAGGGGACGTAGATGAAATATTTTATGATTCTAAACATCCATATACATGGGGATTATTATCATCAATGCCTGATTTGACTACCGGTGTTGAAACAGAATTATTAGCCATTCCAGGCACGCCGCCAGATTTATTACATCCACCGAAGGGTGATGCTTTCGCTGAACGTAGTCAATATGCATTAGATATAGATTTTAAGACACCACCACCATGGTTCAAAGTGTCGGATACACACTTTGTAAAATCATGGTTACTTGACGAACGCGCGCCTTATATTGACCCACCAGAAATGGTGCAAAAACGTTTGCGTAAGATGCCTAATAATTACGATAAACCGCAACAGGTAGAAAGGGTGGCGTTTGATGATGCAAAATAAAGAGATACTCCTGCAAGTAAAAAATGTTAAACAGTATTTTAATGAAGGAAAACGTAACGAAGTACGCGCAATTGAAGATATATCATTTGATATATTTAAAGGGGAAACATTTGGCTTAGTAGGTGAATCGGGTTGTGGTAAATCTACAACCGGTAAAGCAATTATTAAGTTGAATGATATAACAGATGGAGAAATTCTTTACGAAGGGGTGGATATTCAAAAAATAAAAAATCGTAAAGATTCATTAAAATTCAACAAAAAGATGCAAATGATTTTTCAAGATCCATATGCTTCCTTAAACCCAAGATTAAAAGTCATGGATATTGTTGCAGAAGGCATAGATATTCATAAGCTTACAAGTAGCGTAAAAGATCGTAAGAAGAGAGTATATGATTTATTAGAAACAGTAGGACTTAGTAAAGAACATGCTAATCGTTACCCCCATGAATTTTCTGGTGGTCAAAGACAACGTATTGGTATTGCCCGTGCTTTAGCTGTGGAGCCTGAATTTATTATTGCAGATGAGCCTATATCAGCATTAGACGTATCAATTCAAGCCCAAGTTGTCAACTTATTATTGAAATTGCAGCAAGAACACAACATCACTTTTCTATTTATTGCCCATGACCTTTCCATGGTTAAGTATATTTCAGATAGAATCGCAGTTATGCACTTTGGTAAGATTGTTGAATTGGGTTCTGCAGATGAAATATATAACAATCCAATGCATCCATACACTAAATCTTTACTTTCAGCTGTGCCACAACCAGATCCTGAAAGCGAACGTTCACGTAAAAGAACAGTGTACAAAGAAGATATTTCAAACAATGATAAACGTTCATTAAATGAAATACAACCAGGACATTATGTATTTACAACAGATGAAGAAGCAGAGACGTTAAAATCTGAAACACACGCACCATCTGTTTAGGGAAGGGGGATTCATATGAAGAGGATTAAGCTATTGATAGCGCTACTGGCTTTAGCCGTAATTGCTGCGGGATGTAGTAGCGCTGAAGGTATTTATTCAGACAAAGGACAGGTATTTAGAAAAGTTATTCCACAAGACATTTCTTCTTTAGATACAGCCTTAGCAACAGATACGGTATCGTTTGATTTATATAATCAAGTGTATGAAGGATTATATACATTAGATAAAAATGATAAGGCGCAACCAGGCGTTGCTAAAGAGATGCCTAAGAAAAGTAACGGTGGCAAGACGTTAACTATCAATTTACGTAAAGATGCTAAATGGTCTAACGGAGACCCAGTTACGGCACATGATTTTGAATACGCTTGGAAAAGGGTTGTTGACCCAGATACAGCTGCAGAATATGCTTACATAATGTATGATATTAAAAATGCTGAAGACATTAATATGGGAAAAAAAGATATTGATGACTTAGGGGTAACAGCTTTGGACGATCATACGTTGAAGGTTGAATTAACAAAACCAATTCCATATATTAATGAAATGTTTGCTTTTGGGGCGTTTATGCCACAAAATGAAAAAGTTGTGAAAAAGAACGGCGAACAATATGCAACAACTGCAGATAAAACTGTCTTTAATGGCCCTTTTAAAGTTAAAGATTGGAAAGTGGAAGATAAAATACAACTTGTTAAAAATGAAGATTATTGGGATAAAAAGGCAGTTAAACTAGATCGAGTTAACTACAAAGTGTTAAAAGACCAACAAGCAGGCGCTTCTCTTTATGACACAGCATCTGTTGATGATACGACGATTACCGCTGATCAAGTAGATAAATACCAAGATAATCCAGGATTAAAAAAACGTTTATTAGCTAGTACATTCTATATTAAAATGAACCAAGACAATGTGCCTGAATTTAAAAATAAAGATTTGAGATTAGCCATTGCGCAATCTATCAATAAAGAGGGGTATGTGAATTCAGTAAAAAATAATGGTTCAGAAGCGACAGATGGGTTTACTGCTAAATTAACGGCAGACACACCAGATGGTAAAGATTTTGCTGATTCAATTGATTCACCGCTTACTTATAATCCAAAAGCAGCAAAGCAACATTTTGAAAAAGCGAAAAAGGACTTAGGAATTAAAGAATTAACATTTACGATGAATACTGAAGATACACCAGACGCAAAAATTTCAGCAGAATATATTAAAGCGCAAGTAGAAAGTACCTTACCAGGCGTCACTTTGAAGATTAAACAATTACCATTTAAACAACGTTTAAACCAAGAATCATCTGAAACGTTTGAAGCATCACTATCAGGTTGGGGGCCTGATTACCCAGATCCACTGACATTTTTAAATATTATGACAACGGGTAATGCGCAAAATAATACTGCATGGAGCAGTGAAAAATATGACCAACTCGTTAAAGATGCAAATGGTAAGTTATTGAAAAAACCTGAAGAACGGAACGCAGCGATGAAAGAAGCAGAAGAATTATTACTAAATGATGCCCCAGTTGCACCTGTTTATCAAAAAGGAGAAGCACACTTAACGAATCCACAAGTTAAAGGTTTGATTTATCATCAAATCGGTGGGGACACTTCATTAAAAGATGTGGAAATTGATAAGTCAATTGACCGTGAAACAGGTAAAAAGAAATAGACTGTAGATATCATAAAGACACGCAATCTTAAAAAGTGATTGCGTGTCTTTTCATTTAATTACAAGTTATCTTTTACGACCTAATCCCATAGCTTTTTCCATTTTTTTCAATGTTTTAAATGAAGCTTTTTGGGCTTTATCTCTACCATTATCTAAAATTGTATCTAGTTCATCAGAGTTAAAATAATACTCATATTTTTCTTGGAAATTCGTTAAAAAGTCTTTAACAATAGCTGCTAAATCAGCTTTGAATTCACCGTAATTAGAATCTTTATATTTTGTTTGAAGTGTTTCAATTGATGTATCAGTTAAACTTGAATAGATAGATAGTAGATTAGAAATACCTGGTTTATTATCACGATCAAATTTAATGATACCATCTGAATCAGTTACTGCACTTTTAATTTTTTTAGCGCCCACGTTAGGTTCATCTAATAATGAAATGTAATTTTTTTGGTTATCATCACTTTTACTCATTTTTTTAGTTGGATCTTGTAAGCTCATGACACGCCCGCCAACTTTAGGCATTCGTATTTCAGGCTTGATGAGTACATCGTTATAACGAGAATTAAATCGGTCTACTAAGTTTCTAGTTAATTCAATATGTTGTTTTTGGTCATCTCCAACAGGAACGATGTTTGTATTATAAATAACGATATCCGCTGCCATTAACGGTGGATATGTAAGCAATCCAGCAGGTATACCTTCAGTTTGTTTTACTGCTTTATCTTTAAATTGTGTCATACGTTCTAATTCGCCAATAGATGAGATAGTTGTTAACATCCAACTTGCTTGAACGTGCGCTGGGACCTCAGATTGTATAAACAACGTTGATTTTTCCGGATCAATACCTGAAGCTAGATAAATTGCTGCTAACTGTCTTGTTTGTTTACGTAGTTTTAAGCGATCTTGTGGGATCGTAATTGCATGTTGATCCACGATGCAGAAGAAACAATTGTAATCGTCTTGGACTTCACCAAATTGTTTCAACGCACCAATATAGTTACCAAGCGTTGGAATACCGCTGGGTTGGATACCAGAAAATAAAGTTTCCATTTTTTGATGCCTACCTTTTTAATAATTTAATTTTATATACTTTAGTATTAGTATAACAGTATTTCAATCATTTGTAAGTTATGTTAAACTATATACATATCAATATTTCTAACTAAATTGATTGGGAATTACGCCTATTTGAAATTTTTTTTAAAAAATTAGAGAATTCTCATTTAATTTTAATGTTGAAAGGGTATACTTTAATTGTAAGGTTAAGAGAGCTAAAAATCACTTAGAAGATTCTTAATCATATAAATATTGAAATCTAATGAATTCATATTCATGAAAAATAGGAGAGTGAGATGTATGGTAACATTATTTACTTCACCAAGTTGCACATCTTGCCGTAAAGCGAAAGCATGGTTACAAGAACATGACATTCCGTATACGGAGCGTAACATTTTTTCAGAACACTTAACAATTGATGAAATCAAACAAATTTTAAAAATGACTGAAGATGGAACAGACGAAATTATATCTACTCGTTCTAAAACGTACCAAAAATTAAATGTAGATATCGATGCTTTACCACTTCAAGACTTATATTCAATTATTCAAGATAACCCAGGCTTGCTAAGACGCCCGATTATCTTAGATGATAAGCGTTTACAAGTTGGCTATAACGAAGACGAAATTAGACGTTTTTTACCTAGAAAAGTACGTACCTTCCAATTGCAAGAAGCGCAACGTATGGTTGATTAAATTATAAATAGAACGAAGACGGCCATGAAGTAATGTTGACATAATATTACTTTGTGGTTTTGTTGTATTTACCATAACAGATAGCCATATACTTGCGTCAAACAAAGCGATTATTTAATTGTGAATAATTAGTGACATAAGTCAAACAGCACGCTGTATAAAGTGCTGTTTTTTTGGCTTCTAAAAGGGTATATGTTATTATAAGAGACCAAATAGAAAATAGTAAAAATTAATCAAACAAATCAATTGTAATTCTTACTAGGTTCTAATACAATAATGATTACTATTCATCGACTGTAAGGAGTGAGATGATATGAGAATAGAGCGAGTTGACGATACTACAGTTAAGCTATTTATAACGTATAGTGATATAGAGGCTAGAGGTTTCAAGCGCGAAGATTTATGGACTAACCGAAAGCGTGGGGAAGAATTCTTTTGGAACATGATGGAAGAGGTTAACGAAGAAGAAGATTTTGTTGTAGAAGGTCCATTATGGATTCAAGTACATGCTTTTGAAAAAGGCGTTGAAGTCACAATTTCTAAATCTAAAAATGAAGATCTTATCAATATGTCTGAGGAAGATAATGATCAATTAGATCATCAAGTAAATGACTTGTTATCACAAACATTTGACCAAGATGAAAGTTTAGAAGATTTATTTGAACAGCGTCAAGAACAAAAAGAAAATAATCACGACCAAGAGCGTAACAATCGTAAACCACAAAATATACGTACCGTAATAGTTAAATTTAATGATTTAGAGGAAGTAATTGATTACGCTTATCATAACAACCAAAAAACGGATGAATTTGAAGATTTATTATATAGTCTTGATAATGTCTATTATTATGCTGTTCATTTTGATGAAACTGTTGGACAAGATGCAATTAACGATAGTTATAGTCAATTACTTGAGTTCGCATATCCTACTGATAAATCAGAAGTATATTTAAACGATTATGCTAAAATTATTATGAGTCACAACGTTGCGTCACAAGTACGTCGTTATTTTTCTAATACAGCAGAATAATGAGAAATGACATTAAACTAAAATAAGTTCAATTATGAACAAAAATGTATAATTAATTGCTTTGAGAGAAGTCATAGGTTAATTGGTAACAGTTAACTTATGGCTTTTTTATTTAGACTATCCATATATAGGATAAATACTTTAATAATCATGTAATCATGTAGTAATTAGGTCGACTTCTGCGTGTATATAAACGAGGTGAGGAGCCATGTTATATGCAAGGAATAGTCAAAATCAAAATGTTTGGGCTGGGTCTGCTCTAAAAGGAGACCAATACCGCTGTCCATTTTGTAATTGTGAAGTGCTATTAAAAAATGGGCAAATCATCACGCCACATTTCGCGCATTATAAAAGGAATCATTTATACTGTCAAAAAAGCGAAACTCATGAACATTATAATTTGAAATATTGTATTGCTCAGAAATTGAAAAAATTAAATTACAAAGTAAGCATTGAGCCATACATACCTGATAGTTATCAATATCCAGATTTGATTATTGATGATGCAATAGCAATTGAAATCCAATTTTCTAGTGAAGTGGTAGCACATATTGTAAGACGCAGTAGATCGTTGCAAAATATTGGTTATAAAGTGATTTGGATTATCAAAAATGTGAAATATAATATCAAAACATGCGTACTCTATCTATCAAATTATGAACGTAATTTTATAAATAGCCACAATAGATTGCTATTTTCGTGGGACGCTATTCATGATAAGTTTTATGTATATAGGATAGTTTATTTTTTGGGAGGACAGCGATTTATTGCTAAAAGATATCTACTAGAGATTGATGATTTAATCAATTTTATTCAGAGCGCAGAGGCATTTCAATGCCCAACTCAGTCGATTAAATTAACTCGAAAATCAATATATCATTATATTAACCAATGTCGTAAAGCGCGTTCTGTTTTGGAACCTAGCTTAAGTGTTATGTATAACTTACGCTTAACGGATGAATGGGTTAGTCGTTATTTAGGGATAGTTTTTCCGGAACAAATATTTATTAAATCCCATCCAATATATTGGCAATTACAGCTCATGTATTTTTTACGTAATCATACGCTACAAATTGGGGCATTTCAATCTTTACTGAAATTTAATAGGTTTTATAATGAAGATATAGATACAATGCAAATTACGTATAATGTTGTACAGTCTTTTAAGCAATTCTATGGTATCCATGGGTGTTATAGCGTGCAAAATTGACTATTACGTGAGAAAATTATACTAATGAATTTATAGGAGGTTTACTAGATATTATGACACAACAATTAACAAGAGAAGAGCAAGAACGTAAATATCCTGAATACACTTGGGATTTATCTACTATCTTTGAATCCGATGAAGCTTTTGAAAAAGCATTTAAAGAAGTGGAAGATAATATAGGTCAAGAACAACAATTTGTTGGCCATTTAGCAGATAATTCAACTACACTTTACAATGCTTTAGCACTTGAAGATGCATTAGGTTCTAAATTAGAAAAAGTGTATGTTTACGCGCACTTAAAGCAAGATCAAGATACTGCAAATGATAAATATACAGGTTTTGAGTCACGTGCACATCAATTAATCATAAAATTTAGTTCTGCTTGGAGTTTCCTAGTACCTGAAATTTTACAAATCGATGAAGCAACGATTCAATCATTTATTGAAGAAAATGAAGATTTGAAACGCTATCAATTTGATTTGAAATTAATTAATGAAAAAAGACCTCATGTGCTTAGCGCGGATAAAGAAAAATTATTGACTGAGGCACAAGATGCATTATCTACGCCTGATAATGTTTATGGTATGTTTAGCAATGCAGATTTAGAATTTGAAGATGCAATAGATAAAGATGGCCAGCGCCACGCTCTAACGCAAGGTACATTTATCAAATGTTTAGAATCAGATGATCGCGTTTTACGTCAGTCTGCATATGAAAACCTATATAAAGCATATGGTGCATACAATAATACGCTTAGCGCGACTTTAGCTGGAGAAGTTAAGAAAAATGTATTTAACGCAAAAACGCATCATTACAATACTGCAAGAGAAGCAGCTTTAAGCAATAATCACATTCCAGAAACGGTGTATGATAATTTAGTGAAAACAGTTCATAAATACTTACCTTTACTACATCGTTATACTAAGTTACGCAAAGAACTTTTAGGGTTAGAAGATATGAAAATGTATGACCTTTATACGCCTTTAGTTAAAGATGTTAAGTTTGAAATGCCATATGAAGAAGCTAAAGATTGGATGCTAAAAGCATTACAACCAATGGGCGAAGAATATATGAAAGTTGTTGAAGAAGGGCTAAATAATCGTTGGGTAGATGTATTTGAAAATAAAGGGAAACGTTCTGGCGGCTATTCTTCAGGCGCCCATTTAACGAATCCATTTATTTTATTAAATTGGTCAAATACAGTTTCAGACTTATATACTTTAGTTCATGAATTCGGACATTCTGCACATAGTTATTTCAGTCGCCAAAACCAGCCGTCGAACTTAAGTGACTATACTATTTTTGTAGCAGAAGTCGCGTCGACCTGTAACGAAGCTTTATTGAGTGACTATATGGATAAACACCTAGACGATAAACGTAGATTACTGTTATTAAATCAAGAACTTGAACGTTTCCGTGCGACATTATTTAGACAGACAATGTTTGCAGAATTTGAACATAAAATTCACCAAATAGAAGAAGCTGGAGAACCATTAACTGCAAACCGTATGAATGAAGTATATGCGGATTTAAATAGAAAATATTTTGGTGATTCCGTTGAAACGGATGAAAATATTAGTAAAGAGTGGTCAAGAATACCGCACTTCTATATGAATTATTATGTGTATCAATATGCAACCGGATACAGTGCAGCACAGAGCTTAAGTCATCAGATTTTAACAGAAGGTAAACCTGCTGTAGAACGTTATATTAATGAATTCTTGAAAAAAGGAAGCTCAGATTATCCAATTGAAATCTTAAAAAATGCAGGTGTAGATATGACGACACCAGAACCAATTGAACAAGCTTGCCAAGTATTTGAACAAAAATTAGACGCCTTTGAAAAACTAATGAAAGCTTAGTATGAATGTATTCGTTTACAATATGACAAGTTTGTGACAAAGTGGATTTATTTAATTTAAAAGGTTGAAAGGTATATATCAGCGTGTTATATTATATACATGAAATTAATCACATAACAAACATACCCCTTTGTTTGAAGTGAAAAATTTCTCCCATCCCCTTTGTTTAGCGCCGTGTAATCAGACACGGCGTTTTTTTTATACCTATTTTTAAAACTGTTACGTTATGTATAAGATATTGAATAACTATTCAGTTATTTTAGCATCACCAAACTGTATTTAATGTTTAAATAAATAAAGTAAAATAGAAGGGGTTAATGTAGTAAAAAGGAGCATTTGCTTATGCTATATTTAGACTTATTTTAACTGTTTAACTTTGCTTAATCATTGAGATCAGATCACAATAAATATTACATACAAAGAAGCACTGTCCATTTTTGGGCAGTGCTTCTTGTATTGGAACTAGGATATCGTGATTGTAAAATTGAAATGGTATTACATTTTTTGTTTTGAATATAAAATGGGATTCAAACTTTAGATTTCCAAAATTTACCATCAGGAGAGTGTAGTTTCTCTATTTTTTGTTGTAATGCTAATTTTTTCAGTTCTTTATTCAATAATTTTTCAGGCCATTCATAAATAGTCAGTAACTCTTCTTTGGTTACTAATTGTTGTTGTTGAATGTAAGATTCTAAACTTGGTGGAAGTTCTTTTTCAATTGGTGTACCAATAAGTTCATTTATGATATACGTATATATATGATAAGGGTATAAGCCTTCAACTTTTAAACCTTCTTCTTGTATATCTTCATTAAAGAAAACAAGGGACGGGGCTTCTTCAATTTCCATTTCTCGAGCAATATGCAAATCAACTTGTAAGCTTTCCTTTAAAGCACTTTTATGTAAGTCTTCTTTAAAGACTTCATAATCAAGACCTGCGTTACTAATGCAATTATTAACCATCTCTTCGGTGATAATATCACGCTTCGGTATAATCTCATTTTGAACAAGGTGTATAAAGCGTTCTGCTCGTATGCGTCCTTGGAGTTCGGCAGCTTTATAAGCTAAAGCAATATTATCTAGATTTGATGTGCTCTGTGCTTGGCATTTCGTCAATACCCTTAAGGAAGGATTCAAAATGTGTCTGATGCTAATATATTGTTTATATTCGAGACGTAATTTTGAAAGTATTGCTGACAATTTAAAGCATTCTTTACTGAATGGATCGAAAAAGGAATAAATTTCTATCTTACTCAAAGGTGAAAGATTTGCATCTTCACGACTATTAGCATTTATTAATTTTAATTCTTCAGCCATGTTTTTTTCACCTACAATTAATTTTCGGAATTAACCATGTGATTCGCTGTTAAACGTAATCGTTCATATAAATAATCCCCGACGCCCGCAGGAAAATGTGCTTGTTGAATTGCTTCGTACATATTTTCAAGCCATGCGTCACGTTCATCAGTTGTTATTACAAATTCTAAATGTCGTTTTTTTAACATTGGATGACCATGTTCTTCTGTGTATAGTTGCGGACCACCTAAAAATTGAGTTAAGAATTGCTTTTGTTTTCTACTTGTTTCTTCAAAATCCCCAGGAAACAAATGATTAATTCTATCATCACGTTCAACCATATAATAAAAATGGTCAATCATTTTAAATAAGGCATCTTGTCCAATAACCTCGTAAGGTGTTTGCGTCATAATATCACCATATTCTGCTAATATAATACTAATATAACATGAATTTTTACATTTGGAAGTAATTCGACTTCTTAATATTGTGCGCAACTAGTTGTTGCTTAATTTATATTTACGATTGAAAAATCTTTGAACTTTATTGTTTGGCATTTCATGTTTTATATTAAATTGATTAAGAATAGATTTGAATTGAATTAACCCTTCATTATAATCATCTACTTCATATTCAAGTTCAAAATCCTCAAAACCAAGATAACGATTTTTATCTAAGACAAGCAAATTGCCATCGATTTCCTTTTCGATGCGTTCAGTGGTTAAATCACCTAAAATGATTAATGAATCAATATCTATACCCATATTTAAAAGTTGATCTAATATATCTTCAGGTAAATCTTGACTTTCAATTTGTTTATTTAGTTTAGGCTCAATATTGGTTTCAAAGTTGTATTCTAGTAAACCAATTTCTGCAGGTACTTTTAAAGTCATTTCATAGGCATTGTTTTTAACTCTGATTCTCAATGCGGATTGATGTGATTTTAAATCGAAGTTTAATGTATCGATGTAATAATTGGTTTGGCTAAATGCTTTTTCATCTAAAAAATATTTGTCATAAATGTCCTGATAGTTTGCTTTAGATAGTAGTTGCTTAAATTCGATTTCGTTGTTCGTTGACACAATACACACTCCTTAAATATTTATGATAATTCATTTTAAAGGACTTGTAAGTTAATTTAAATTGAATTGCATCGCTAGGTGGAAATGATTATATTATATTAAAGTATATTGATGACATTATAATAGACATGTAACGTGTTATGTACGGGATAATTATGTTAAAATGATGAAGAATAAGGAGGAACAAGCATGCGTATTTATGTGAATGAAATTAAAGTAACAAAAGATAGTTTAAATTGTTATACAGAACAATCTACGGAAGGTTTACAAGAAGCAGGACAAATGCTTGTTGACAGTGATAATTATAGTTTTGCATATATCTTAGATGATGGCCAATCCTATTCCTATTTAATATTTGTTCAAGAAACATGGTCAATGTTACATGAAAATAAAAACAAGAAAATAATAATTAATGATCATTTAGAATTAAAACAATTCGGAAGAGAACTTAATTACATATTAGATAATATTCAAGGTAATTCAAACTATGGTAAGGCGTTTGTTTCTGTTGTGGAAGATACTTTCGAATTAGAGTGAAGCGGAGTGAAGCACAATGAATCAATGGGATCAGTTTTTATCTCCATATAGACAAGCAGTTGATGAATTAAAAGTTAAACTAAAAGGCCTAAGAAAGCAATACGATGTAGAAGATAATGCTTCACCGATTGAATTCGTAACAGGCCGCGTTAAGCCAATGACAAGTATTATTGATAAAGCGAATAAAAGACAAATTTCATTTGACCGTTTGCACGAAGAAATGTATGATATTGCAGGTCTGAGATTAATGTGTCAATTTGTAGATGATATTGATATTGTTGTTAATCTTTTGAGACAACGTCAAGATTTTAAAGTGGTAGAAGAGCGTGACTATATTAGTAACACGAAACAAAGTGGTTACCGTTCATATCATGTCATAATTGAATATCCAATCGAAACACTTAATGGCGAAAAATCAATTTTAGCTGAAATACAAATCAGAACATTAGCAATGAACTTTTGGGCAACGATTGAACACACCTTACGTTATAAATATGATGGAGATTATCCTCCAGAAATTCAGCACCGATTAGAACGAGCGGCTGAAGCGGCATTTTTACTTGATGAAGAAATGTCAGAAATTAAAGAAGAAATACAAGAAGCACAAAAATATTATTCTAAAAAACGCGCTAAAAAACATAATAATGATTAGGGGGTGTAATCATGCGATATACGATTTTGTCTAAAGGTGATTCCAAGTCTAACGCTTTAAAGCATAAGATGATTAATCATATGAAAGACTTTAAAATGATTGAAGACGCCGAAAATCCTGAAATTGTCATTTCCGTTGGTGGGGACGGTACATTATTACAAGCATTCCACCAATATAGCCATATGCTATCTCGGTGTGCTTTCGTTGGTGTACATACAGGTCATTTAGGATTTTACGCTGATTGGTTGCCACATGAAGTTGAAAAATTAATTATTGAAATTAATAATTCGGAATTCCAAGTGATAGAATATCCACTATTAGAAATTATTGTACGATACAATAACAATGGGTATGAAACAAGATACTTAGCATTAAATGAAGCAACGATGAAAACAGAGAATGGTTCAACGTTAGTTGTTGATGTCAATATTAGAGGTAATCAATTCGAACGCTTTAGAGGAGATGGACTTTGTGTTTCAACGCCATCAGGTTCAACTGCTTACAACAAGGCTTTAGGGGGCGCTTTGATACATCCATCTTTAGAAGCAATGCAAATTGCTGAAATAGCGTCTATTAACAATAGAGTTTTCAGAACAGTTGGTTCGCCTTTAGTGTTACCGAAGCATCACACATGTCTTATTACACCTGTAAATCATGATACAATTTTAACAACAATCGATCATGTCAGTATAAAACATAAAAATGTTAATGCAATTCAATTTAGAGTAGCGAATGAAAAAATTAGATTCGCTAGATTTAGACCATTTCCATTTTGGAAAAGAGTGCACGATTCGTTTATTTCCAGTGGGGACGACGAGTAATGCAATTCACTTATATTATTGGAAGCACGTGTATGTTAAAAACTTTTTTACAAGAACGTCAGTATTCCAAGAACACAATTAGCGCCATTAAACATAATGGCGCTTTAATAGTTAATGGGCAACCAGAAACCGTTCGAAAACAACTAGAAATAGGAGATATATTAAATGTACAATTAGGTCAAGAAACAGCAAGTTCTAATTTACACCCATTTAATCAACCTTTAAATATTTTATATGAAGATGATTACTTATTAATTGTATCTAAAGAAGCCAATCAAAATTGTGCGCCATCACGAGACCATAAACATTTTAGTTTAGTTGAACAAGCGCTAGGCTATTTTAAAGACACAAACCAATGGTTGGTCCCACATATTGTGACTAGAATTGACCGAAATACCTCAGGAATTGTGATCTTAGCAAAACACGGTTTTCTACATCATCTGATGTCTAAAACAGTAATAGATAAAACCTATTTATGTATATGTTATGGAAAAATAAGGAGTCAAGGCCTGATAGATGCGCCAATCGGTAGAGATCCTTCTAGTATTATTCAGCGACGCGTAGATATTGCTGGAAAACAAGCAAAAACAAAATATAAATGCTTACAATATGAAAATCATTCTAGTTTGTGCGAGATAACGTTACTAACGGGTAGAACACACCAAATACGTGTACATCTCCAACATATAGGGCACCCCATTGTAGGCGATGATTTATATGGTGGAACACATCCGATATATAAACATCAATTATTACGATGCAGTAAAGTGTCCTTTATACACCCAATTTACAACGAAACATTTGAAATTCAAGATAAATATGACGCAATAGAAAATATATTTAAAATGATATAATTTGACTAACCATGGAGGTGGGACTTTTGGCAAATGAAAAAGATCAAATCGTTTTAGAAGATGAACAAGTATATGATCAAGCAATGTTGGATAACTTGCTACATGAAAATCATATAGATGCGTTTAGAGAAGAATTCTTAGCGATGCACACATATGAACAAAGTGAATACTTTGAAGATAGCGACGAAGAGATTAGACAAAAAATATTTGAAGTATTGTCCCCTGAAGAAGTAGCAGATTTCTTCGAACAATTAGAAATTGATGAAGAAGATTATGAAGAGCTCTTTGATACCATGGATGCTACATATGCTAGTAAAGTGTTAGAGGACATGTCATACGATAATGCAGTTGACATTATGAACCAATTGTCTAAACAGAAAATAGTAAGCTTATTAACACTCATGAACCGTGATGAAGCTAAAGAAATTAAAGCTTTACTCCATTATGATGAAGACACTGCCGGCGGTATCATGACGACGGAATATATTTCATTAAAGTCAACTATGCCTGTCAAAGAGGCTTTGATGCATGTTAAGGAACAAGCGCCAGATGCAGAAACTATTTATGTCATATTTGCTGTTAATGAACATAAACAATTAGCTGGCGTCTTGTCTTTAAGAGATTTAATAGTGGCAGAAAATGATGCTTATATTGAAGATATTATGAGCGAACGTGTTATCAGCGCAAACGCAGCTGATGACCAAGAAGACGTAGCTCAAAAAATGCGTGATTATGACTTTATTGCTATGCCAGTTGTCGATTATCAAGATCATTTATTAGGGATTATAACTATTGATGATATTTTAGACGTTATAGATGAAGAAGCTAGTGAAGACTACTCACGTTTAGCAGGGGTTTCAGATGTCGATGCTACCAATGATTCAGTCATTAAAACTGCTAAGAAGCGTCTGCCGTGGCTTATCATTTTAACATTTTTAGGAATGATAACAGCAACGATATTAGGGTCATTTGAAGATACGTTGGCACAAGTTTCATTGTTAGCTGCATTTATTCCGATTATTAGTGGTATGTCTGGTAACTCTGGCACACAATCACTTGCCGTTTCTGTTCGTAATATTTCCACAGGTGAAATAGATGAACAAAGTAATTTTAAAGTGGCATTAAGAGAAGCGGGCAGTGGCTTTTTAAGTGGTTTAGTTTGCGCAATTTTATTATTTATTATTATACTCATCCTTTATGGACAACCTATATTAGCTACAATCGTTGCAAGTAGTTTAACGATTGCCATGACAGTTGGTACATTAGTAGGTTCAATGATACCTTTAGTAATGAATAAATTAAACATTGATCCAGCAGTAGCTAGTGGTCCATTTATAACTACAATTAATGATATTGTGAGTATGCTGATTTACTTTGGATTAGCAACTTCATTCATGTCTTATTTACTTTAGGGGGGTATATGGAATTTTTATCACTTGTCGTCGTTGTATTGGCAGCGTTCTTTACACCGATTTTAATAAATAGATTACGAATTACGTTTTTACCTGTTGTTGTGGCAGAAATATTAATGGGCATCATCATCGGTCATTCATTTTTAGATATTGTTGAACGTGATGCGATGTTAAATATTTTATCAACGCTAGGCTTTATTTTCTTAATGTTTTTAAGTGGTCTAGAAATTGATTTTAAAGCCTTTAAAAAAGAAAAAAACGTAACTAAAGATAAAGAAAAAAGCAAAGAGCCAGGACATTTACAATTAGCGCTCTTTGTATTTATGTTAATCATGATTATCTCAATTGCCCTAGCATATGCTTTCAAATGGTTTGGTTTAATTGACGATATCTTGCTTATGGTTATTATTATTTCAACTATTTCATTAGGCGTTGTTGTACCAACTTTAAAAGAAATGAATATTATGCGTACGACTATAGGTCAATTTATCTTGCTTGTTGCAGTTTTAGCTGACTTAGTTACGATGATATTATTAACTGTATATGGTGCTTTACATGCCTCAGGCGGCACATCACTTTGGTTAATCGGTAGCTTGGTTGTATTTGCGATTATCTTCTATTTCTTAGGTGGTATATTTAAAAAAGCGCAATTCTTGCAGAAGTTAATGGATGGCACGACGCAAATTGGTATTCGTGCAGTATTTGCACTCATCATTATGTTGGTTGCTTTAGCAGAAGGTGTTGGTGCAGAAAATATTTTAGGTGCCTTCTTAGCTGGTGTAATCGTTTCATTATTAGGTCCAGATGAAGACATGGTAGAGAAATTAGATTCATTTGGTTATGGCTTCTTTATTCCAATCTTTTTTATAATGGTTGGTGTAGATTTAAATATACCTACGTTAATAAAAGAACCATCGTTATTAATCATTATTCCATTTTTAATATTAGCATTTTTAATATCTAAATTAATACCAGTGGTGTATATACGTAGATGGTTTGATATGAAAACAACGATTTCTTCAGCATTTCTATTAACTTCTACATTGTCTTTAGTGATTGCTTCGGCGAAGATTGCAGAACAACTAGGTACAATATCTTCAGAAATATCAGGTATTTTAATTTTAAGCGCAGTGATAACATGTGTTTTTGTACCGATTATATTTAAAAAGATGTTCCCAATGCCAGATGAAGCTACGAGACAAATTGAAGTGAGCTTAATTGGTAAAAACCAATTAACCATACCGATCGCTCAAAATTTAACATCGCAACTTTACCAAGTTTCGCTTTATTATCGAAATGATTTAAGTGATAAACGTAAATTATCCGATGCAATTTCAATGATTGAAATTGCCGACTATGAAGAAGGTTTATTAGAACGCTTAGGTTTATTTGAAAGAGATATCGTGGTTTGCTCTACAAACGACGATGATATTAACCGAAAAGTTGCATTAATGGCTAAAAACCACGGTGTGAACCGAGTTATTTGTAGATTAGAAGCAAGTACAGGTGATGAAGCTTTACAAAGCGAAGGTATCGAAGTGTTTAGTGGATTCATGAGTAACAAGATTCTATTGAAAGGTTTAATAGAAACACCTAATATGCTAAACCTTTTAAGTAACGTGGAAACATCATTATATGAAATTGCAATGTTAAACCATCAGTATGATCAGATTCAATTACGTAATTTCCCATTTGATGGCGACATTATTTTTGTAAGAATTATTAGAAATAATGAATCTATCGTACCTCATGGTGATACACAATTGCGTTATAAAGACCGAGTTATTGTGACAGGTTCAAAAGAATATGTTGATGAATTAAAACGTGAACTAGAATTTTATTATTAATATAAAGGGAGTGGGCAACGAAATCGTATTAGTAAGGTATGATTTCAATCCTACTCCTATTTAATTTAAATAGAAGTTAGTAAAATAAATTGTTTAAATAATGAAACCAATGTTAAAATGAAGTTTGTTAGAATTGGCATTGAGCAAAATGATTAGTGTATTGATTATAAATTCTCGAGCCAATTTAAAATGAAAATTAAAAAAGGAGTTATTTTCATGTTAAATTTAGAAAATAAAACATTCGTCATTATGGGTATTGCAAATAAACGTAGTATCGGTTTTGGTGTAGCTAAAGTATTAGACAAATTAGGTGCGAAATTAGTTTTTACATATCGTAAAGATCGTAGTAGAAAAGAAATGGAAAAACTTGTAGAACAATTGGATCAACAAACGCCACGTATGTACCAAATAGATGTGCAAAACGATGACGATGTAATCGATGGTTTTACCAAAATTGGTGAAGAAGTGGGGCATATTGATGGTGTTTACCATTCAATTGCATTTGCTAATATGGAAGATTTGAGAGGACGTTTTTCAGACACATCTCGAGATGGTTTCTTATTAGCCCAAGATATTAGCTCATATTCATTAACAATCGTTGCAAGAGAAGCTAAAAAAATTATGCCCGAAGGCGGCAGTATCGTTGCTACAACTTATTTAGGTGGCGAATTTGCAGTACAGAATTACAATGTAATGGGCGTAGCAAAAGCGAGTCTAGAAGCCAATGTACGTTATTTAGCATTGGATCTTGGTGAAGATAATATTCGTGTGAATGCAATCTCAGCTGGTCCAATCCGTACGCTAAGCGCTAAAGGCGTTGGTGGATTTAATACGATTATGAAAGAAATTGAAGAACGTGCGCCATTAAAACGTAATGTAGACCAAGAAGAAGTTGGTAAAACAGCAGCATATTTATTAAGTGATTTATCAAGCGGTGTTACAGGAGAAAATATTCATGTAGATAGTGGCTATCATATCGTTAAATAATTCGTGAGTAAACCAATATGATAAAAAATAATATTGCTTTATAATACCAATGTATCTCAACTATTTTCACGTATTAAATGTTTATTAAAATGCAAGATAGAAATTAATGTAGCAATGTTTGAATGCTATCTTGTGTTTGTTATCAAATACTATTTAAAAGCGAACATGTTTGGGATACAAATCCCAACATTCAGCCCCAAAAAGATTTCTAACTTAGAGTATCTTCTTGGGGCTCATTTTATAACAACACTTTGTATTATTTTACGCGCTTCGCGTAGATTTAACTTGAACCTGTAGTTTTAATGTACTGCTTTTGGTTGAAGGCATGTCGCAACTTCTACTACATTTACATATCATTTTAATCAACACCACTTAATTAAATTAACAAGGAAACTTATGATAGGTAATGGTTATAACAAGACATAAGATTACGCTGCAATGGACTTATGAAAGATAAAACCGCATTAGAAATTTAAAAATACTGATACAGATTTGGCACAATAACGCGTTGGATGAATTTAGAACACAATTTACGTAAAGGAACGAAGATTGAACCAAACCAAAAGAATGATTTAAAATTCAGAGCAATGTGGGGGACAAAGACAAACAAAAACTTGTATTTGCCCTAAAATCATACAATGTAAGAAAAATAGTAGCTCAACGAGATAAAATTTCATAAAAACAAGTAAAACGTCCATTGCTATATTATTTCAATAGAAATGGACGTTTATTCTTTAATCAGGCGGCAGAGATATTGATATCCTAGCTTTTTTATTATAGGCAAGACAAGCAACTTTTTATAATTAATTAGATTTACATATTGCTTTTGTTAATGTTTACCAATTATTTTATTCTTTTACATCGCTATTTGCTTTAGCGATAATATCTTGTCGATAACGGAACACGTTGCGAACTACAGTCTTAATTACCGCGTATAGTGGTACAGCTATTAAGATAAGGCCGAATCCACCTAGATTCCCAGCAGCTAAAATGACTACAATAATAGTTAATGGATGAATGCTAAGAGATTTACCCATTACATTAGGCGTAATCACGTTACCTTCAAGTTGTTGTGCAACAAGTGTGATGATACATACCCAAATGAATATAGTAGGACTTTGTATAATAGCAATGACCCCTGCAGGAACAAAAGCCATCCAAGGACCTAAGAAAGGAATCATATTAGCTACACAAGCGAACATAACAAGTAAAAGTGTATAATTTAGACCTACAATGGAATAACCAATATATAAAATAATTCCGAGAATAATACTAACTGTAACTTGCCCTTGAATATAAGATTTAACTGTTTCATTTAAATCCTTCAATAATTCTACAGTAAATACTTTTCTATCTCCTTTAAACAATCTTGCGATAAAAGGTATAAAACGTTCATGATCTTTTAACATATAAATCAAGAAGAACGGAACCATTATTAGTAAGAACAAAGTAGAAATAAATGATGTAAGGTATCCTAACGAGTTGGATAGAATGCCAGCGATGCTATCGCTCATAGACTGAACCATTTTATTAATTCTATCTGTTACGTCATTAGGTAATCTTTCCATCTGGTCTAACGCAAAGTTTATAATGTGTTGAGCTTCATGTTGTAAAGCTGGTATTTGATTTACTAAGTTTTCAATTTGTTCGGCAATTAACGGAGCTAACACGCCAATAACAATACCTATGATTATAATTAATCCTATAAAGATGATTGTGATACTACCCCAGCGCGGGATTTTATTTTTTTCAAGTATTTTTTGAAAAGGTAAACAAATATAAAATAAGAAGCCACTTAGTAACAATGGTAATAACACCGATTGAAGAATAATAATAAAAGGTGTAAAGATAGTGTGTACTTCCATTACTAATTTGACTAGTAAAAACAGGATTAATAAAGCGATTCCTGTTCTAAACCATACCTTGTTAAGCATAGGACGGTTCCTCCTAAAAACTTTATTTGAATTTACTATTCAGTATATCTTAAAAAAAGATAGAACAAAAGATAAAATTGTGAATCTACGCGTAGAAAATATATTTATAATAAAGGATTCGCATAATATGAATATATAAGAAATTTTAATAAATAGTGTGGTATTCGTTTTAATAAATATAATATTTATTAATATACTTTCTATAAAATTTCATAACTTAATATATAAATTGTGAAAATAATAACTAAAAAAATGCGTTGCGCGGAACCTAATATATGTGTATAATATGAAAAAATATCATTTTCTATAATGGTTAAACAAGGGGGATAAGTTATGATAGAAGGTTTTTTAACTTGGCTTTATGACATTGTTTGGAGCAAGCCTTTAGTTTACGGTTTACTTATCACGGGGATTTTATTTTCACTATTTATGAAATTTTTCCAAGTAAGACATTTTAAAGAAATGATAAGGTTGATGTTTCAAGGGGAAAAATCACCAACAGGTATTTCAAGTTTTCAAGCAATTGCATTATCTTTAGCCGGTCGTGTAGGTACTGGTAATATCGTAGGTGTATCTACAGCGATATTTATTGGAGGACCTGGCGCAGTATTTTGGATGTGGGCTACGTCTTTTCTAGGCGCGAGTAGTGCGTTTATTGAATCTACACTTGGCCAAATATATAAACGTGATGAAAAGGGTCAGTACCGAGGCGGGCCAGCTTTTTATATTGAATATGGCATTAAGGGGAAAACAGGGAAAATATATGGTTTGATTTTTGCGATTGTCACTGTTATTTCAGTAGGATTATTGTTGCCCGGTGTTCAATCAAACGCAATATCTAGTTCAATGAAAAATGCATTCCAGTTAAATCCTTGGGTGATTGCTATTTTCTTAGCAATCATTATTGGACTAATTATATTTGGCGGTATCAAGTGGATTGCTAATGCTGCAACTGCAGTGGTACCATTTATGGCAATAATATATATATTAATGGCAGTTATTATTATTATCATTAATATTGAAGCAGTGCCTGCACTCTTTGCATTAATATTTAAATCTGCATTTGGGATGGAAGCGGCGTTTGGTGGCATTGTAGGCGCTATGATTGAAATTGGTGTAAAAAGAGGACTCTATTCCAATGAAGCGGGCCAAGGGACTGGACCACACGCAGCAGCAGCAGCTGAAGTTTCACACCCAGCTAAGCAAGGTTTAGTTCAAGCTTTCTCAGTCTATATAGACACATTATTTGTTTGTACAGCTACTGCACTGATCATTTTACTTTCAGGTACTTACAATGTAACTGACGGTGGCAATACACCGAGTGATAAGGCAAGCTTAATTAAGGATAATGGTATTTTTGTGGAAATGTCTAATGGTGATAAAGATTATTCCGGTACAGCAATGTATGCACAGGCAGGTATAGATAAAGCGTTACAAGGAGGCAGTTACCACTTTGACCCTGCATTCTCTGGATTAGGCTCTTATTTTATAGCTATAGCATTGTTTTTCTTTGCTTTTACTACTATTTTGGCATATTACTATATCGCAGAGACGAATATTGCGTATTTAACAAGAAATGCAAATTTTAGAACTTCTTTTATGTTTATTAATATAACAAGAATTGTCTTGATTTTAGCTACAGTATACGGTGCTGTCAAAACAGCAGATATCGCGTGGTTAATGGGAGATTTAGGCGTAGGAATGATGGCGTGGCTTAATATTATTGCGATTTGGTTATTACACAAGCCTGCCATTAATGCATTAAAAGATTATGAAATGCAGAAAAAACAATTAGGTTCTGGTAAAAAAGCAATATATAAACCAGATCCTGAGGAAGTACCTAACGCTGTATTTTGGTTAAAAGATTACCCGGAACGTTTAAGAAAAGAAAACATAAATGATTAAAACTAAATATGGAAATTAGATGGATTTTAATCGATTTATTTTAAAATAATGCGTCTCTTGGTACAATGTCATTAAGACTACGAGGGGGCGCATTTTTTTATGGATCATTTTCAACCAGGAAGAATAAATAAGATAGATTTTCCTAGTAAAATATTAGATAGAGATGTAACATTGTCTATTTATTTACCTAAAGATTTTACAGAACTGTTTAAATATAAAGTTATCTTTTGTTTTGATGGTTTAGATTTTTTCAGTTTTGGGAAAATTCACAGAACATACGAGAAATTATGGGAAGCAAATGAAATAGAAAGAGCTATCTTTGTAGGATTTCACTATGAAGATGTCGAAAAACGGAGAGCTGAATTTCACCCACGAGGAATTCGCACGCCTTTGACGGTGAAAGCTATGGCTAACGAAATTTTACCGTATATTGATGCTCAGTTTCCAACTTATAAGGTAGGTAATGGTAGGGTAGTGCTAGGTGATAGTCTAGCTGGAAGTGCAGCGTTAATGACAGCATTATCATATCCAAGAATATTTAGTCAAGTCGGCCTTTTAAGTCCTCAACATGATGATGTAATACAAACATTGATTGAGCGTTGTCAATTTCAGGAACAATTGACAATTTGGCATACAGTTGGGTTAGAAGAAGACGATTTTGCTCTGCCAACTACAGGTAAAAGCGCAGATTTTTTAACGCCTAACCGCCAGCTTAGGACAATCATTGAAAATAGTAGCATTACCTACCATTATACAGAGTTCGAAGGCGGACATAGATGGAAATCGTGGAAAAATTTACTAGATGATTTATTAAAATATTTTTTATCAGATAATATTTCTTTTTGATTATCTGAAGGAAATTTAGTTAAAAGTAACGAATTTTTATGAAATTTGATATAATGTAGTTATGTTAAACAAAGGAGGAATTTAAATGATTTTAGGATTAGCATTAATTCCGTCAAAAGCATTTCAAGATGAAGTGAACGCATATCGTAAACGTTATGATGCGCATTATGCAACAATCATGCCACATATTACGATTAAAGAACATTTCAAAATAAACGAAAGTGATCTTGAAGCTGTCAAAGAGACAATCAAATCAAGAATCGAGGGGATACCACCTGTTGAAGTACACGCGACAAAGGCATCTAACTTTGCGCCAATTACAAACGTAATTTATTTTAAAGTAGCAAAAACTGAAACTTTAGAAAAATTATTTAACCAATTTAACAGTGGTGATTTTTATGGTCGTCCGGAACATCCATTTGTGCCACATTTTACAATTGCACAAGGCTTGACGAGTCAAGAGTTCGAAGACATCTTTGGTCAATTGAACTTAGCGGGTATTGACTATAAAGAAGCAATTGAGCAACTTTCTTTAGTTTATTATGACGAAAGTGCTGAAAAATGGAAAGTATTAGAGAATTTCAATTTTGCATAATATTTTAGATGAACTTATATTTCGATGACCGAAAATATAATATTGAAACTAAAAAGGAGTCACTATCAACTTTTAGAGGATGTCTAAAAGGATAGCGACCCCTTTTTACTTGTGAATGGTTTGTTTAAATTAGCTATACTGATGTTTGTTTTTATTTTTAACAAAATATATGCCGTAAAATATTGCTAAAAATAAAAATACTAGTGCTGAAAAATAGAAAGTGTTATTAACTGATTTAGAGAATTCTGTGATTAATCCTCCAACAAGTGGACCAATCATTGATCCAAACCCTTGTACACTGTTAAACACCCCCCAAGTCTCTTCTTGTTCATCCATATGAATATGACTCGCCATAAATGTATTCCATGCAGGTAATAAGATGCCGTACATTAGCCCTATAAATAACGCAAGACCCCAAACGATTTTAATGTCTGTGATAATAGATAATGTAAATATCATTAAAGTGTATAAGACAAATCCGCTAAATATAATGCCATACATAAAAGATGTCCCGTTTTTATCGATAATTTTAGATAAAAATAGCATAGAGACTGTACAACCGATGCCGCCAATAATGATTGCCATTGTATATTCAACGGTTGAAACCCCGACGACTTTTGTTGCATATGTAGGTAGTATGGGCACTAGGGCTGTGATAGATGCACCTTGTAATAAAATACCTGGGAACAAGATGAGATGACGTTTAGTCACATTTACAATTTGGCCTAGTTGTTGTTTAACAGGTCTTGTATTGTAATTTGTAAGCCGTATTTTAACAAAGTAATATAAAATCCATGCTATGAGTACGAAGAGTGACATCATAAAAGCGAATTGTGTTGGATGTATTTTAAATATCAAGTTCATGCCGACCATACCGACTAATAAACCTAAAAGCCACGAGAAATAAACATAGCCCATTTGCTTACCGCGATTTTTTTCATCTACACTTGCTAGCATAATTACCCAAATTGGACTAACGGCAATACCTAATAAGATAGCACTCGTGATTAATACAATGGGTGATGTTGGGAACCAAATCACTAAAAATAAGCTACCAAAAGCTAATAAGAAACCCAGTGTTAACACAAGCTTGGTGCCTAAGCGTTTAAGTAAAAATCCAATGACAAAATTTGTGGACGCATCAGCAATAAAGTGAATAGAAATAGCGATAGATGTAACACCTACCGCAATAGAAGTTGCTGTCGGAAGTAACGCTAAATAACTAAGCACGTACATACCTCTAGCAAACTCCATTAAAAATAAAATGATCAACATAATTATAAAGTTTTTATTTGAGTTATAGTTAATATCATTTAACGAAGAGCTTTGCATATAAAGGAACCTTTCCATATACTTCTTCATATCGAGTAGAATGATCTAGAAGTTCTAATAAGTCTTTGCATAATTTATATGTTGAATAGGGGATGCGTGATTCACTCATTGCTTTAGTCATCTCTTTTAATGAAGTTGAATTATTAGTTAACGATGCGACCTGTTGAATCGCTTCCTTTGGTGTATAAGCGATTTTACCGTAACCTTTTTCTTCAAAGTAAATAGCATTTTCTAATTCCTGTCCTGGTGCAGGATCTAAGAAAATCATTGGTATTTGGCGTGTTAGTGCCTCTGAGATAGTAATGCCTCCAGGTTTTGTAATCATTAATTGACTGGACGCCATCCATTCATTCATTTGTTTTGTGTAACCTAAAATAAGTACGTTATCATAATCTTTAAATTGGTTAGCCAATGTGCGTTTTAACTCTTTATTTTTACCACAAATCATAACCACTTGTGAATGTGGACTTTTAGTTAAAATATCATAAATCATCTGTCCAAATCCTTTAGATACACCAAATGCACCTGCTGACATAAGGATAGTAGGTTTTTCTGGATTTAAATTATTTTGACGTAACCACGAAGTTGTATCTATATCTTTTTCAAATTTGTCAGAAATAGGGATACCTGTGACTTTTAATTGATTTCTAGGAATTCCTATTGCAGCGAACTCGTCTTTTAATTCCTCGGTAGCCAAATAATATTTTTGGGAATGAGGTGTAACCCAGTTCTTTTGCAATCTATAATCTGTCATAACTGTAGCTATTGGAATATTCATATCAAATTGTTCAGTTAATACAGACATAACTGGTGTTGGAAAAGTAAGCAAAATTAAATCCGGCTTTTCTTTTAGTAATAAATTAATTAATTTATTTAAGCCATAATATTTATAGAAGCATTTGTCAATTTGATCTGGTTTGCTATAGTAAAAAGATTTATACATATTTCTAAAATACTTAAAGCTATTGATATACCACTTTTTACATATAGAAGTCAGAATAGGGTGAGCTTCTAAAAACAAATCATGTTCTATAACTGTTAAATTGTCTAGATTCATTTCATTGAATTGGTTTACTATGCTTTGAGTAACCTGTAAATGCCCATTACCAAAAGAACCAGTAATAATCAATATTTTTTTGTTACGAGTAACCATTTTGAGTCACCCTCCAATAGTATAAATTTAGCTCATGCTAAGTTTAACGCATTTTATTGTCTTGCGAAAGAAAAAACACAATGAATAGCGATTATATCATTTTACAAATGTATGGAAAATGATTCATACTAATTTAAAAAATTATATTTTGGTAAATTTAGGTTGTCCTATATATACACAATACCACGCTTTATTTCAAAATAAGCTGAATTTAAGAAATTAAATAAATATACATGAAAAAGAAACATGAAAGAAATAATAGTCAAATAATCATTAATTGGCAATATTAGTTTCTATAAAATCGAATGAAAAAGTGTATAATAGAAGTATTGGAAATAAAGGAGCGATTAATGTTGAATGCAAATGAGTTGTTTAAAAAAATAAGGGTCAAACAAGTAATTGGAACATTAGATAGAAACATTACTGATATAACAACGGACTCGCGTACTGCTGGACAAGGAAGTATCTTTATTGCTTCTAAAGGTTATACAGTTGATAGTCATAAATTTTGTCAAGATGTCGTAAATCAAGGCTGTGAACTCATTGTAGTAAGCCATGAGCAATTATTGGCAGGAGAAGTAACTCAAATCGTTGTACCCGATACATTGCGCGTTGCAAGTTTACTTGCAAATGTATTGTTTAACTACCCAAGTAAACAACTTACTACATATGGTGTTACCGGAACAAATGGCAAAACTTCTATAGCAACAATGATACATCACATTTATAGAAAACTTAATAAAGGTAGTGCTTATTTAGGTACAAATGGCTTCCAAGTTAATGAAGAGAAGTCTAAAGGTGCAAATACTACACCAGAAACAGTTTCTTTAACCA
Organism: Staphylococcus sp. GDY8P120P; assembly: GCF_017892065.1. Taxonomy (NCBI): domain Bacteria; kingdom Bacillati; phylum Bacillota; class Bacilli; order Caryophanales; family Staphylococcaceae; genus Staphylococcus; species Staphylococcus sp. GDY8P120P. Next base: position 446,171 of record NZ_JAESKI010000003.1, on the reverse strand, counting down.
AAAAAATACATGAAGCAGTAGAAAAAGATGCAGCAGCGATGACACTAGAAGTATCGAGTCATGGCTTGTCATTGGGACGTTTAAGCGGCGTTGATTTTGATGTAGCTATCTTTTCAAATTTGACACAAGATCATTTGGATTTTCACGGCACAATGGAAGCATATGGGCATGCTAAGTCATTATTATTCAGTCAACTAGGAGAAGATTTATCACGAGAAAAATACGTTGTGTTAAATCAAGATGATACTTTTTCAGAGTACTTGGCTTCAGTAACGCCGTTTGAAGTGTTTACTTATGGAATTGAGAATGAAGCGCAATTTATGGCTGAAAATATCAATGAATCTTTACAAGGGGTGACCTTTGATTTCAACACATCAGAAGGCGCTTTCACTGTGAAATCGCCGTACGTTGGGTTATTTAACGTATCTAATATTATGGCAGCAATGATTGCAGTTTGGAGTAAGGGCCCGTCACTCAAAGAAGTTATTCAAGCAGTTGAGCATTTGGAACCAGTTGAAGGAAGACTTGAAGTATTAGACTCATCCTTACCCATTGATTTAATTATTGATTATGCTCATACCGCAGACGGTATGGATAAGCTGATCGATGCAGTGAAACCATTTGCGAAACAACGGTTGATTTTCTTATGTGGTATGGCTGGAGAACGTGATATGGGAAAAACACCTGAAATGGGGCGAGTTGCATGTAGAGCAGATTATGTTATATTCACGCCGGATAATCCGGCCAATGATGACCCAAAAAAATTAACTAGAGGATTAGCTAAAGGGGCTACACACAACAATTATGTAGAGTTTGAGGATCGTGCTGAAGGTATTCGTCACGCTATTGAGATTGCTAACCCTGGAGATACAGTCGTATTAGCTTCAAAAGGACGCGAACCTTATCAAATTATGCCAGGCCATGTAAAAGTACCACATAGAGATGATTTGATTGGTTTAGAAGCTGCTTATAAAAAATTTGGTGGTGGTCCTGTTGAAGATTAAATATATAGAACATGATGGCGTCAATATACGTAGTTATATTTATGAGAATAAAAGCGATGGGTTATACCTGATCGTTATACCAGACTTAAATTGGTCAATAGAAATTGAATCTTCATTAAATGAAGATGATATCAAGGAGGAACTTGTGATACACTTGTTTACGTTACTTGATGAATCAACAGCAGAACAGATTGCTGATGTTATTGGTCAATGGATATTTGAGAATTAAAGGAGAGAACAAATGAGTATAAAGGAAGAAGTAGAATCTAGAAAAACTTTTGCGATTATATCTCACCCTGATGCTGGTAAAACCACTTTAACAGAAAAATTACTATTATTTGGTGGTGCAATTAGAGAAGCAGGGACAGTAAAAGGTAAAAAAAGTGGGAAATTCGCGACAAGTGACTGGATGAAAGTCGAGCAAGAACGTGGTATCTCAGTTACAAGTTCAGTTATGCAATTTGACTATGATCATTATAAAATCAATATTTTAGATACCCCTGGTCACGAAGATTTTTCTGAAGACACATACAGAACCTTAATGGCTGTTGATAGCGCAGTAATGGTTATCGACTGTGCCAAAGGTATTGAACCACAAACTTTAAAATTGTTTAAAGTTTGTAAAATGAGAGGCATACCTATTTTTACCTTTATCAATAAATTAGATAGAGTAGGTAAAGAACCATTTGAATTATTAGATGAAATTGAATCTACATTAGAAATAGAAACTTACCCAATGAATTGGCCAGTAGGTATGGGACAAAATTTCTTCGGCGTTATTGACCGCGGTACACACACAATTGAGCCATTCAGAGATGAACAAAATGTGCTTCATTTAAACGAAGATTATGAACTAGAAGAAGATCACCACATTAAAGATGATAGTGCGTTTACACAAGCAATCGAAGAATTAATGCTTGTAGAAGAAGCGGGAGAAACTTTTGATAACGAAGCATTAAGCACAGGTGATTTAACACCCGTATTCTTTGGTTCAGCATTAGCCAACTTTGGTGTGCAAAATTTCTTGAATGCTTATGTTGATCATGCACCGATGCCAAGCGCACGACAAACTAAAGAAGACATTGAAGTCAGTCCATATGACCAAGATTTTTCAGGCTTTATATTTAAAATACAAGCGAATATGGATCCAAAGCATAGAGATAGAATTGCGTTTATGCGCGTAGTCAGTGGCGCATTTGAACGTGGTATGGACGTCACGTTACAACGTACGAAAAAGAAACAAAAAATAACACGTTCAACTTCGTTTATGGCTGATGATAAAGCGACAGTCAATCATGCAGTAGCTGGAGATATCATAGGATTGTATGATACAGGTAATTATCAAATTGGTGATACCTTGGTAGGAGGAAATCAAAAATTTAGTTTCCAAGAACTACCACAATTCACACCAGAATTATTTATGAAAGTTTCTGCTAAAAACGTGATGAAACAAAAACATTTCCATAAAGGTATAGAACAATTAGTTCAAGAAGGCGCAATTCAGTATTATAAAACATTGCATACCAACCAAATTCTCATTGGTGCAGTAGGACAACTACAATTCGAAGTGTTTGAGCATCGTCTTAAAAATGAATATAATGTAGATGTCGTAATGGAACCTGTAGGTCCAAAAATTGCAAGATGGGTTGAAAACGAAGCAGATATTAAAGATAACATGAGTTCATCGCGTTCTATTTTAGTCAAAGACGTATATGATAATTATGTATTTTTATTTGAAAATGAATTTGCTACGAGATGGTTTGAAGAGAAATTTCCAGAAATTAAATTATACAGTTTGTTATAAAGTGATTAATTGTGTATAATACTATATTATTAATAGAATACCTATGACTTTGTAGTCAGAGGGGAGTAATTCAACTTTTTTAAAGAGATATATGAAGTAGCGATATCGTTTGAACATATCTGTTTTATATATCTTTTTAACATAGTCATTTTATCGTCATTACGAAACATGCAATGTTTCCGGTAAAATGGGCAGAATGATACTGTCGAGTGAGACCTTTGCTATAAATGTTACAAACACCAAAAATTTACAAACATACTAACGTTTTATTATATTTTAGTATGTTTGTATCATTGACGATGTGGGTAGCATTTACTTAGCTTAGGTCTCTATTTTTATGTTAAAAACTAAAGGAGTTGGCCTATATGGATCCGAGTTTAATATTACCTTATTTATGGGTGCTTGTCGTACTAGTATTTTTAGAAGGTTTATTAGCAGCAGATAATGCTGTTGTAATGGCAGTTATGGTTAAACATTTGCCACCAGAGCAACGTAAAAAAGCCTTATTTTATGGTTTGTTAGGTGCGTTTATTTTTCGTTTCATTTCTTTATTCTTAATAAGTATTATCGCGCATTTTTGGTGGATACAAGCGCTAGGCGCACTTTATCTATTGTACATGTCCATTAAAAATCTCATATCCTTCTTTAAAGAGAAAGAGCATCATGTAGATGATGGTACAGACGATCACCACTTTGATGAATCTGGAGAAGAAATACATGCAAGTCCAAAAGCATTTTGGGGTACTGTGTTAAAAGTAGAATTTGCGGATATCGCGTTTGCAATCGATTCTATGTTAGCAGCACTTGCTATCGCAGTTACTTTACCTACTGTAGGTATACATTTTGGAGGTATGGACTTAGGCCAGTTTGCTGTGATGTTCTTAGGCGGTATGTTAGGTGTAATCATTATGCGTTTCGCAGCAACTTGGTTTGTCAACTTACTTAATAAATATCCTGGCTTAGAAGGTGCAGCATTTGCTATCGTTGGATGGGTAGGTATTAAATTGGTTATTATGGTACTCGCACATCCTGATATTAAAATATTGCCAGAGCATTTCCCACATAGTATTGCATGGCAATCTATCTTCTGGACAGTTATGATTGTACTTGTCATCATTGGTTGGTTGACTTCTGTCAAAAATAATAAAAAAGAAAATAAATAATATATTTAACTTGTAAACAACGCAATAATAGGGTGTCATATCAAATAGGTGTGAATATCTATACTAAGCATATTTTAGTTTAGTTAACCACTGGTAAAGACCTTATTTGATACGAAGCTATTTATTTGGAACTGTGTCTGATCAAGTGGACAATTAAATAATTAAAGTTTTTAGCGAGGCTGATTTCATATCATTTATGAGGTCAGCCATTTTTAATATCATGCATCCATAAAGAAAAATAGAACGGTAGTTTTTCTTATCACATATATGTAGTAAAATTAGAATTTTTTGTTACAAGGGTCTATAATCTGTAGTATGCTATTTTTATATGACAAAATAGAGCAGAAAAATGATATATGATATGTCATAATATAGTTATAATAAAGAAGTATTAGGGGGGATTATTGTGACGCAAAATAAAAAACATGTCATCCCAAAAGGGAAATACGGTCGTAAGCGACGCGAATATTTTCATAATGAGGAACGGGAGCAGCGTGTCCAACAAGAGCGTAAAGCTAGAAAACAGCGTGAAGAAAGAGCTGAAATTCTTGCTAAAAACAATGAAGAACGTGTTAAAGAAAACCTGAGAAAGGCACGCATAGAAAAACTTACACAAGAAGAAATTCAGCAACAACAAGCAACTGCTGCTGCGCGTAATTCAACATATTCACAAGGAGAAACCACTGATCAGCAAATCCCTTTAGATGATACATTTAATGAAGCATCAAAGCAAATTGACAACGAGGATAAACATGCAACAGATAAACAGCCATCAAAACTTACCGTTGATAATCAAGGCAGTGGTTTGAATCAAGATGAACCGAACATACAAGATACACAGCTAAAAAAAGAACAAGAGGAGCACTTTTATTCAGAAAATGCACAACAGTCTAGAGTTGATCATTATTTAAATGATGATGAAAATAAGACTCAACCTCATAACCCAAAATTAGAGGAATCAGAGCAACTGCATCAATCTAAATCAGAAACTGAAACTAAAGGTGAACAACGTACTACAGAAAAGGTAAGGACGTTTTTTATTGAGCATTGGGCTAAAATTTTAATCATTGTTGCAATTATTGTGCTATTAATATTAATACAAGCAATATTTAAAAATGTTGATGATAATGGCAGTTCAAATCACAATGCTTTCAATGATACTCAAGATACAGACAAAACATACACAACAACAATGAAAAGTGCAAATAACGCAATTCATTCCGTAGTAACTGTTGAAAATGACACAAGTAATGATACAACCTCTGCTGAAAAAGAGACACAAGAAGCAGGAAAAGAGAATGAATTAGGTTCAGGTGTCGTCTACAAAAAAGTGGGCGACTCTATTTTTATTATGACGAACGCACATGTTGTTGGAGATAAAAAAGAGCAAAAGATTACATATGGCAACGATGATTATTCAATTGGGAAGGTGATTGGAGCAGATAAATACTCAGATATCGCTGTGGTTAAAGCCAAAGTTAAATCAGATAGTGACGTTAAACCAATTAAAATGGGAGATTCTAGTAAATTAGTGTTAGGAGAACCTATTATAGTAGTTGGAAATCCATTAGGTGTAGATTTTAAAGGCAGTATATCAAATGGCATTGTTTCAGGACTAAATCGACATATTCCAGTTGATATTGACAAAGACAATCAATATGATGTATTGATGAGTGCTTTTCAAATGGATGCACCAGTCAACCCAGGTAATTCTGGTGGCGCAGTTATTGATAGAGAGAGTAAATTGGTCGGCATAGCGTCTCTGAAAATAGACATGGACAATGTGGAAGGTATAGCCTTTGCGATTCCTATTAATGATGCTGAAAGTATTGCTAAGCAACTAGAAGATAAAGGTGAAGTTAAATATCCTAATACGGGTATCACAATTGCCAATATAGGCGACATTAATGACTCGACAAAACAATCCATTAATCTACCTGATGATGTAAATAAAGGTGTATTTATAGGGGAAGTAAAAAAAGATTCATTAGCTGAAAAATCTGGGTTGCAAAAAAATGATGTCATAGTAGAATTAGATGGTAAAGAATTAGAAGATAACCTTAGATATAGACAAATTATTTTTAGCCATAAAGATGATTTGAAAACATTGCCAGCCAAAATATATAGAGATGGCAAAGAAAAGGATATTAAGATTAAACTGAAATAACGTTGAGGTGATGAAACGTTGTCCATTTTCAATCAATTGTTAAAAAAATCAAGTCCTCAACAAGGGATTGTGATGTATTATATAGTGGCGATTATTGTAGCATTTTTAATGCTTAATTTGCCTTTTGTACATAAATCCAATATAACGGTTGACCCAATTGATTCATTGTTTGTTGCGGTATCTGGCGTGAGTGTAACAGGCTTATCACCTGTTAATATAATCGATACATACACGACATTCGGTCAGATTATTATAATGATTATACTCAATATGGGCGGTATTGGTGTTATGGCTATCGGTACCATGTTGTGGGTTGTATTAGGTAAACATATTGGTATGCGTGAGCGTCAATTAATTATGCTAGATAATAATAAACATACAATGAGTGGAACTGTAAAATTGATTTTAGATATCGTTCGTACAATTCTAATCATAGAACTTGTGGGTGCATCGTTATTAGCATTTTATTTTTACAGAGATACGCCAGATATTCAATATGCAATTATGCAAGGTATGTTTGTATCCGTATCTGCAACAACAAACGGTGGACTTGATATTACTGGGCAATCACTCATACCGTATGCAAATGACTATTTTGTGCAAACAATAGTAATGTTTTTAATTATGTTAGGTTCCATAGGCTTTCCAGTCCTATTAGAAGTGAAAGCGTATATTAAAAATAGAATACCAAATTTTAGATTTTCATTATTTGCCAAGATTACAACGGTAACTTATTTTGCGTTATTTATTTTTGGTGTATTAATCATATTATTATTAGAACATAATCAAGCATTTCAAAATATGAGTTGGCATAAGTCATTATTTTACGCATTATTTCAATCAGCAACAACAAGAAGTGCTGGTTTACAGACATTGGATGTAAGTGGATTTGGTGAAGGTACTAATATAGTGATGGGTATCCTAATGTTTATAGGATCTTCACCAAGCTCGGTTGGCGGTGGTATTCGAACTACGACCTTTGCTATTTTAATATTGTTTTTATTAAACTTTAGTAATCAACCAGAAAAAACATCTATCAAAGCCTTTAATCGCGAAATTCATATTACAGATGTTCAGCGTTCCTTTGCTGTATTTATCATGGCTAGTATACTGACATTCGCGAGCATGATATTTATACTCGTTGTAGAAAATGGTAAAGTATCATTTTTACAAGCGTTTTTTGAGGTTATGTCAGCGTTTGGAACATGCGGACTGTCTTTGGGTATCACAGATGATGTTAATGATATGACCAAAGGTGTGTTAATGCTATTAATGTTAATCGGACGCGTTGGTTTAATTAGTTTTATTATTATGATCGGTGGACGTAGAGAACCTGATAAATTTCATTATCCTAAAGAACGTATACAAATCGGCTAATTATAAAAATTATTTTAAAGAGCAAAGTGGATTGTGTCAGTTTGTATAATGATCAGTGCCAGTACATCTCATCATTGATGTATTGGCGCTTTTATATTGTGGGCTAAATTGAAAATTAAACTGCTATATATAACTTGAAAAAATACTAGCATTATTATTTCAAGCTATTTTAGAAACGTGTTAGACTAGTGTTAATGAGGGGAGAGGCGTATGAAAAAAAGTGAAAAAATTGCAATAGATATCATTACTACTTCCGATATGCATAGTTATTTTCAAAGCGGTGAAAATAATTCAAATATTTATAGAGCAGGTTCCTATGTTAAAGATGTAAGAGAAACGAATGAGCATGTCATTTTATTAGATAGTGGCGGTAGTTTAGCCGGCTCATTAGCAGCATTTTATTACGCTATTGTTGCACCTTATAAGCGTCATCCCATGATTAAATTAATGAACGCCATGCAGTATGACGCAAGTGGTATTAGTCCAAATGAATTTAAATTTGGCTTGTCATTCTTTTCAAGAGCCGTATCATTATCTAGATTCCCATGGCTATCTGCAAATATTGAATATAAACGTACGAAAGAACCATACTTCTCCACGCCATATACAATTAAAGAAATAGAAGGCGTTAAGATCGCAATTGTGGGTTTAACTTCAGATGGATTGATGGAACGTGAACATTTTGAGATGGAAAACGATGTACGTATTGAAAAAACATTACGTTCTTCTAAGCGATGGATTCGATTTATTCACGAAACTGAAATGCCTGACTTTTTAGTTGTTATTTATCATGGCGGACTTAATCAACTTAATAAAACATCTAATGAGCGAGAGCAACATGTGAATGAAGCAGAAAAAATTATGCAAACTTTAGGTGTTATTGATTTATTGATAACTGGACATCAACATCAAACATTTATTGGTAGGGATGATCAAACGCTTTACGTTCAAGCAGGGCAGAATGCCGAACAGCTGATTCATGTAATGATTAATTTTAAGAAACGTACGAATTCATATGAACTAGAAGATGTAAATTCCAAAATTGTGGATTTGAATGATTATCCAGAAGATGCAGCTTTATTAGATTTAACATTTTATGATAGAAAAGCAGTTTGTCACTGGAGTGAAGAGGTAATCAACGAAAAGGCAGTATCAGCATCGGTCAATGGATTAGGAGATGTGATTACTAAACCGCATCCATTTACGCAGCTATTACATGATAGTATTCGTTTGGCGTATGACTATGATATATCTTGCGTTCATTTACCTACAAGTGGTGAAAAAGGGCTCAATGGCATTATCACAAATGAAGATTTATTCAATGCGTATCCACATCCTGATGTACCAGTTGATTTAACAATGAAAGGCCAACAAATTCAAGCTATATTAGAATATTGTTATTCTCACATTGAATTCAGTCACGGTGAACTAAGTTTAACAATTGTAGATGAAACGCTATGTACTTTTTGGCAAGGGGTCGATTATACTATCGATATGAATGCCGAACCATTTAACCGCGTGACGTTAAAAAATATAAAATTAGAGCATATGTACCGTGTTAGCATGACTGATTACTGCTATAGGAATTACAAACAATATCTAGAAAATGCAGTAATCCATGAAACAGATGAAATTACCATGGTAGAATTAATCGCTCGAAATTTAAAAAATAATGATTATCAAATACAGCAAAAGCAAACATTCGATGTGAAACTTTGACATGTGAAATGTTTTGTTAATAGACAACGCGTTATGAAATAAAGGAAAATATCCAAAACTTTTAATAAAAAGTAATACATGAATAAAATAAGAGGAGCCTTAAACATTTCAAAATGTCTAAGGCTCCTCTACATCATTATTAATAGACTTGATTATCCAAGTTGGATTAGCCATGGAATATTAATAGAATAACAACTGCAACAATTTGTGCTATTACAGTCGTAGCAATTCTACGTGTATAATAATAGCTTAATGAAAGTACTAATTGAACTATAAATACGAAGAAAACAATCCACATTTTATCTAAATAGAAAAATAATGAAGCAGAACAGATTGCTGTTATTAATACACTTAACCACATAGGAATATTTAATTTTAGTAATTCTTTTTGTAGTACAGTTCTCATATAAAGTTCATGACATGGTATCACAAATAATAGAGTAACTAACATCTGCCATTTAAAGTATACACCCGTACGAGTTAATTCTTTAATCAGTGAAGCGTATTTAATATCTGGCGAGATTGCTGCTATAATAAGCTGTATAATTATAAGTACGATACCTGTAATTATACCCATACCAAGAGAAGTTAATAACCTTTTAGATTCAATATCTCTTTGGTAAAATATATAGCTAATACCTGCTATAAGCATAATGCCCGTATAAAGGTACCAATATTCTTGCTTTTCGCCCCACATAATATACAAAATAATGTGGAATACGATAAAGCTTATGATAAACCAGATTAACGCGTTTGAAATTCTATTCATATAACTATCCTTCTTGTTCGACGATTGTATATCGTTTGTGATTGATGACAGTTTTTTCAGGCAAGTCTAGATCATTAAAATTTTCCATAATTGTTAGGTCTACAATTACTGAATTATCATTAATTTTTTCTACGCGGCCTTTTAAACCGTCATAAAATTCTACTATATTTCCCACTTCTGCAACAGTCATTTTTAGTCCTCCCTAGAAATGCTAACTAGATAGTATTATACAAAAAATCTTAAGACAAATAAACAAATAACCATTAAATATATTGTTATCCTTCTTTTTTTGAAAAATATTGAGAAAATCAGTTAAATGATTGGCATTTTTTATAAAAGTATTGCATAAATAAGGTAAGGGTATATTGAGGAAAAGGAGTGCAGTAAATGAAATTTATAAGTAATCATAATATTACCGATCCCACTTTAAATTTGGCAATGGAAGAATATATTTTAAAAAATATGCCGAATGATGACAGTTATTTTCTTTTTTATATAAATCGACCTTCAATTATTATTGGTAAAAATCAAAATACAATTGAAGAAGTTAATCAACCGTATATTGATGAACACGGTATAGATGTAGTAAGACGTATCTCTGGCGGGGGCGCAGTGTACCATGATACGGGTAATTTAAATTTTAGTTTTATAACCGATGATGACGGTAATAGTTTTCATAATTTTAAAAAATTCACTGAACCTATTGTAGAAGCTTTAAAATCTCTTGGTTTAGATGCTGAAATGAGTGGTAGAAACGATATTCAAGTTGGTAACGCCAAAATATCAGGCAATGCAATGGTCAAAGTAAAAGATAGAATGTTTAGCCACGGTACATTAATGTTGAATAGCGAGCTTAACGAAGTTCAAAATGCTTTAAGAGTAAACCCAGCTAAAATTAAATCTAAAGGCATTAAATCTGTAAGAAGCCGTGTGGCAAACATTTCAGAGTTTTTAGAAGAACCGTTAGATATTGATACATTTAAAGAAATTATTTTAAAAACGATATTCGGTGAAGCTAAGCAAGTTGAAGAATATAAACTCTCGGATAAAGATTGGGAGAATATTGAGAAGTTAAGCAATGAGAAATATCGAACTTGGGAATGGAATTATGGTCGAAACCCGAAATATAATTTCGAACGAGAAGAAAAATTTGAAAAAGGTTTTGTACAAATTAAATTAGATGTTAAAAAAGGTAGAATCGAACATGCTAAAATTTTTGGTGATTTCTTTGGCGTGGGGGATGTTACTGAATTAGAACACGCTTTAGAAGGCACATTACATGATTTTGACAGTATTGAAGAAGCATTAGCAGATTATGATATTTTCCATTATTTCGGTGACATTGACCGACACGAACTGATTAGATTAATGTCATAAATAAATACAACATCGAAAAAAGGTCTATTCTCTAACTTTAAATAATTAGTGAATAGACCTTAATTTAAATGAACTTCTAATAAATTAGCCAACGAGATATTCCTCCAAATTTTTGTATTCTTCAGTATAACGTTTGAAATCATTCTCGTTTTTATTTTTAAGAGCGTTATCTATCAGATTTTCTAGTTGCTGTTTACGTACATTCCTTAATGATTCGTCAATGATTAATTCAATACCTAAGTCGTTAATTGTTGATACAAAAGACTCTAATGTATTGTATTTTACATGTGTATTATGTTTCATTGAAAACACAACCTCTCTATCTATATTTACGTATAGTATACAAGGTTTTGAATCCTAAATCAACGAATATTCTGACTTTTCTGGAAAAATTAGTGTAAAATGCAACTTTCAGTAATTTAAAAATAGAAAAAGTTTCGCACCTAAAATTTAATTGCGGAAAATTTATAAAATATTTTATAATATAAGTTGATTTTAAATTGGTGTTGGTATATTATTTGAGTATCACCAAATTTTGCAAGGAGGTCACAACTATGAATCAACCGTACATTATTAAAAAAGGTGATATGGCATTACAACCTTGCCATCTAGCTATTGGACAATATGAAGGAACGCGCGTACTAAGGTATAAAGAAGATGAAGATGTGATTAAAGAACGTACACATAAAATTATTGATCGTTCCTGTAGATTTTATGGTAGTAGTTATGTGTTTAAGAAAGAAGACACCATTCGGATCACTGGTATTAGCAGTAAACCCCCAATTCTATTTACTCCATTATTTCCCACTTATTTTTTTCCAACTCATTCTGATAGAAAAACACAAAATACATGGATTAACATCCATTATGTTCAAAGTATTAGATCATTAAAAGATAAAAAATGTAGAGTTAACTTTGTTGATAATCAGTCTATCATTGTCAGTATTTCAGCACATAGCATGCATCATCAATATTTAAATGGTATTTATTATTATTATATGATGGACAGAGCAGCTAGGGTTGCAACTTTTGATCCGGAATCTCCAATAGATTATACGAAACCACAACTTAATATATACGAAGCATTAGCTAAATACTCTTTGTTTGAAAGCAAATAGTTAAGAATTATTTAAATTATTAATGTAAAATTAGGATATGCGGAATATTATATTAATTTAGTGTAAATGTTCTGCATATTTTTTTGCAATAGTACTTGAAAATTTGTTATTAATTGATATAATAATATTTGTGCTTGATTAGAGATACAAATTAATCCACAGTAGCTCAGTGGTAGAGCTATCGGCTGTTAACCGATCGGTCGTAGGTTCGAGTCCTACCTGTGGAGCCATTGGAAACGTACTCAAGTTGGCTGAAGAGGCGCCCCTGCTAAGGGTGTAGGTCGCGAGAGCGGCGCGAGGGTTCGAATCCCTCCGTTTCCGTAATAACACAAAATTCTTTAAAATTCTATTTTACAGAATGCCTTAAGAACGTTGATATATCAGCGTTCTTTTTATTTTGTCTAAAATTCTCTATTTGGATGTTTTTAAATTTACTCATTTTAGATCTTAAATTTTTCTGTATTGTTAAGCTTTTCTATTATTTTTATTAAAAGAGATATTTTATGTATTTCTTAGATGTGCTGCACCTCGACCATATATACTAAATAATAAAAAAGGCAGTAAAGACTGCCTTTTTAAAACTATTTAGGGTCTAATTCAAAAATAACTTTTTCATTAGATAAATCTAAAAATTGTTCATATTCTAATTCTATTTTTTCTGGGTTGCCATTAATAGCGAATCCAGATGATCCGTCTATACTTCTTCCAGGCGACAAGCCATCAAGTAACTCATCATCGACAGGGTAAGATTTAGCTTGTTTTCCATCGGTGTAAACTTTTACATCTCCACCAACTGGGATATCGTCACCGCTATTATTTTTAACTGTCATATCAACTTTTAAAATTTTATCTGCTTCAATATCTTCGTCAGCAAATTCGTTTCTTTCATCAGTGTAATATGCATCATTTAAAGTGAATTCTACATCTTTTACTTTAACAGTATCTCCAACATGTTTGATTTCAGTATCATCATCTTTATCTAAGGTATTTTCTTCATTAACATTTTTATCTACTTCATTTACCATGGTTGCTGAACATGCAGCAAAAATAATACCCATAATAATTATGAAAACTAGACAACCGCCACAGCCCCAAAACCATTTCTTTTTCTTGCCTTTCTTCTGCTCCTCTTTGTACTGTTCAAACTGTTGCTGCTGCCTTGCTAATTGCTCTTCCAAAGAAATATCGTTTTGTTCCTTTGCCATTATGTCATTTCCTCCCAAATAATAAATTTATGCTATAAAAACACATTAATATTATTATACGAAAAATAAATAATTATTTGTAGTATGCATAGCAATATATTATTTAACATTTACACAATATTGGGTTTAATATACATAAAATTGAAAAGGTTGTTTAATTAATAACTACCATCATATAAATATAATTTATATTTCATTCTTTAATAGCGTAATGTCTTGAAATTATACTTTACAGAAGAATCAAAGTATTGTTAAATTGATTTTAAGTTATATACATTTTGCTGAAAGGCCTTAATGATATGTTAGAAAGAAATGGTTAATTCTAAGACTGAGAATTTCACTTTTAATCCAAGATTGCAATGTGGCATTTAAATTGACTCCGAATATGCTCGTAGATAATTAAAACCAAGTTTGAAAAATTCAATTATAGAAAGATTATTTCTCTGATTATACGTAAAACAACCGCTCGTACCCATATTGATTATGCCAACAGGGTATAAGCGGTTGCCTACATTTGTTCTTGAAGTTTCGTGCAATTTATTTCGTAAATTTATTTTGATTTATTTTTGATTAAATTTCTAATTCCTTTAACAATATAGCCTACAATAAGGGTTCTAAAAATGCGTTTAATAATGTTCATAAGTTTAACCTCCTAGCAAATAAAAAATCACTCATTTATATACAACTACTATACCCTGTTTAAGACAGCGTAAATAAAGATAGGGAATTTTTTAGAAAGTTAAATGCGGGTTACTTTTCAAGCGTGATTAGACCGTTTTCATCTGCTTTGTTGAAGAAAATCGTTAGTATACCGCTAATTATAGCGATAATGTAAGGGATGCCAGTCCAGAAAAATATTAAATGAATAATACCTTGTAGTAATTGATTTGAATAAAATTTGTGTATACCACACCAGCCTAACAAAAATGCGAGTACAACATATATAACTTTATTTACTTTCATTAGTATAATATCCTTTCCTTTAATTGATTGATTTAATTATCTCTTATATCACGCATTAGGACAAATAAAACAATATGAAAAAGTATATAGGGCACCGTTATGATTACTTCGAATTTTCACATGGATTCGTATATAATAGAATTAATAGTTGGATTAACATAAAGGAGAAATTAAAATGATTAGAAAAGCGAAGCCTTATGATAAAAAAGAAATAGCAGAATTATGTTATATCATCTGGAGTCAATTAGATATAGATATGGTAAAGGAAGTAGAAAAGTCTCGCTTACTTAATATAATGAAACAAAGTATGGTCGACGTAAAATATAGGGGGCACATTAGTAATGTTTGGGTATATGAAATAGATGGTCATATTGCAGGGTGTTTGATAGCCTATCCAGGGGATCAAGAATTAGAACTTGAGCAAGCGTGGTTAGAACTAAACGTAGATGAAGATATTAAAGCTTATGGCACGCCTATGCCAATGAAAGAAGCTAATGATGACGAATGGTATATTGAAACTGTCGCAACGTTCCCTCAATATCGTGGAAATGGTGTAGCAACAAAATTAATTAAACATGTATTAGATAATAATCCAAACGAAAAATGGAGTTTAAATTGTGATGTAGAAAATATAGCAGCGTTGCATGTATATGAGAAATTAGGGTTCCAAATCATGAGTGAATTTGATTTATATGGTCATATGCATTATCACTTAGTATATACTCAATCTTAAAATAATTGTAATAAAAAATCGCTCTTCAAATGAATGAAGAACGACTTTGAATTCAAGCTATTCAATTTAGTGTCTTAATATTAGATACCGCCTAGCAATGCGCTAATATAGATACCTAAAGCATAAAGGACACCAAAAAATGTATTGGTTTTTCCTGTTGCTGCCATTGCAGGCATCATTGATGTAGGGGTATCATTCTTTTTAAATCTACGAACTGCTTTTATTGGCATTGGGAAGGATAGTAAAGCAATTAAGAAAAAGATTGAACCGCCTGGTTTAAAGAATGTAATATAGATAACTAGCAAATAAGCGATGATATACATTAATGCTAAAAAGCGCACAGCATTATTTTTTCCTAATAAAATAGGTAAAGTTTTGCGACCACTTTCTTTATCTTTAACGCGGTCACGGATATTGTTTGCTAAATTGATCAGACCAATCGTAATTACAATCGGAATACTTATCCATATCGCTAGACTCTGTACATTTCCAGTTTGGATAAAGAATGAAATTAGGATAATAATCATTCCCATAAACAAACCAGAGAAAATCTCACCAAAAGGTGTCCATGATATTGGAAAAGGGCCGCCCGTATATAAGTAACCTACAGCCATACATATTAAGCCGATTGGTAGCAACCAGTAAGAACTTTGCGTTGCAATAAACAAGCCAAGTATCGCAGCGATAATATAAAAGGCAATAGCTAAATTCATGACGAGTTTTGGACTCATGCCGTTTCTCACAATGGCGCCGCCTATGCCTACCGAAGTGTGGTCATCTAAGCCTTTTTTAAAATCATAATATTCGTTAAACATATTTGTTGCTGCTTGTATAAGTAAGCAAGCAATTAACATAGCCACGAATAAACTAAGTTTTAGATGATCTTCACTGCCTAACAAGAAAATCTTTGCGGTAGCAGTACCTACTAATACTGGTACAACTGCAGCGGTCAACGTATGTGGTCTCATTAAATGCCAGTATTTTCTGACAGTTGAATATTGTTGGTATTGAGATGCCATAATTTTTTACCTCGAATCCTTTTAATGTAATAAATTTTTATCAAATTTATTTTAATAGAAGAAGGGGTAAAGGTCAAATTACGTAAAAATGTCTGTATGAAATAAGCTGAAAAGCGTACATGGATTTTGAAAAGTGGTACAATATTATAATGAGTGTAAACTGATAATGAAAGAAGTGAAATAGATGACTTTAGATGTCAAGGAAAGTGAAATTGTCGAAGCGGTATACGAAAGTAACCAAACTTGGGTTTCTGTAGAAGCAAAATTAGATTATGAATTAGATCCTACAATATTATTTCATGTAACCGAAGATTGTGCAGGAGACCGTTTCTATTTCAAGAAAAATGACAACGAAACTTCATTCTTTGGCTATCATGCTATTAAGAGATTTAAAAATGATTTTGAAAATAAGCAATCTATTTTCCGCGAGTGGGAAAAATATAAGAATGATATTGAATTAATACATCCAAGCTCCGAGAAACATCATTTGAAAATATGTGGTGGTTTTCAATTTTCATCACATAAATCAGGGGATGAATGGCGCGAATTTGGTATTAATCATTTTGTCTTACCAGAAGTGTTGGTGACGATGGAACAAGGAAAAACATTTATCACATATACTGTAGAATCCGAGAACTTTGAAATAGATGCTTTCTTAGCAATTATTGATAAGCTTACTCAAAAAGATATACAGCTAAATGACAAAATAGGAGATATTAAGCGGATCGATGACATTTATAAAGATGAATGGCGTGATCTAGTTAAAGACACAATTGATATTTTAGACGAAAATAAAAAAATTGTACTTGCAAGAAAACGACTGATTATATTTGATAAGAACGTCAATATCTCATACATCTTAAACAGAGCAATACAGGGTGAACATAATAGTTATTTATTTGTATTAGAATCGCAAGATAGTGTGTTCTTTTCACAGACACCTGAACAGTTAATGGAAGTAAGCGATGATGTTTTATCTACAAAAGCAGTTGCTGGTACAATTAAGAGAACACATCAAGAAGAAATAGATAAAGCAAATATAGATGCATTTTTAAATGATGAAAAAAATTTAAATGAACATCGTTTCGTAGTTGAAAGTATTTTAAATGATATTAAACCTTATGTAGAACAAATTACTTTCAATGAAAAACCACAAATTTTAACGAATGATCATTTATATCATTTATACACTAAAATTAAGGGCCGCTTAACCAAGACATCTTATATTGGCTTACTAGATAACTTACATCCTACGCCAGCATTAGGTGGTTACCCTAAGGACGAAGCAATTTCTTATATTGAGCAGTATGAATTTGGTACAAGAGGTCTATATGGTGCGCCAGTTGGCTATATAGATATGTATGATAACTGCGAATTTATTGTAGCTATTAGGTCTATGTTAATTAAAAAGAACCAAGCAACATTATTTGCGGGGTGTGGCATTGTGCATAATTCTGATGCTGATAGTGAAGTAGCAGAAACTGCTGTTAAATTTAGTCCAATGATGAAAGCTTTAGGAGTAGAGAAATATGAATAATCATACAGATGCTTTAACAAAACAAGTTTTCACACTTGTTTCGGAAATATATGCATATGGCATAAGAGAAATCGTAATTAGCCCAGGGTCTCGTTCAACGCCTTTAGCAATCGCAATTGAGGCGCACCCTAAGTTAAAATCTTGGATTCATCCAGACGAACGTAGTGCTGCCTTTTTTGCTATGGGTTTAATGAAAGGCAGTGAAAGACCAGTTGCGGTTTTATGTACATCTGGCACGGCTGCTGCAAATTATACCCCAGCGATTGCAGAAAGTAATTTAAGTCATTTACCTTTAGTAGTTTTAACAAGTGATAGACCACATGAATTAAGGGGTATAGGCGCACCGCAAGCGATTAATCAGACAAATATGTTTGAAAATTATATACATTACCAATTTGATTTTCCTATAGCAGATGCTAATGAAGTGCAAGATTATATGGCTGATACTGTAAAATTTCAAATGCAAAAAGCGAGTCAATATTTATACGGCCCACACCGAGGCCCGATACATTTAAACTTACCATTTAGAGAACCTTTAACGCCTAACTTAGAAAAAGTAGAGTGGCTAACTTCAGATAACAAAATTTTGCCACATTATCAAAAAACAACGAGTATTAATGAGATAAGCACAATTATGCAAAAGCGTAAAGGGCTCATTATTGTTGGTGATATGCAACATCAAGATGTAGACCAAATTCTTACATTTGCTACGATACATGATATGCCAATTTTAGCCGATCCTTTAAGCCAATTGCGTAGGGAACATCATCCTAATGTGGTGACGACGTATGATTTATTGTATAGATCCGGATTATCAATTAATGCTGATTTTATAATACGAGTCGGTAAACCAGTCATTTCTAAAAAAGTAAATCAATGGTTAAAAGCGACTGAAGCATTTCAGATATTAGTGCAAAATAATGATCGTCCAGATGCATTTCCAAAGGTGCCTCATGTATCTTATGAAATGTCTGCTAATGATTTCTTTAGACAACTATCTGAAATACCTGCGGTTGAACGAAAAAATTGGTTGGAAAAATGGCAATCATTAGAAAAACAAGCACATATCAAAATAAAAGACCATTTAAGAACAGCAACTGACGAATCAGCATTTGTAGCTAATGTATTAGATAAATTGACAAAAGATGATGCACTATTTGTAAGTAATAGTATGCCAATCCGTGACGTTGACAATTTATTTATTGATTGTGAAGCGGAAGTTTATTCTAATCGTGGTGCTAATGGTATAGATGGCGTGGTTTCTACTGCGATTGGTATGGCAGCGCATAAACGTGTAACATTATTAATTGGTGATTTAGCATTTTATCATGATATGAATGGATTGCTAATGTCTAAATTAAATGATATTAATTTAAATATTGTCCTGTTAAATAACGATGGTGGAGGTATTTTCTCTTACTTACCACAGAAAACAGCAGCAGATAGTTATTTTGAAAGACTATTTGGTACACCGACAGGCCTGAACTTCGAACACGCTGCGTTACTCTATGATTTTACATTTAAGCGCTTTGAGTCAATAGAAATGTTTAAGTATGCAGAACTATCAAAATTTGGATCTCATATCTATGAGATTATGACAAATCGTGACGAGAATTTAAATCAGCATCAAAATCTTTATACGAAACTGAGTGATATCATTAATGTTACATTATAAGTTTCACCAATCAAAGAAAGATACGAATCAACTATTGATTTTATTGCATGGTTTTATCAGTGACCAAACTACATTTGATGACCATATCAGTCTGTTTACTGAAGAAGTCAATGTATTAACGATTGATTTACCTGGTCACGGCCACGACCAATCAAATCAAAATTATACATGGTGTTTTAAGTTTATTTGTGAAGAAATAAATCATACACTATCGTTATTTAATACGTATCAATTATTTTTACATGGCTATTCCATGGGTGGTAGAATAGCATTATACTATGCACTATATGGAGCATATAAATTAAACGGATTGATTTTAGAAAGTACGTCGCCCGGTATTAAAAAAGAAGAAGATCGTATTGAAAGGATTCAGGTAGACCAAGCACGTGCAAAAGTTTTGGAAATTGCAGGTTTAGAAATTTTTGTCAATGACTGGGAAAAGTTACCTTTATTTCAAACACAATATGATTTGAGCAAAACAAAGCGACAAAAAATGCGTCAGATGAGAATGCAGCAAGCGCCAATGCGTTTAGCAAAAGCATTGCGAGATTATGGAACTGGACAAATGTCCAATTTATGGCCAAAAATAAAGGATATAAACGTGTCCACATGTATCCTTGTAGGTGCTTTAGATGAAAAGTTTGTAAGCATTGGTCAGAAAATGAGTCAATTGATACCAAATAACCGTTTGTTCAAAATTGCTGATAGTGGACATACAGTACATGTGGAAGAAATGGCAGAATTTGATAAAATAGTATTAGGCTTTATTTATAAGGAGGAGCAAAATGACTAGACAATGGGAAACAATCAAAGAATATAAAGAGATTAAGTATGAATTTTATAATGGAATCGCTAAAGTAACCATTAATAGACCTGAAGTACGTAACGCATTTACACCGAACACTGTCCAAGAAATGATGGATGCATTTTCAAGAGCGCGCGATGACCAACGTATTTCAGTTATTATTTTAACTGGTGAAGGCGATAAAGCATTTTGTTCAGGCGGAGACCAAAAAGTGCGTGGCCATGGTGGTTATGTAGGCGATGATCAAGTCCCTCGTCTTAATGTATTAGACTTACAAAGACTTATCCGTATCATCCCAAAACCAGTTATTGCTATGGTTAGAGGATACGCAATCGGTGGAGGCAATGTATTGAATGTTGTTTGTGACCTAACAATCGCTGCTGATAATGCCATATTTGGCCAAACCGGTCCAAAAGTAGGATCATTTGATGCTGGTTATGGTTCAGGTTACTTAGCTCGTATTGTAGGACATAAAAAAGCACGTGAAATTTGGTACTTGTGCAGACAATATAATGCTCAAGAAGCTTTAGATATGGGCTTAGTAAATACAGTAGTGCCATTAGATGAAATAGAAGATGAAACTGTTAAATGGTGTGAAGATATCATGCAACATTCACCTACTGCATTAAGATTCTTAAAAGCTGCAATGAATGCGGATACTGACGGTTTAGCTGGGTTACAACAGATGGCCGGGGATGCTACATTACTGTATTATACAACTGACGAAGCTAAAGAAGGTAGAGACGCGTTTAAAGAAAAACGCGACCCTGATTTCGATCAATTTCCTAAATTCCCATAATTGAATCAATAAAGATTTGGTAAACCAAACGACGATTCGTTTGGTTTATTTTTTTACGAAAAATACTTTATAATGAGAAAATTAATTGCAAATCTAAGTTTTGGCACTAAATATATGCGTAATATACTATTAATATTTTTTGGGTTACCTGTAAAACTAGAAAATGATTAGAATAAAATGGGTTTCGGTGACATTACGTTGATAAACGCTAGTATTTTTAAAAGTTTTGAGTAGTTTATTATTATATTTTACAGCAAATAAAAATTCTATTAATATAATTGCGAAAGGTTAGAGGAGCGTATGTATGACATAAAATACAAAGGACCATATAATGAAAGAAATGTGTTTTCTATTTTATGTACCAAGTAAAGAAGTAGTAAACAAGTTTAATAGACATCTAAAGCAGTATGATACTAGCTTTCCGAACTGAGCGGTAATGCTATATATTGAAAATAAAGTTACTGTATATATTAAAACTTTAAGCGACAAACGCTATTTAGCTTCAGGAATAATTAGCACGATTATAAAAGTCTAGGAAAGAAAGGATTGATTGAACGAATAAGAATAGAGGCAGACGAACGTAGCATTAAAGTAAAATGAACAGAAAGAGGCACAGCATTAAAAGATCATTTTAAACAAATTGCAGTGACATGTTACAACAGTTTTATATAAATCCAGAAGATATAGAAATGTTTTATAAATTAATACAAAAATTTGCAGAAAAATATTTATTAACTGTTTATGTATGCGTTTTCTTTTCGTTACAGTTTTCCTTATTAATAAACTATAACAGCGACGCTAAGTTTTAATATACTATAACAAAGCATCACCGTTATACAATTAATATCGTTCTATAAGATACTGCTCTAACCTTCTCATAGCTTCTTTTAAAGCATCGAGTTCATAAGCATATGAAATACGTACATGCCCCTTACCAATATCTGTAAAAGAAGAACCAGGAACCATTGCAACATGGGCTTTTTCAAGCACATCGACACAAAATGTAAAATCATCTTCTGTAAAGTTTTCAATATTGGGGAAGATATAAAATGCACCTTCTGGTTTAGCATCTAACTTAAAGCCGAGAGATTGAAGTTTATCAATTAAAAAATCGCGTCTTTCCATATAGGCTTTATTCATATATTGTGGAGCATCTAGGCCTTCGTTTAAAGCAGCAATACATGCAATTTGAGCAGGCACATTAGCACAAATACAATTATACGCATGCATAAAAGTTAATTTTTCTATTAAATATTCTGGACCAAGTAAAAAGCCAATGCGAATGCCAGTTGCAGAATGCGACTTACTTAAACCATTTACTAGTAACAATTGATCACGAATAGATTCGAATTCGGCAAAGGAAGTATGTTTGTTATTAAACGTATTTTCGGCATAAATTTCATCACTAATGATGAAGATTGCTTCATTTTTTAGTACATTAGTAATCGCTTGAACTTCGTCATAAGTTAGAATTACACCTGTTGGGTTAGTAGGATAGTTTAATAGAATGGCTTTAGTTTTAGATGTTATATGTTTTTTTATGGCATGGGGTGTAATTTTAAAGTTCGTTTCAGTTGTATCAATAAACACAGGTATGCCACCAAGTGTTTTTATCAGTGGTATGTATCCAGCGTAAATAGGGCTAGGGATTAATATTTCATCTCCGTGGTTTATAATGCTTCTTAAAACTGTGTCTAATGCTTCACTCGCCCCATTAGTAATAATAATTTCCTCTGAACTATATTGAAAACCATAACGCTGTTTGAAATATTGACTAACTGCATTTCTTGTTTCAAGTAAGCCTTTATTATGTGAATATTTCGTTTGGTCTTCTTTTATAGCATTAATATAAGCATTTTTCACTACGTCAGGCATAGGAAAGTCTGGTTGACCAATAGTTAAGTTTATACAATCATCAATGTCTTTTATTTTATTTGAAAATTGTCTAATACTTGGCGCTGTTAAAAATTTGGAATTGTCATTTAATGATAGTTTCATCGTTTTCACCTCAAAATAGAAATACCGATTTGTAGTTAAAATAGGTACGGATAGCTTAATTTATCAAATTACTACTATCATAACATATTTGTATGCACTACAAATCGGATTAATATAACATTACTCTTTAAAATTAGAAGGGGCTTGCAAGTTAATCACTGGGTTAGTCCATTTCGAAATAAATTTTGTTGATAACACGTATACAATGATACTTGTTAGCAGGATAAGATATATATAAGTCATCACAGAAATATGCTCTTTAAAAGGATAGACACCAAACCCACGTATAACGCCAATAACGATACCATGTAATAGATAAACATACATTGTTCTTCGTCCAATATAAGTGAAAAATCTTTCTTTCTCTGGAACTAAGTTTAGAAAAGAAAACATCGTTATTAAAATAATAAAGTATAATAGTAAACGTTTTATTGGACTATAAAGGTCAAGTTTACCTTCGAGTGACATATAAGGCGAGTGGCCTAAAAGCCAATCAGAATTAATTGGATGTATAGTATAGATGATGAAAAATATTACAAGTACACCCATAGCGATAGGGGCAAACTTTTTATTTCTTAATGTAAGTGTGTGATTACTTGTAAATAAATAACCTAAATAAAATATAGGGAAGAACATGATTGTCCTTGAAAAACTTAAATAATTGTCAATATTATCAGAATAACCTGCAAATAAAGAAATAATTATAGCAATAGGTAAGACATAATAAGGTTTATAATCTTTTACTATGACTAATATGACATGGAAGAAAAATAAGGTAAGTAAAAACCATAATGCGAACACCGGATCAAAAGGATCAAATGTAACGCTATCTTCCTTTCCAGTGAAATAATAATAAAAAGTAAAAAATACAAAGAAAATAAAATAAGGTACTAATAATTTTTTAGAAACTTTTTCTAAATAACCAGCTTGGCCTGCTTTTTTAGCAAAATAACCTGAAATAAATAAAAAGCACGGCATATGGAAGCTATAAATAGTTAAATAAAGCGATGATAGATATTTACTTTCTTCCGTGTATGGTTGTAATAAATGACCAAATACAACAAGAAATATTAATATCATCCTTGCATTATCAAAGAAAAAGTCTCTTTCTTTTAATTGTGCCATGTGGTTGCTCCTTTTATAATGCAGGTGAAAATATAATCACTGTTACTAATTTATTATAAAACATATGACAAATGCAACAAAATCGACTGATTTGTAGATTATCATTGTATATTAGGAAGAATAACATTATAATATTAGAAAATAAAATAATAAATTTAAATGCTATTGAACATTTTAATTAAAGTAGTGGAGATGAAACAACATGTATAAACAACTTGAGCAATTAATTACACTTACAAGTAACGATTTAAATTTAGTTAGCAGAAGGTTTGGGCAGCGCACTGATCTGACATCAGAACAATTAGAAATGTTACGTATTTTACACCATTACAACATGTTATCGCAATATGATTTAACTATGAAAATTAATAAAGAACAGTCTATTGTCTCTCGATGGATTAAAAAACTTTGTCAGATGGGCTATATTACGAGTAAACAATCAAGCAAAGATTTAAGATGTAAAGATTTAATGGTTACAGAAAAAACCAAAGCGCTTGTGCAACAAATCAATGAAGTAAGGGTAGCTTTAATTGAAGCGAGATGTCAAAATTTAACCTCAACGGATATTGAGTGTTTAAATAACTTATTACATAAACTAAATAATCGGCATACCTACGTCCAATAGAAAAGATTCAAAATCATACACTTAGAATTATTCACTAATATAAATCAACTTTATGAGTAGTATTTCGCTATCTTGATTTATATATGAACGAAAGGGAATGAACTAGTTCGATAATAGTTTAAGCTTATTCTAATCAACTTCTGCCAATATTATAAAGGTTGTAGACACTTTCTATGGCTAAGGCTTTTTAAGATTCTATATTAAACAGGGCTGATATAAAAGTCAGACCTGTTTTTTATATATACTGCATATCATATTAATTCCGAGACTTGACGCTTCTTCGATCAAAAAAAGAGATTAAACAACTTAGGTTGCTTAATCTCAAAATTTTGTATCAGTTCTCTTTGACAAAGAGCCAATTAAATTGAATTATTTATACGTATCTACGTCGAAATATTTACCTAATTTATCCATTGAATCATAGAAACCTTTGATACGTGTAGCATTATGAGATGCCCATGCAACATCTGTTGCATATTGATGTACCCCTGGGTTGTCCGGATTCCAACGCATTTTATATAAAGTGTTTTGCCCTTGATTGATGTACGAATTTGCAATAAATTTAGCGCCGCCTACAATTGCTTTTTTAACAGTATCCCAACCATTGTTTTTAGCTGTGACAAAGCCTTGTTTAACAGCGTCACTATCAACTGCACCTATACCGAACATGTTATAGTATTTTTTCGATCCATCAGTAACAACTTTATTATTTACAACATCGCCGCCATTAGCAAGCGTTGAAGTGCCGTTACCTGTTTCAAGAAGTGCATGTGAAACTAAGTAAACTTCATTAATGTTATAAGCTTGTGCAGCTTCACTAAATGCTTCCCCTTGACCTTCTAAAATTCCTTTACCAACAAGTAATTTATCTAAATCCATTCCAGAAATATTTTGTGCTTTGTCTAAGCGTAAAAATTGATATTTTTGAGTTGGATCTTTAGCAAGTTTATTACTATCCATAGCGTTTTTAATTTCATTAGCTGTAGCATCTTCCCATTTTCCAGGTGTACGCTGAATTTGAGGCTTGAATTTTAAACCATGTTGTAATGCTACTGCCTGATCTAAAGTTAAATTAGATTTATAGTATTTCACAAGTTCTTTGCGTAAATCATTTTCTTTAATCCAAACGACCTTGCCGTTAGATAATTTACCATGATACCAAGTTACACCATTAATGATTTGTTTTTCAAAAACCGTGAAGATACTTTCATGGAAATCTTTTAATGAGCCAGCTGCTTTTGTAGAATTTGGATCAAGATAGTAACTTCCATTAGCGTTGTAAATGATATAATCGAATTTTTGTGGTGTGATATCCGATTGCGATTGAACTGCATTTAAATCTTTAGCAGAAACCCAACATGTTTTATTATTAACGTTGCCGTAAAGGTATTCATCTTTATCAACGAATACAGATTTAGAGGCATTGAAGTTGTTATGCTTAATATTATTTTGGGTATCTAATTGCTGTGCTTTAGTTCCCCATGGGATTGCATATAAGCCATTATTAGTTCCTTTCACTGTGTATTGTCCATTTGTAGCTTTAGTTTTACTTAAATTACGAGTATTAATGTCTTTGGTATTGACCCAACCAATAGGCGTATTCTGTTTCGAATTTTGGATTAAAACATACGTGTTGTTGCCTTGAGTACGTTGCTTTGTAACTGTAAATGTACGTCCAGCAAATTTAGATGCATCTTTACCTTTTTGATCGTAAACAGTCGTTTTGATGCCTGCATTATTTGTATTTAATTGACCAATCTTACTAACTGATTTAGTCGGCGTTGAAGTAGCTTGTGTAGCTGCCTCTTTAACTGTGATATCTCGTGTCTGCATCCAACCTAAGTTTGTATTTGTTTTATTATCAGTAATTAAATAGAATGAATTATTTCCTAACGTAGCTTTCTTACTTAATTTGTAAGTATTGCCATTAACATAAGATTTTTGAACACCTTGTTTATCATACACAGATGTATAAACGCCATGATTCGATTTAGCTACAGTACCTTGTTTGTTTGTAAGTGTATTTACAGTCAATTGTCCTGTGTTTGTAGTAGGGGAGGTAGCTGTATTATTTGTTGAAGATAACTTGCTCACGCTTACCCAACCAGATAAATTGTTAACTGTACCGTAAACGTAATTTGTTTTACCTATTTGTTGCTGTTTTGTTGCTTTAAAAGTTTGGTTAGAAGTACCAGAAACTGTGCCTGCTTTTTGAGAACTTGTGCCCCAAGGTACTGTGTAAACAACTTCACCAGGTTTTATTTTATAAGTTTGATTATGCTTTGTAACTGTTTTAGCTGTATTATAATCCACATCAGCTTGGTGCACCCAACCAATTAAATTACCATTATTGTAATCAGAAACTAAATAGAAGTTTTTATCTCCTAGAGTAGCTGATTTTGTAACTTTTAATGTTTGGTTTGTACGATTCGTTTTCTTACCATTTTGATCATAAACTGTCGTATATAAACCATTATTATTAGTATTTATACGTCCAACACCATCATTTTTAGATACAGTTAATTTACCAGTGTTTGGTTTCGTCGTAGAATTATTTGATTCATTTTTACTGCCACTTGTACTTCCTGATGAACTTGAGCCCCAAGCAGCTGCCTGGCCAGTTTTAATTAAATATTTTTCATAAATTAAATCGTAAAGTTCGTCATAACTATAATTGTGGTTTGCCAAATAACCATGAGGATCAGTATGGTCAGATCCTCCTAAATATTTGCTGACTGCTTGATGCGTCCAAACAGTACCAACACCATCGTACTCAGCACTATCAGGTGCGAGACCATAATATTGTAAATTTGTAGCTGCATAATCAGCATAGTTATTGATTGAACGTGCAAATGAATCGTAATCATGCGTATGAACTAACTCAACGTGTATAAAACGGTCGTTTGCAGCTGGGCCAGCGCCCCATGCTAAATAATCAGTATTTGCTGTTTCAATAATACGGTTACCATCTACGTAGGCATGTACAAATGCACTATTATAATTATTTTTCATATAATTAATTTCGCCAGTAATTGTTGAATTATCGTTGGCTGTATCATGCATAACGATACCTTCAGGTTTGCCATAACGATACTGATATTTTGGTAAATAACTTGCAATATCTTGCTCATAATTTGGCGCTTGGAAATTATTATTACGAATATAATTATTAATAGATGAATTTACTTTTGGTGTATATTTTGGTAATGCACTTTTAGTTGCAGATTTAGTGCTAACAGCAGACCTTGTTGCTGTTGTTGGGCTGCTACTTACAGATCTTGCCATTCTTAGTTTTGGCGCAGATGTATTACTGTATACATGTGCAATTTCCTGTGATGTATTATTATCTGAGTTTGTTGAATCATTTTCTTCTATATCTGTACTGACAGATGGAGAAGGTGTAGATACTTTATCAGATTTTGTTTCAACCTTATCGTTAGAAAATTTGCTGTCTGCTACATTAGTTGTTTTGTTATTAACTGCTTGTATATGTTTAGTATCGCTTGTATCTTCTTTTTGAGAATCCACTTCATCAGATTTTGCTTCAGTTTCATCATTAGCAGCATCATTATCTTTAGCGACAGTAGTAGGATCATCCGTTTCTACGTCGTCACTGTTATCATTGTCTACTAATTGATTAGACGGAGTTGTGTCCTCAGATTGAGTTTCTGCATCGTTAGAAGTGTTGTTGTCTTTTACGTTAGTTGTTGTGTCATTGTTTTGCGCATGTTTAGCATCGTTCGTATCTTCTTTTTGAGAAGCCACTTCATCAGATTTTGCCTCAGTTTCATCATTAGCAGCATCATTATCTTTAGCGACAGTAGTAGGGTCATCCGTTTCTACCTCATTACTGTTATCATTGTCTACTAATTGATTAGACGGAGTTGTGTCCTCAGATTGAGTTTCTGCATCGTTAGAAGTGTTGTTGTCTTTTACGTTAGTTGTTGTGTCATTGTTTTGCGCATGTTTAGCATCGCTTGTATCTTCTTTTTGAGAATCCACTTCATCAGATTTTGCTTCAGTTTCATCATTAGCAGCATCATTATCTTTAGCGACAGTAGTAGGATCATCCGTTTCTACGTCGTCACTGTTATCATTGTCTACTAATTGATTAGACGGAGTTGTGTCCTCAGATTGAGTTTCTGCATCGTTAGAAGTGTTGTTGTCTTTTACGTTAGTTGTTGTGTCATTGTCTTGCGCATGTTTAGCATCGTTCGTATCTTCTTTTTGAGAAGCCACTTCATCAGATTTTGCCTCAGTTTCATCATTAGCAGTATCATTATCTTTAGCGACAGTAGTAGAATCATCCGTTTCCACTTCGCCACTGTTATCATTGTTTACTGATTGATTAGACGGAGTTGTGTCCTCAGATTGAGTTTCTGCATCATTATTAGAAGCGTTGCTATTTGCTACACTAGCTGTGTTTCCATTAACTTGAGCATCGTTAATATTTCC
Organism: Staphylococcus sp. GDY8P120P; assembly: GCF_017892065.1. NCBI lineage: Bacteria > Bacillati > Bacillota > Bacilli > Caryophanales > Staphylococcaceae > Staphylococcus > Staphylococcus sp. GDY8P120P. The sequence goes on along the minus strand of NZ_JAESKI010000003.1, from coordinate 416,734 downwards.
CGTTTTGGTAGATGTTTTGTCAGATTCTGTTTCAGTATTTTCATGAGAAGCGTTATTGTCTTCTGTACCAGTTGTAATATTATCCACTTGGTCATATTGAGTATCGCTCGTTTTTTCTGCTTGAGTAGCAGTTTCATTTTCAGAAGTAGGTTCAACTAGATCTTGTTGAATTTGTTCAGCAGTAGTTGAAGTTTTCTCTAATGATTGTTTTGAAGTTTCATTAGTTTCAGTTTCTTTTTGCTCTGAATTAATTTGTTCTTCTTGATTTTGAGCATTATATGTATTTTGACTTGATGTGTTTTTATCTAGTTCATCTAACTGAGCGTCATAATTTTCAGGTTCATCTGTTGAAAGTGCTTGAACTTGCGTAGGGTCATTATAAATTTGAGTGCCTGAAATATTGGTTGTTGGTTTGCTAATTTCAGACTTTATTTCTTCGCCTTGTTTTAAAGTATTTCCATCGTCTAACACATTCTTACTTGACGTTTGGTTTTGATTATTGTCAGCCGCATGTGCGTGATGTGTTGTCAAAGCTGTGCCGGCTAATGTTAATGCAACGATTGAAGGTACTTTATAAGTTAATTTTTTCTTAGTCATTTAACTGCCCCTTTTACTGTTATTATTTAATACCATTATAATACGACTATAGTTTTAATAAATTGATTTCATTGATTTGTAATATAAAATTAATCTTATTAAGCCGGGGGAAAAGTATAAAACATTTAAAAAAGGCGTAAACACGCCTTATTTTTTTGGTATTAAAATATTACACCCTTTGGAATGTTACATAATAAAGATGCATTTTAAATATAATTTATTTAGATTGTTTTCGTCATAACGATATGTTCTATATTTTCTTCTAAGAAAACATCACCAAACGTTGTGTATCCCAATGTTTCATAAAAGTGTTGTGCATGACACTGAGCATTCAAAGTTAAAGTATGATAGTCTGCTTCTTTTGCTGCTGCTTCGATAAATTGCATTAGAGATTTACCGTATCCTAGTTTTCTATGAGAAGCTAAAATAGCCACTCTTTCAATTTTTGCGCCATTTTTATAGGTTCTAAATCTTCCAGTAGCAAAAGGGGACTGAAGATTGTCATAACCTATAACATGAGTGGAAGAAGATTCAAATTGATCTATTTCATTTTCGAGTGGGACGCCTTGTTCAAGCACAAAAACTTTTTTTCTAATTTCATATGCATCGTTTAACATATCAGATGTATTAACAATTTTAAAAATCATAAATAGCCTCTTTTCTATTAATATAATAAAACTACCCTATCACAACTATAGTGTGATAGGGTAGTTATTTTACGAATTATTGAGCTTCTTGTCTAACCAAGGCAGTGTATTGCCAAAAAATTCTCATTTGGGCGATATTCCAATTGTTCATCCCCATAGTAAATCCTGACGGTCTAAATAAATTGACGTCTGTTACTTCCAAAGCTGCGGCAATTAAATATTGTAAGGGCACACTGATTTGTTTCATAGTTTCCGTGATGCCATTCTGGTTATAAACCCAAGAAAAGGGCAATTCTGATTGGAAAACATCAACTTTTTCAAAAATTTCTGGAAGTGCAACGATATAACACGCACCATCCACAACTGGATTATGGTCACTATCTTTGTAGTATATCCGCAAAGCTTCATAATTTTCACGGTGTGCGTGATTAACATAGAAAAATTCATTTCTAAAATGTGCCATATCTTGGCTATGGATTAATTGTTGTTCTAAAACATTGAACATGCCGTTTATGTTTACTAATTTTTCATATGTTTTTCGTGACATACCACGTGCTCCTTTCTACAGCCTAATATAAATTTGTTTCTAATTCTTGCGTATTTTGCTGTTGGTTTTGATTTGGTTGTTGGTTTTGGTTTGGTTGTTGATTAGGATTTTGTTGCTGATTTGGATCCATTTGTTGGTTTGATTCATTTGGTTGTTGCATTGATTGATTATTATTTTGTTGGTTTCCATTTGGCATTTCAGTTTCTTGTTGGTTCATATTATTTTCTTCGGAAGACGTTCCTGAATTATCTTCGTTTGAGTTATCATCTTTTTGGTCAGAACTGCTCTTTTGGTTTTTTCTTAATAAACTACTATCAATTTCTGTTTGTGGTACGAGTGTACCATAAAAATCAATAACACGTTTATTTAAGAAATCATTTGTGTCTGTAATTTTAGGTAAATTTAAATCACCACGCAAAATATTAGCAGTATCTTGTATATTTTTAATATTAGGATTGTAGTAATATACACCGTTTAAGTAATCATCTTCACCTTCAAGTTGTTTACTTTTAATTTCAACGTCGTCTTTTAAGTAAGAAGTAGCTAATGCCTTAACATCTTTATAGCTTAAATTATGTTTGGCGTTTTTACCAACTATTTCAATAACGTCGTCTAACTTACTAAATGAATCTGCTTTTTGAGCTTTGACAAATAGTTTCTTGATTAAATCCATTTGTCTTTGACCACGTTTTAAATCTGAATCTTGATGACGTGTTCTAGCAACTGCTAAAGCTTCATCACCATTTAAATTTTGATGACCTTTTTTAACTTTAATCTTGCCAGTATCATTTGTATTTGGCTCGGAGATATCGTATGGAACGTCATACTCAATACCGCCTAGTTCATCTACAGCATCTACAAATGCTTCCATATTAATTCTTACATAATAATCGACTGGAACATTCATCGTTGCTTCTACAGAATCCATTGATGCTGTAGGGCCGCCATAGGCGTGTGCATGTGTAATTTTATCATAATACCCAACTTCTGGAATATAACTGATAGTATCACGTGGAATACTTAACATTCGTATTTGTTCTTTATCTGCATTAAATGTTGATAGTATCATTGCGTCAGTTCTTGATTGTTCAGCACTTTGACCATTTTTTTGACGACCACTATTATCATCGATACCTAAAAACAAAATAGAAATTGGATCTTCAGAAGGGTTGACTTTTGTTTCACGAATACTTGATTCTCTGGACGTATCACTTGTGTTCAATGAATTTTCAAAAGCACCTTGCGATGATTTAAGTAATAAAATGGCAAATATAACTGGAACAACTACAAGAATTAAAGATAGAAATATTAAAAAGTATTTAAAAAATTTATTCATGTAAGAAGCTCCCCATTGTATATGATTTGGTTTATATTACAATATTGGTTTAATGTTAAAATTTCGCTAATTTCATTAAATTATTGTAAAGAGAAATTTGTACTATAACTTATAATTTTATATCTAACATAATAAAATATCAACAAAGAATTTATCCAACTAAAGTTTGAAATGTATATCATAGAATATGATCACTGATAGAAACGACGTCAATCACAATTAAAAATAATTATAAAAAAGACATGTAGCTAAAAATGATTTATTTATAAACATACGATATAATTAGCATATGATAAATGTTATTGATGGTTAAAGAGATGATGTTTAAAAAATAAGTTCAAAGATTAAAAATAAAGTGGATAGCATAGTTTGAAATTTTAAAATAACTTATAAAAGGTGTCATAAAGCATAATCCTTTTTAAATCATTATAATAGATGCTTATTAATGAATTCTAACACATTAAAGAAACAAGGAGGATTTAGCCATGAAGTCAGAATGGTTGGATAGAATAGACGAAAGTTTGGTAAAAACGTTTTATGAAGCACAAACTGAAAAAGAAAAAGAAGAAGGATTTAAAGACGAATTAACATTTGGCACTGCTGGCATACGTAGTACTTTTGGATTAGGGCCTGGTCGTTTAAATGCATTTACAATACGCAAGGTTGCATTAGGATTAGCACAATATTTGAATGAAAAGTTTAGTGAACCTTCAATAGTGATACATTTTGATACTAGATTGCTATCTAAAGCATTTTCTGAAGAAATGGCATCTGTCTTAGCTGAAAATAATGTGACAACAATTTTATCAGAAAATTACAAATCTACGCCGGAATTATCATTTGCAGTAAGACATTTAAAAACAGATGCAGGTGTGATGATTACTGCTAGTCATAACCCTAAGCATTATAATGGTATCAAAATATATGACCAAAACGGTGGTCAATTGTTGCCAGATGAATCAGAGCGCTTAAGTCATTATATCAATGCGATAGAATATCCATTACAAATTCATCGAGGTGATTTTAATGCATTGCTACAAAAAAACCAAATTCAATATATGTCCCATGAAGTCACTGAAGCATACAAACATGAAGTTAAATCCTTAGTAGATACAATTCCGGAAAAAGAAGCAAAAGTGGTACTCACAAGTTTACATGGTACGAGTTTACCTTTAGCATCTGAAATTTTAACTGAATTAAATTATGATAACTTTGTAATTGAAAAAGAACAATCAATGCCAGATGGCAATTTTCCGACTGTAGCAATTGCGAATCCTGAAGATGAAGCAGTTTTTGAACGAGGGCTAAAATTGGCAAATGATACAGATGCACAACTTATTATAGCAACAGATCCAGACGCGGACAGATTAGGTTTTATTGAACGTTATAATGATAATGAGTATAGATATTTTAATGGGAATGAAATTGGTATATTATTAACTAAATTAAGATTTCAAGATTTAGCAGATGAAGGTAAACCACTGTATATGGTTAAATCAATCGTCACAAGCGAACTAGCTGAGAGGTTAGCTATAGCTTTAGATGTCGAAGTGAAAAATGTCTTGACTGGTTTTAAATATATTTCTGATTTACTAGAACAAGAAAGCTCAGAACAAGAAAAGCAACTATTACTTGCTTTTGAAGAAAGTCATGGCTATTTAGCAAAACCTTTTTCAAGAGATAAAGATGCAATTCAAATGATCCCATTATTAATAAAATATAAAAATTTATTAGCAAATAATGGTATGACATTTAAAGATACTATGGAAGATATTTATGCTCATATCGGTTCATATAAAGATAAAACATTGTCTCCTTCGTTTGAAGGGGCAGAAGGCGTTGAAAAAATTTCGAAAATAATGAACCAATTTAGAAATAAAGAAGTATCAACAATTTGTGGTCTTGAAGTAAAACAAATTGAAGATTATGAATTGGGTACAATTAAAAATATTAAAGAAGGTACAACAGAAGCACTGACGTTACCTAAAACTAATTTAATTAGATTTATTTTTGAAAATGGTTTTATAGCATTAAGACCATCCGGTACTGAACCTAAAATCAAACTATATTTTTCATTAAATATAGAGCATATGACTGCTTTAACAGATCAATTTAAAGATGAATTTATTAATAATATTAAATAAAACATAAAGAGGCAGCTAGATGAAAGTCAACAAGTTCAAATTAATTATTGTTATAATCATTTTTATTTTTATAATAGTAGGGGTGTATAGTTACAGACATGATAAACAGACTAAAGACGGTATGCATCCTACTCATGCTTCACAAAAGGTAAATAAAAAACAAACAACTAAAAAGGAAAAAGAATTAAAAACAGTGGTTGATCGCAGTGATTCACAAATGAAGCAAATAGATCAATACTTAGAGGAAGGCCAATTTAATGGTACTGTAACAGTTTTTAAAAAAGGTCAATTAAGTCTAAATAAGGGTTATGGGTTTAAAGATTTTGAAAAAAATGAAACTAATACGGCTAATACAATGTTTTTGATAGGTTCCGCACAAAAATTTATGACAGGGCTTATGTTAAAACAATTAGAAACTGAAGGTGAAATTAGTATGGTAGCACCCGTGAAGCAATATCTACCATATTTTGAATTAGCATACCCTGTCGCTTTAAAGCAGTTGATGTTACATCAAAGCGGTTTATATAAATATCAAGCTCACCCAAAATTAAAAACCTTAGACGAAGCTATACACGCAATAATAAAAAGAGGTATTAACCCATTATATTATAATCAATATCAATACAATGATGCCAATTATCTAGTATTGTCAGAAGTTATAGAAGCAGTTACATATCAATCGTATACTCAAAATTTAAACGATAGAATAGTGAAGCCTTACAATTTAAAATATACGGGCCGGTATAATGATTCAAATTTTAAAAAATATATGGCTACTGGTTATAAAAAGGATAAAAGTACTGGAAAGCGCGTCAAACAGAATCCTAACACTTTAAGTCAATATGATGGGGCAGGCAACCTTTATATGACGCCTTACGACATGGGGAAAGTCGTTTTAAATCTACAAAAAAATAAAATTTTTAATGCGACGATTACGAGACCTTTTATCCACGAAAGTTTAACTATACAATACCCTCAAGCATATCGTTATGGTTTTTATTCTTTTGCAGATAAAAATCGAATTAATGGTATTTTTTATGGAAATATATTTACTGTATATTTTAATGATAATTATATTATCGTTTTAGCTACAAATTACGAAAACGGAAAAACAAGTAACGAGCAGAAAATGAAGCATATTTACTTTGATATACTTCAACAGGGTGGGTCATATAATAAAGTAAAGCAACCATACTAAAAAAATAAAAAAAGCATTCAATGATTCTAATAAAATGAATCGTTGGATGCTTTTTTTATTAATACGAATTTATTTACAGTATTGTAAGGCATCGATAAACATTTGTTTAAAGATATTTGCTTGTACTGACAGAACTACTGATGTATTAGGGAAATGTGATTTGAAATCTGTTACTGTAGCACCTTTAGTCAGTTTGCCGTTTGTTTCAATTTGCACATCAGCTTCTTGAACCGCAAAATTTTCAGGATGAAGAAGATATAGGATGGTATATGCATCGTAAACGTTAATACCTTTTTCAAAATCGTCTCCTCTATAGTGTTTGAACAGTTGATGTAGCATATTACCTGTGTCATTTATGGATTGTAATTCATTTATAGTATCGTGCGTTAAACTAGAACTTCTTGCTACATCTAAGCCTACCATTGTTAATGGCAATCCAGAATTAAAGACAATTTGAGCAGCTTCGGGATCACAGTAAATATTAAACTCAGCTAAAGGGGTCACATTACCTCGAGATGCCGAACCGCCCATTAATACGATCTCCTTAACATATGTTTTTACTTCTGGGTAAGTCGTAAGTAACAATGCGATATTTGTTAAAGGTCCAATAGGGACAAGCGTAATCGGCGCATCACTATTTAGCAAAGCATTTTTCATAGCTTCAACAGCATGCGTAGATGCTAAATCACTTTCCGCTATTTCAGGGAAAATATAACCCTCCATACCTGATTCACCATGTACATCGCTTGCATCAACTATTTCTGAAAGTAGTGGTTGAGATGCACCTCTATGTACAGGGACATTACTATTGAAAAATTGTTTGAGTTTTAACGCATTGGCAGTTGTTTTTTCAATTCCTACATTACCGTTAACTGTAGTAATCATTTTCAAATCGAAGTTGGGATGATTTAAAGCAATACTTATTGCTGCTGCATCATCAATGCCTGGGTCTGTATCTATAATAATTGGTTGTTTCATCAAATTTTTAATCCTCCTATTGCGTAAGTTACCTTATTAATTATATTCTACAACTTTTCTCGAATAAAATGTTAAAAAGCAAACTATCATCCAAAAATGAAAAGGGAGGTTAATAAATAAAATAAAAAAGGCTTCTCTTTCGAGAAGCCTTTGCTTGAGCTATAAGTGGCTTGAGTGTCCACCTTGCATTACCCAATAAGTACCGATAACAGTAATTAAAGTAATGATAAGCGCAAATATAACTTTAAACCCTTGTACGTTTCCGTCTTTACCTTCAGTTAAGTGCATGAACATTAATAATTGTACTGCAGCTTGTATAAAAGCAAAGCCAAAGATGATTGTAATCTTAGCATTAAGTGCCATTGATGTGTATAGGGTTACGAATACTGCTAAAAGAGTCAGAACGATTGAGCCAATAAAGCCTACTGTGTGTTTTACAATTGTATTCATCCGCTAAACACCATCCCTATCATATATACGGCAGTAAAGATGAAGATCCAAACAACATCTAAGAAGTGCCAGTATAAACTTACTATAAATAACTTAGGCGCATTGTCTTTATTTAGTCCACGCATGCCAACTTGGATTAATAAACAAATAATCCAAATAATACCTAATGAGACGTGGGCGCCGTGTGTTCCTAAAAGTATAAAGAAACTAGACCAATAAGAACCGATTGTTAGGTTAACACCTTCTGATACGTAGTGTGCAAACTCGTAAATTTCAAATCCTACGAAGACAACACCAAATAATAAAGTGATAATCATCCAAATCGTCATTAATTTTGCTTTTTCTTTTCTCATATAGTAAATAGAAATACCACAAGTATAAGAACTAATTAATAACGCAAATGTCATTATCAAAACGAGGGGTAATTCGAACATTTCAGTCGTCATTTTACCGCCATAGTCTCCGCCATGTTGAAGTGTTAATAGGGTTGCAAATAGCGTACCGAATAGTGAGACTTCTGCTGTAAGGAATATCCAAAAGCCAAGTCTATTTAAATTACCTTCATGCGAACGTTGATCAATAGTGTTTGCATCATGACTCATGACTTACAGCCTCCCTTTCTTTTATACGTGCTTCACGTAAACGTTTTTCGGTTTCTGCTACTTCAGAAGCTGGGATATGATAACCGTGGTCTACTTGGAAACTGCGGAAAATCATAGTGCCAAAGATACCTATTAAGCAAATAACAGCTGGAATAATTGTTTCAAAGACAAGGAAGAAGCCCCCGATTGTGAAGAAAATTCCCATCCAGAAACCAACTGGCGTATTATTTGGCATATGGATATCAGTGTAGTTGTGATTATCTAAGTAGTGTCTACCGTGTTCTTTCATATTTACAAATGTATCATAGTCATTCCAGTCTGGTGTAACAGCAAAGTTGTATTTAGGTGGCATCGCTGAAGCAGTTGACCACTCTAATGTACGTCCCAAACCGTACCAGTTATCACCAGTAGCTTCACGTGGTGATTTGAAGAAGCTATATACGATACTAGCAACTAAGAACATAAAGCCTAATGCCATCATGAGCGCACCGACAGTAGAGATTGCGTTTAACAACCACCAGCCGTCTTCTGGCATATAAGTGTATAAACGACGTGGCATACCATCTAATCCAAGGATGAATTGAGGTAAGAAACAAACGTTAAATCCAATCATAAATAACCAGAAACTCCATTTGTTTAATGTTTCGTTTAACTTAAATCCAGTCATCTTAGGCCACCAGAATATGAGCGCACCTAAACAAGCAAATACAACACCAGCTACTAACGTGTAGTGGAAGTGTGCTACTAAGAAGTACGTATTATGGTACTGATAGTCAGCTGCTGCCATTGCAAGCATGATACCAGTTACACCACCAAGTAAGAAGTTAGGGATGAATGCTAGTGCAAATAACATTGGCGATTCAAACGTAATTCTACCTTGATATAAAGTGAATAACCAGTTAAATAATTTAACACCGGTTGGGATACCAATCAGCATGGTTGTGATTGAGAAGAATGAGTTAATTAATGCACCATTACCCATTGTGAAGAAATGGTGAACCCAAACTAAGAAACTAAGGAATGCGATACCTGCTGTTGCCCATACCATACTTTGGTGACCGAACAGACGTTTACGAGCAAATGTTGGAATAATTTCTGAATAAATACCGAATGCAGGCAGGATAACGATATAAACTTCGGGGTGCCCCCATACCCAGAAGAAGTTAGCCCATAACATTGGCATACCGCCATTTGCGACTGTAAAGAATGCAGTATCGAAGATTCTATCTGTTGTGAACAGTGCTAATGCCACTGTTAGTACTGGGAAAGCCAAGATAACGATTAATGCTGTAATGAAAGTAGTAACCGTAAACATTGGCATTTCCATAAATTTCATTGTAGGTGTTTTACATCTAAGTATTGTTACAAAGAAGTTAATACCAGTCATTAGGGTACCTATACCAGAAATCTGTATTGCGATAAGGTAGTAGTTGACCCCAGGTCCTGGACTGAATTCTCCTGCGAGTGGTGCGTAGTTCGTCCAACCAGCTGCAGGTGAGCCTCCGATTATAAATGATAAGTTGAATAACAACATACCTGAGAAGAATAACCAGAAACTTACGTTATTTAATACAGGGAATGCAACGTCTCTTGCACCAATTTGTAAAGGTACAATAACATTCCATAAACCAAAAATGAAAGGCATTGCCATAAAGATAATCATTATTACGCCATGCGTACTAAAGACTTCATTATAATGGTTTCCTTCTAAAAATGTATTATCTGGAATTGCTAATTGTGTACGCATCATTAAGGCATCAATACCGCCACGCACGAACATTAATACAGCACAGATTAAATACATAGCGCCGATTTTTTTATGGTCAATAGATGTGAACCATTCTCTGTATAGATATTTCCACAATTTAAAGTAAGTAATTACTGCGATCACTGCGATGATAGCGAACGGTGCACCAATTTGTGCCATTGTAATCATCCAGTTACCTTGAACGAGCAATTGATCCCATGGGAAATTCATTAATGTCCACCTCCATGTTCATGGTCTTTTTTCTCAGACTCTGATGCTTGTTCGTCTTTAGCACCTTCTGAGATTTTTTCCATTTCGTCCATATTATGTGATTCTTCATCTTTAAACTCACTATTATATGGTTCATTATTGCCTAGAATCATAGCTTTCATACCATGACGTTCGTAGTTTGCGTTTGTGATTTGTGGCTTACGTGCAGGTTTATTAGGTTTATCTAATACGTCCTCTTTTATTTCTTTTGGTGTATTAAAGTTTGGATCTTTCTGTACGTAATTGAAACGATCATAAGCATAGAAAATATACTCAGGATCAGCTGCTGGATCAACAAACGCCATATGCGTACCACTGAAAGTTAAGTTTTTGTTTTCAGTAGTTGGTAAAAGTTGTTTATCAAAAGTATCTTGATCTAATTCCTTTTGACTTTGAGCATCTTTTACCCAATCCTTAAATTCACTTTGGCTAACTGAATTGACATCAAATGTTTGGCGAGCGAATCCTTCACCGTTGAAGTTTGAGTTACGTCCTCTGAACGTTCCTTCTTCGCTAGCAGTTAAAGTCCAATCCATTGTCATTCCAGTCATCGCATATTTTTGACCACCTAACTGTGGAATCCAGAAACTTGTCATCATATCCATTGATTGGAGTTTGAAGACAACAGGTCGATCTTTAGGTATGGTTAAGTGGTTAACAGTTTCAACTTTTTCTTCAGGATAGCTGAAGAACCACTTATAACCAGCGCTTGTTGCATAGACAACAAGGGGATCGTCTTGTTTTTCCGGCGTTTCTTCATACATGTAAAGTGATTTTACTGTAGGAATAGCTAAAGCGATAACAATGATTACCGGGATAACAAACCAAATTGTTTCAATTAAAGAATTGTGGTGCATCTTACCAGATTCGTCTGTTTTGTGTAATCTATATTTATATAGAAACAGAGCAAACATGATAAGCACGGCGGCAATAATAACAAGCATGAAGATGATTGAGTAAATAATCAAGAACTTCGAGTCACTTGCTATCGGCCCTTTTGGGTTTAAAACTTCTACATTGGAACAGCCACTAAGTACAATTAGTGAGCCAAAGAGTAGAAGCAAAGACTTAAATTTTGACACTTTTTTGACCTCCTAATACTACAATTGTAGGGCTTACCATCAATTTTAAGATATTACGCAATATTTACAAGTGTTTGTGTAAAAAAAAATATTGTAAAATTAAAAGAAACCCAACAAACTCAACGTCTGACGGGCTTTTAAAGATTTGTTAAAATTATGTGTACATTTTGTGAAAAGTGTCATATTTAAGGCAATAGGATAATTTCACACTATTTGTTTACTGATTAGCACTCAATATTGTAATCAGATATGTATGAATAGACTCGTTTATTTTACTTCGATATACCTTACAGATTTATTTATAGCGCCTTCTGAATCTTCTACTTTGTATTCAACTTTATATTTTCCTTTTTTATCTGTATTAATTTGACCATCTACTATGATTTTATGCGTTAAGTCACCATCTTCTTTATCATACGCACGTACACCATTTAATAGATTGTAGTTATTCCCTTTATCTATTACTATATCGTTCGTTCCTTTTAACTCAGGTATAGAATTTTCTGTAGCTTCTGCGCTAAGGTTAGGTGAAACGAGTGTGGCAGAGACACCTAATGCTGATAATGACTGTAGTAATTTGTTCATAACGTAAACCTCCGTATGAGCGTCATTTAATTTTATCTTAATTACACTATATTTTATTTTAGATGATAAAACATCGTACTATAGTCCTAATATAACGTAGAAGTGTAAATTCAGTTATAATTTTCAGAAAAAATTCAATTAAATGTAATAATTCGCATATAGTGATAGAAATTGGCAAACGTTCATATATGAATCTAATAAGAAGAAAATAATTATTCTGTTTATAAAACTGTGTTGTAATGTTAGTAAGTTTTCAGTAGATAGAAGTGAATTTATTATAAAAAGATATTTCAAGATGCGTTACTGTAAATTTATATAAAGTTGCGCTGGCTATAATTATAAGCCATTTTGCTATATTCATTATCAATTAGTTAGAAGCCAATCATTTATTATATGTTAATTGACATTTTTTATTTGTAATACTTCTGTTATCTAAACATATAAGAATTTAAAATGATATGAAAGAAAACGCACTTTAGAGAATTAATGTTTTAAAAGTGTTATTTAGAAGTGACACTTTGTATATTATCTATTGTCTATATAATAAACGAGCCCAAGCATTATTTATGACCCGGGCCCATTTATTTTTATTCAAATAAAAAGCGTATTATTCGATACCTCTACGCATTTTTTCTGCAATAAGTGTATTATTTAATACCATTGTAATCGTCATAGGGCCAACACCACCTGGAACTGGTGTAATAGCACCTGCTATTTCTTTAACTTCATCGTATGCAATATCACCTTTTAATTTGCCATTTTCATCCGGTGTGTTTCCTACGTCGATAACAACTGCGCCTTCTTTTACATCATCTTTAGTTACAAGCCCTGGACGACCTACAGCACTAACGATAACATCAGCATTTTTTAAATGTTGATGCATGTCTTTAGTTCTTGAATGAAGAATCGTAACTGAAGCATTTTTTTGTAATAATAATTTCGATACTGGCTGACCAACAATGTGGCTACGGCCAATGACGACTGCATCTTTTCCTTCTAAATCAATATCAGCATGGTTTAGTAATTCCATAATACCTAGAGGGGTACAAGGAACGAAAGTCTGTTGGTCGATATAAAGTTTACCAATATTTTCAGGGTGGAACCCGTCAACATCCTTAGCTGGATTAATTGATTCTAAAACTTTTTGTTCACTTACTTGTTCTGGTAGTGGTACTTGAACTAAAATGCCACTTACACTGTCATCTTCATTTAAGCGTTTAAGTTCGCTTAAAACTTTTTCTTCTGAAGCAGATTCATCTAAATGTACAATTTCTGAAATCATACCGATCTTTTCTGCTGCTTTCTTTTTAGAATTCACATAACTTTGACTTGCGCCATCATTACCTACAAGAATAACTGATAATTTTGGTGTATAACCCTTCGCTTGTAAAGCTTCGACTTGGTCTTTTAGACCTTGTCTGTAATCCTTTGCGATTTGTTTCCCGTCTAAAACTTTTGCGACCATGAAAAAATCCTCCTCCAATGTATGAACTTTACTTAACTTTAACATAAATAACACCACGTTTTTCAACCAAAAGACGTAAATTTAATGTTTTTTTGACTTTAAAGTTCGATTTTTGATTGAAAAAGCGTTTTTTAGTTGTTATGCTATATCTGTAATATACATCTAATAGTCATAACATTTCAAATTTCTGAAAGGGTGTTCATTTTGAAAGTGGTAGTCATAATGGGTAGTTCTTCCGATTGGGAGACTATGAAAGAAAGTTGCCAAATGTTAGAACAACTAGAAATACCGTACGAAAAGAAAGTAGTTTCAGCACATCGTACGCCTCAATTAATGTATGAGTTTTCTAAAGGAGCCAGAGATAATGGTTACGACGTCATTATTGCTGGAGCAGGTGGTGCAGCACATTTACCAGGTATGGTTGCATCAATGACAACATTACCAGTCATAGGCGTGCCAATTGAATCTAAAAGTTTAAAAGGTTTGGATTCTCTCTTGTCTATTGTACAAATGCCAGGCGGTATTCCAGTTGCGACAACAGCTATAGGTAAAGCAGGAGCTAAAAATGCAGGTGTTTTAGCTGCCAGAATGCTCAGTATTGGTAATAAATATATCCAAAAGAATTTGGAAAATTACGAAAAATCACTGATTGAGAAAGTGAGTGAAATGCAACATGAACTTCAGTAAATTACCATTTGGATCAACGATTGGCATTATCGGTGGAGGACAATTAGGGAAAATGATGGCACAATCAGCACAGAAGATGGGTTATAAAGTCATTGTGCTAGATCCTGATGAAAATTGTCCGTGTCAATATGTAGCACATCAATTTATAAATGCCAACTATGATGACGAACAATCACTTGCGCAATTAGGTGAATTGTCTGACGTGATCACTTATGAATTTGAAAATATCTCGGCTAGTCAATTACAAACGCTAGTCTCTAAATATAATATTCCTCAAGGTTACCAAGCGATTCAATTATTACAAGATAGATTAGTTGAAAAACAAACGTTGCAAAATGCTCAAACGCAAATAGCGCCATTTATAAAGTTATCAGACCCAAATGATTTAACTCGTGCTATAGAAGAAATTGGTTTTCCATTTATCATAAAAACAAGATTTGGTGGTTATGATGGCAAAGGTCAAGCACTTATTACTAATGAATCAGATTTGAATAAAGCAAAAGTATTAGTTGAAAAGCAAGAATGTGTTGCTGAACAATTTTTAGATTTGCAAAAGGAAGTTTCGCTTACAGTAACAATTGGTAATAATAACCAAATTACTTATTTTCCTCTACAAGAGAATGAACATCAAAATCAAATATTATTTAAGACGATTGTTCCTGCACGTGTCGATGTCCAAAAAGAACAAGAGGCGCGAAATGAAGTTGAAAAAATAATTGAACATGTACACTTTATTGGGACATTTACGGTGGAATTTTTCATAGATTCAAACAATCATTTATTTGTAAACGAGATTGCACCACGACCGCATAATTCTGGACATTATTCCATAGAAGCGTGTGATTATTCGCAGTTTGATACACATATATTGGCGGTTACAGGTCAACGCCTACCAGAAAAGATTAATTTATTAAAACCTAGCGTAATGATGAACTTATTAGGTAGAGACTTAGATTTACTAGAAAATGAGTTTGGGGACCATCCTGAATGGCATGTACACATATATGGAAAAATAAACCGTAAGCCTGATAGAAAAATGGGACATCTCACGATGCTAACGAATGATGTAGATCAAACTGAACAGGCTTTGTTAAATCATTTTGAAGGGAGACATAAATAATGTCTTTATTATATGAAGGGAAAGCTAAACGAATCTTTTCAACAGAGCAACCTGGTGTACTTCGTGTCGAATATAAAGATGAAGTGACAGCAGGTAATGGTGCAAAAAAAGATTATATAGAAGGTAAAGGACGCTTGAATAATCAAATTACTTCTAGAATCTTCAATTTTATTAAAGCACGTGGTATAGAGAGTCATTTTATCGAGCAGACATCAGAAACGGAGCAACTTGTAAAATCAGTTGATATTATCCCTTTGGAAGTAGTAGTGAGAAATATCGCTGCAGGTTCTATCACTAAGCGTTTAGGGTTTGAAAAAGGACATGAATTTGAAAGCCCGCTTGTGGAATTCTTCTATAAGAATGACAACTTAAATGATCCTTTAATTACAGAAGATCATATCCAATTATTACATTTAGCAAGTGAAGAAGATATTGAATTATTAAAAAATGCAGCAAAAGCAATAAACGCTGTGTTAGTTCAATTAATGGATGAAATGGAATTGAGATTGGTCGATTTCAAAATAGAATTTGGTCGAAATAAAAGTGGTCAAATTATTTTAGCAGATGAAATTTCACCAGACACATGCCGTATTTGGGATAAATACAGTGATACTAACTTCGATAAAGATGTTTATCGTGAGGATACTGGCTCAATCATAGAAACTTATCAAACTTTTCTTAATAAATTGGAGGAACTTTAAAAATGAAGACAATTGAATTGCATATCACATTACAACCACAGGTTTTAGATACACAAGGACAAGCGTTAAATCGTGCAGTACATGATTTAGGCTACACACAAGTGAATGATATTCGTGTTGGTAAAGTACTATATATGACAGTAGATGAAGCGACAGATGCTGCGGTACATAACGTTGTTACTACTTTAAGTGAAAAACTATTTGCAAATACAGTAATTGAAGAATATAGCTATAAAGTATTGGAAGAAGGAGAGAAAGCATAATGAAATTTGCAGTGCTAAAATTTCCAGGTTCCAATTGTGATAGAGATATGTATAATGCAGCAGTAAAATCAGGAGTCCAAGCGGAGTATGTAGATTATAGGAATATATCGTTAGAGGGGTATGATGGTGTGCTTATTCCTGGAGGCTTTTCATTTGGTGACTACTTACGATCAGGTGCCATGGCAAGTGTTGCTCCTATTACTGAAGAAGTGAAACGTTTTGCAGAAGAAGGTAAACCAGTATTAGGTGTTTGCAATGGTTTCCAAATACTTACTGAAATTGGTTTACTCCCTGGCGCTTTATTGCACAATGATTCACATTTATTTGTAAGCCGAAATGAGTCTTTGAAAGTGGTTAATAACCAAACGCCATATACAAATTTATATAGTGAGAATGAGGTTGTTGTTTATCCAGTAGCACATGGCGAAGGACATTACTACTGCACATCTGAAATGTATGACAAATTAGAAGCGAATAATCAAATTATTTTAAAATATATGGATAATCCAAATGGTTCGTATAATGATATTGCAGGAATTGTAAATGAAAAAGGTAATGTTTGTGGTATGATGCCTCATCCTGAACGTGCAATTGAAACTATATTAGGAACAGACAGTGGCGTAAGATTATTTGAAGCAATGGTGAATAGTTGGAGGGAACAAAATGTCTAAGTTTATCGAACCGAGTGTTGAAGAAATTAAATTAGAAAAATTATACAAAGATATGGGCTTGTCAGAGGCAGAATACGACAAAGTTTGTGAAATTTTAGGACGTGAACCAAATTTTACTGAAATTGGTATTTTTTCTGTAATGTGGAGTGAACATTGTTCGTATAAACATTCTAAGCCGTTTTTAACTCAATTCCCAACATCAGGGGAACATGTATTAATGGGGCCTGGTGAAGGTGCTGGTGTCGTTGATATCGGGGATAATCAAGCGGTAGTTTTCAAAGTTGAATCTCATAACCATCCATCAGCTGTAGAACCGTATCAAGGTGCTGCCACTGGTGTTGGGGGTATTATCAGAGATATTGTTTCAATCGGCGCTAGACCAATTAATTTGTTAAATAGCTTACGTTTTGGCGAATTAACAGAAAAGCAAAATCGTCGCTTATTACGTGGTGTGGTAGCTGGCATTGGTGGTTATGGTAACTGTATTGGCATACCAACAACAGCTGGTGAAATAGAGTTTGACGACAGATATGATGGTAATCCATTGGTAAATGCTATGTGTGTAGGTATTATTGACCACGATAAAATTCAAAAAGGCACCGCTAAAGGTAACGGAAATTCAGTTATCTATGTTGGATTAAAAACAGGACGTGATGGTATTCACGGGGCAACTTTTGCATCTGAAGAATTAAGTGAAGATAGTGAAAGTAAGCGACCTTCAGTACAAATTGGTGATCCATTTGTTGGTAAAAAATTAATGGAAGCAACTTTAGAAGCGATAACTTTCGAAGAATTGGTAGGTATCCAAGACATGGGAGCAGCCGGTTTGACGTCATCTTCTTCAGAAATGGCAGCAAAAGGTGGTAGCGGTTTACATTTACAACTAGAGAAGGTGCCAACGAGAGAACAAGGTATTTCTCCGTATGAAATGATGTTATCAGAAACACAAGAACGCATGCTTTTAGTAGTAGAAAAAGGTACGGAAGACAAATTCTTAGACCTTTTTGATAAACATGAATTAGATAGCGCTGTAATTGGAGAGGTGACAGATACAGATCGTTTTGTACTTACATATGAAGGCGACGTTTTCGCTGATATACCTGTTCAACCTTTATCTGATGAAGCGCCTGTTTATGTCTTAGAAGGAGTAGCGCCACAATATAATGCTAGTAAGAATGATTACAGTCATATTGATGTAGAAGATGTATTTGAACGTTTATTACAACATCCAACGATTGCTTCAAAGCGATATTTATATGAACAATATGATCAACAAGTCGGTGCTAATACAATTGTGAAACCAGGATTACAATCATCTGTAGTTCGAGTAGAAGGCACTAATAAAGCAATCGCATCTACGATTGACGGTGAAGCGCGTTATGTGTTCAACAACCCTTATGAAGGGGGGAAAATGGTTGTTGCAGAAGCGTATCGCAATTTAATTTCTGTTGGTGCTACGCCTTTAGCTATGACTGATTGCCTAAATTACGGTTCGCCAGAGAAAAAGGAAATTTATCAACAATTAGCTGATTCTACAAAAGGTATGTCAGAAGCTTGTGAAATATTGAGTACGCCAGTAGTGTCTGGAAATGTTTCACTTTATAATGAAACAAAAGAAACGTCAATATTCCCAACACCAGTAGTTGGTATGGTTGGATTAATTGAAGACATTGATTATTTAACTGATTTCTCACCAAAAGCAGGCGACACACTTTATATCGTGGGTGATACAAATGATGATTTTGGTGGCAGTCAAATTGAGAAATTGCTATATAGTAAAGTGAATCATGAATTTGAAGCGATAGATTTATCAGGTGAGGTACATAAAGGTGAAGCAATTAAAACTGCAATTCGTAACGGTGTAGCTTCTCATGTTCAAACAGTTGGAAAAGGCGGATTATTAATGACGTTTGCTCGTTTAAGTGCGCATTATCAATTAGGGCTAGAAGTAGAACTAGCGCTTACGAATGAACAACTGTTCAGCGAAACGCAAGGACGTTATATTGTTTCCGTAAAAGAGAACCAATCATTAGATCTTGATTGCGCAATCAAGGTTGGGTCATTTACACAAGATGGAAAATTTGTAGTTTCTAACAAAAATACTAAAGTAACACGTGATGTTAATGAATTGAATGAACTATGGGAAGGAGCTATTCCTAAATGTATGACTACAACGGATTAAACGAAGAGTGTGGTGTTTTTGGCATCTGGAATCACCATGAAGCAGCACAACTGACTTATATGGGGCTACATAGTTTACAACATAGAGGTCAAGAGGGCGCAGGAATGGTGTGTTCAAATGGAGAGACACTTATTGGAGAAAGAGGACTTGGTCTTTTGACTGAGGCTATTTCAGACACACAATTAGAATCATTTAAATCCTATCAACATGCGATTGGCCATGTACGATATGCAACATCAGGTAATAAAGGTATAGAAAATATTCAACCATTTTTATATCATTTTTACGATATGAGCGTTGCAGTTTGTCATAACGGAAACTTAATTAACGCACAAAGTTTAAGAAGATCGCTTGAACATCAAGGTTCTATTTTCCATTCTTCATCAGATACAGAAGTAATTATGCATTTAATTCGTAGAAGTAAAGCGCCTACATTTGAAGCGGCATTACAAGAGAGTTTACGTAAAATCAAAGGTGGTTTTACATTTGCATTGTTAACAAAAGATGCTTTATATGGTGCTGTTGATCCAAATGCTATCAGACCATTAGTAGTAGGCAAGATGAAAACAGGCTCATATATCCTTGCAAGTGAGACATGCGCTATTGATGTTTTAGGTGCAGAGTTTGTGAGAGATATTCATGCTGGTGAATATGTTGTTATCGACGACGAAGGTATTCGCGTGGAATCATATACGAGACATACAAATACAGCAATATCAGCTATGGAATATATTTATTTTGCTAGACCAGATTCTACCATCGCAGGAAAAAATGTTCATGCAATCCGAAAACAATCAGGTAAGCAATTAGCTTTAGAAAGCCCAGTTGAAAATGCAGACATGGTTATTGGCGTCCCCAATTCCTCGCTTTCAGCAGCCTCAGGTTATGCTGAGCAGAGTGGTTTACCTTATGAAATGGGCTTAGTGAAAAATCAATATGTAGCACGCACGTTTATTCAACCGACACAAGAGTTACGCGAACAAGGCGTGAGAGTTAAATTATCAGCTGTAAAAGATATTGTGCAAGGCAAAAATATTGTACTGGTAGATGATTCAATTGTAAGAGGTACTACAAGTAAACGCATCGTTCAGATGCTTAAAGATTCTGGCGCAAATGAAGTGCATGTACGTATCGCTTCTCCTGAGTTTATGTTTCCAAGTTTTTATGGCATAGATGTCTCAACAACAGCTGAACTTATATCAGCGAACAAATCACCAGAAGAAATTAGTAATCACATTGGGTCTGACTCTTTAGCTTATTTAACAGTAGATGGCTTAATCGATTCTATCGGCCTTGAAGTAGACGCGCCATACAAGGGGCTATGTGTGGAAAGCTTTACTGGTGATTACCCTGCTGGTCTTTATGATTATGAAAAAGATTATCTTGAAAATTTAAGCGAACGCCAAAAAGAATATTTAGCAAATCATAAACAATACTTTGATAGAGAGGGTAATTTAAATGTCTAAAGCATACCAACAAGCAGGTGTTGATATTAACGCAGGATATGAAGCAGTTGAACGTATGTCAAGTCACGTTCAAAGAACAATGCGAAAAGAAGTATTAGGTGGATTGGGCGGTTTTGGTGCTACGTTTGATTTATCTCAATTAAATATGAAAGCGCCGTTACTCGTTTCAGGTACCGATGGCGTTGGTACTAAATTAAAGTTAGCAATTGATAATGACAAACACGATACGATTGGTATCGATGCAGTTGCGATGTGCGTTAACGATATTTTAACGACTGGTGCAGAACCTTTATATTTTTTAGATTATATTGCTACAAACAAAGTAATTCCAGAAGTGATAGAACAAATCGTCAAAGGGGTTAGCGACGGTTGTGAAGAAACGAATACAGCGCTTATCGGCGGTGAAACTGCAGAAATGGGAGAAATGTATCACGAAGGTGAATATGATTTAGCTGGCTTTGCAGTAGGTGCAGTTGAAAAAGAGGCTTATATAGATGGTTCTACGGTAAAACCAGGTCATGTAATTATTGGACTTGAATCGAGTGGGATACATTCAAATGGTTACAGTTTAGTTAGAAATATCATTAAAAAATCTGGTGTTAATTTACAAGATAAATTTGATGTAGATCGCACGTATTTAGATGTTTTTCTAGAGCCTACACGCTTGTATGTCAAACCTGTATTAACAGTAAAAAAACAAATACAAATACATGCCATGACACACATCACTGGTGGCGGATTTATTGAGAATATACCTAGAGCATTGCCAAACGGTGTAACTGCAATGATTGACGTAACGCAGTTCCCGACGCCGAAAATATTCGAATGGCTACAAAACCAGGGTGATATAACAAAAGAAGAAATGTATAACGTGTTTAATATGGGTATCGGTTTTACATTAATTGTAGATGCTCAGGATGAATCTAAAGTGTTGGATGCATTAAAAGCCGAACAGATAAATGCTTATAAAATCGGAGAAATAGTTAAAGGCGAAGAGCCAATTCGCTTAATGGGGGTATAAAAGTGACTAACATAGCCATTTTTGCTTCAGGATCAGGAAGTAATTTTGAAAGTATCATGTCGCAAGTTGTAGCAGGCAAATTACCTCAAATTGAAGTGACTGCTTTATATACAGATAGAGTGGATGCTTATTGTATAGAGCGTGCAAGAAAGTACAATTTAGATGTACATATTAACGAACTTAAAAATTTTGATTCTAAAGCAGATTATGAACGTAAAATAATAGAATGGTTAACTGCTGAAAAGGTAGAATGGATCGTTTTAGCGGGATATATGAAATTAATCGGCGCAAACATCTTAAACGCGTATCCAAAACGTATTATTAACATTCATCCTTCACTATTGCCCAAATATCGTGGCAAAGATGCGGTTGGGCAAGCTTTAAATAGTGGAGAAAGTATTACAGGTACGACAGTACATTATGTAGACAGTGGGATGGATACAGGAGAAATTATTGAACAACGTATATGTGATATTAAACCGGGCGACACAAAAGAGCAATTAGAAACAAGAATTAAAGCATTAGAACATACATTATATCCAGAAGTTATTTCGAAAATTATTCAATAAGAGGTGCCAATAAAAATGAAAAAGGCAATTTTAAGTGTATCTAATAAAACGGGCATTGTCGCATTTGCTCAATCATTACAACAATTAGGATATGAGTTATATTCAACTGGTGGTACAATGCGCACTTTAGTTGAAGCGAATATTACAGTCAAATCTATTTCTGAATTAACGCATTTCGATGAAATTATGGATGGTCGAGTAAAAACACTACACCCGGCTGTTCATGGTGGTATCTTAGCAGATCGTGATAAACCAGAACATTTAGAACAACTCAGAGAACAGCACATTGGTTTGATAGATATCGTTGTGGTTAACTTATATCCATTTAAAGAAACGGTTGCTAAACCAGATGTTACAGAAGAAGAGGCAATCGAAAATATAGATATTGGTGGTCCTACTATGTTGCGTGCGGCAGCTAAAAACTATAAACATGTAACTACTGTTGTACATCCAGCAGACTATAATGAAGTTATCGAAAAATTGAAAGTAAATCAATTAGATGAGTCTTATAGAAAATCATTAATGATTAAGGTGTTTGAACATACAAATCAATATGATACTGCAATAGTTGACTTCTTTAAAAATAATAAAGAAAGTTTAAGATATGGTGAAAACCCACAACAAAAAGCATCTTTTGTTCGCACGTCTGAAGCTAATCACACACTAGGTGGCGCTAAGCAATTACATGGCAAACAATTGAGTTACAATAATATCAAAGATGCTGATGCAGCGCTTTCACTTGTTAAGCAATTTGAAACGCCAGCAGCCGTAGCAGTTAAACATATGAATCCTTGCGGCGTAGGCGTTGGTGAAACAATATTTGAAGCATATCAATATGCTTTTGAAGCAGATAGCCAATCTATTTTTGGCGGTATTGTAGCTTTAAATAGAAGTGTTGATACTAAATTGGCAGAAACGTTACACAGCATATTCCTAGAAGTGATTATTGCACCTCATTTCACACAAGAAGCGTTAGAAATTTTAAGTAAGAAGAAAAATATAAGGCTATTAGAAATTAACATGACAATTGACAATAATGAAGAAGAGATTGTTTCTGTTTCTGGTGGTTATTTAGTACAAGATAAAGATAATGTCGTGGTTCATCGTAATGATTTGACTGTTGTTACTGAAGCCACTCCTACTGAGGCACAATGGGATGCGATGTTACTTGGATGGAAAGTCATCGCATCTGTTAAAAGTAATGCAATTATTTTATGTAACAATAAACAAACAGTTGGTATTGGCGCTGGTCAAATGAATCGTGTAGGTTCAGCTAAAATCGCTATTGAGCGTGCGATTGAGATAAATGACAAAGTCGTTATGGTATCAGATGGATTTTTCCCAATGGATGATACAGTTGAACTTGCAGCACAACATGGTATTAAAGCAATCATACAACCGGGCGGGTCTATTAAAGATCAAGATTCAATTGATATGGCAAATAAACATGGTATAGCAATGGTAACTACTGGCGTTAGGCATTTTAAACACTAAATACATTGGAGGCAAAACCATTTATGAAAGTACTAGTTATTGGCACAGGTGGAAGAGAACATATCTTAGTGCATAAGTTAAACCAATCTTCACTAGTAAATAAAATTTTTGCAATTCCAGGTAATGATGCAATGTCAGACATTGCAGAGGTTCATAGTGAAATAGCAGAAACAGAACATGACCGAATTGTCGAATTTGCTAACGAAAACAACATTTCATGGGTTATTATAGGACCAGAACAACCTTTAACGGATGGCTTAGCTGACAAATTACAGGCAAAACAAATCAAAGTGTTTGGTCCAAATAAAGCAGCAGCACAGATTGAAGGTTCAAAATTATTCGCAAAGCAGTTAATGGAAAAATATAATATTCCTACTGCAGAATATAAAGAAATCACGAATAAGTTTGATGCATTACAATATATTGAAACATGCGAATACCCAGTTGTATTAAAGAAAGATGGTTTAGCAGCAGGCAAGGGTGTTATTATTGCAGAAAATTACGAGGAAGCGGTTGAAGCGGTTCATTTATTGTACTCACAAGAGTTAGGTACAGTGGTCTTTGAACAATTCCTAGAAGGCGAAGAATTTTCATTAATGACGTTTGTAAACGGCGATTATGTCGTGCCATTCGATTGTATTGCACAAGACCATAAACGCGCATTTGATGAAGATAAAGGGCCAAATACTGGTGGAATGGGCGCGTATTGCCCAGTACCACATATCGATCAGAAGATACTTGAACGTACAAATCAAGAGATTGCTCAACCTATCGCACAAGCAATGTATAAAGAAGGGTACATATTCTTCGGTGTACTTTATATTGGCGTGATTTTAACAAATGAAGGCCCAAAAGTAATCGAATTTAATGCAAGGTTTGGTGATCCAGAAGCGCAAGTATTGCTAACCCGAATGGAAAGCGATTTAATGCAACATATTTTAGATTTAGAAGCTAAAAGAGAAATTACATTTAAATGGAAAGATGCGTCTATCGTAGGTGTAATGCTTGCTTCAAAGGGCTACCCAGGTAAATACGAAAAAGGTAAAATAGTGTCTGGATTTAATTTAGATGGAAATTATTTTGTTAGTGGTCTAAAAAAAGATAAAGATAACTTCGTTACAAGTGGTGGCCGTGTTATATTAGCACTCGGAGAGGGCCATGATATCGTTAGTGCGAAAGCAAATGCATATAAGGCTGTAGAAAAAATAAAAAGTGAAGCGTTATTTTATCGCAAAGACATTAGTAATAAAGCAATTAAATAAGCAGATGTTATCACATTAAAATAGACGTATACTGAAATCTAAATTAACTTCAAGGTTTAGTATAAGCACATTTTTACACCAGTTATCTATTGATAATATCGCAGTATATTCAAGTCTATTTATCGACTAGAGCGCTTTGATATCTTTATTAAATTAGAGTATAAGCTAGGCTACTGATTTCCTATATTCTAAAGGAGATGAGTAGTCTCGTTTTGATTTTATTAAAACGTTAAATGTTGTTTTACAATGGCTATGATTGGACAATTTATTTTAAAATGAATACATATAATATATAAAGGGCTGAATAGCAATTTATTAAAAATGTATTATTTAACCCAAGTAGTTAGATTGAAAAAAGCTAAGACAAAGTGGTTTAAGTTTTGTCTTAGCTTTAAAAATTGGATAATAACGAATTTTGGATCTAGTAAAGGTAATGGTTAATAAATATTTGTTATTCTGACATCATTTATACCTGTAATAGGTAATTGTTGTGCTAAAAAATAAGCAACAATTAAAATAATGATGACAATTATAATTAATAGAATATCTTTATACGAGAAAGGCGCGTAATAATAATACGTACGTGGTCCATCTTTAAACCCTTTTTTTTCCATTGCTACAGCTAATTGATGTGCTTTTCTAATATTTTGGCTTAAAAGTGGGATAATAAGATGTTTCATTCGATTTAAAAAATTATAATTTTGTTTAGATATGATTTGATATCTCATTTTTAGGGATTTTCTAAGTTGTACGAGAGAACTAATCATTAATGGCACCATTCGAATAGCAGCCATAAAAGCATACGCAACTTTTGGTTTAACTTTTAAATGTTGCATGAGACTATAAAAAACCATAACAATTTCTGATGTAAATGCTATTAAAATACCAAAGAATGATATGGTTGTTGTACGTAATGCTAAATGAAGCCCTCTAACTAAACTTTCTACACTAATCTGAATAAATCCGAATTTAAATAGAATGTGGGTGCCGTCGCCATAAAAAATCATAAATAGTGCTGAAATTAAACTAAAGATAATCGTAAATAAAATAAACGCTAATGTAATTTTGAATTTTATACCATTGAAAAGTAATAAAAATATAAACATTAATAAACAAATGTAAACCATATAATCAAATTGATGTACAAAAATAATATAAAAAAACAAAATAATGGCTAATGTTAATTTAGTAATGATATTCACGTCATCTATGAAGGAATAATGGTTTTTCCACATTTCAAACATGTTTATCACCTTCGATTTCAAGTATTCGCTTATTTTCCACATATAATCTTCGTGAAGGGTAGCGTGAAATAATTTCTGAATCGTGTGTCACCATTATAATAGATTGGCCATTTTTCACACGTTGTTGGAATAATTTGACTAGGTTAAAGGTATTGTGACTATCCAAACCAAAAGTAGGCTCATCCAATAAAATAAAATCGGATGAAGAACTTAAAGCAATTGCTACGCTTAGCCTTCTTTTTTGGCCAATAGATAATTCATAAGGATGTTGCGTTTTAACAGCTTCTAAATTTAACAAACGGAGCAGTGTGTTGGTTTTTTCGTCAGCCTCTGCTTTTGAACGATAATTTGATTTGTTTTGAATTAAAATTTCTTGAAAAACTGAATGTGTAATAAATTGTTGCTCTGGATTTTGATATACTAAGTACATATTTTTGGAAGCGTCTTTAATTTTAGTGAGCTTTTTGTGATTGAAAAACATATTACCATCATATTTAATTAGTTGCATCATTGATTCTAATAGTGATGTTTTACCTGTACCATTTGGACCAGTGATGGTAATCCATTCTCCTTGCGTAATCTCAAGCTTAGGAATATTGATAAGTGATTGTTTTCTTCTTTTAATGATGCCTTTTTCAAAAGTGAATATCTTATTATTTGTTTCTGGGTTGTGATCGAGCTCGATTGGTTTGGGTGCTCTATCCCATGCCTTAGGATGCCATACGCCATACTCAGATAATAGATGTTCGTAGTTGTTAAGTATTTCAGCTGGCATCGCGTCAGCTACGATGTCTCCATCATAATTTAATAATATGACACGATCTATGTGTTGCCATATATGTTCTACTTTATGTTCTACTATGATAACTGTTTGGTTTTGCCACAACGATTTAATTTTATCCCATAACTCAACAGTTGCTTCTACATCTAACATTGCAGTAGGCTCATCTAAAAAGAGTGTATCTGCTTGTTGAAGTAATGTTTCTGCAATAGCTAACTTTTGTTTCATGCCACCACTTAAATTGTTGATATATTGATTTTTGTTGACACTCAGACCAACAGAGTCAAGTGCTGATTCGATCAGCGCATCCATTTCTTGACGAGGTGTTTGCAAGTTTTCTAGAACAAAAGCGAGTTCTTCATATACTTTTGGCATACAAAACTGACTATCAGGGTCTTGAAAAATAACTCCGCAATTACTATCAATTTCTAATTTATCGTATTTCATGGGTAAGTCGATTAGATTCGGCACAATACCACTTAAAACATTAAGTAGGGTGCTTTTGCCTGAACCAGATGGACCAAGTATAAGTAGCTTTTCTTTATCTTGTATATTTAGTGAAAAATGGTCGAATATTTTCTTAATCCCATTTGGGTATTTTAATCGTAGATTTTCAATTCCTATCAACTTTCATGCTCCTTATAAATTGTCATAATCTTTTTGGGTTGCAGGTCTAAATAATTTAGTTACACCGGTTTGATCTAATATTTTTACGATATAATAAGATAATAATCCAGCAACTACAATACCACTAATTAAACGAAAGGCGATATATAGTGTTAAATTCCACCCAACAATTTCTCCTAAATATCCATATGCAAAATCAAGTGGAAGTGTAGAGATAGAGGCTAAAAGGCCTGCTAATATTGCTACCATAGCAGAACGTGATTTATATCTAAAAATAGCGAAAATAACTTCACATGCTAATCCTTGAAGCAACGCATATACCATTGTGGGAATATCAAATCTACCCATAACAATCGTCTCTCCAGCGCCTGCAGCAAATTCAGCTAATAAAGCAATCCCAGCTTTCGGTATAATTAAATAAGCCACAATAGCTGCCATAAACCAGGCGCCATATGTGAGCTCTTCAAGATGAAGACCTGAAACCTGCACAGCTTTATAAACTAAAGTCCATATATTATAAATAAGCGCAAAGACAACTGCTATAAGTACAGTTACTAAAATTTCTGATAGCTTTAAACCTTTTGACATAAATTCTCCTCCAAAAAAAACGCACAACCTTCTAGAAGTTGCGCGCTAAACATAGGCATATGGATACAAAAAATATTGTATCGCAATACACTTTCCTACGCTAGCTTAATCTAGATCAGGTTCAAAGGGTTTGAGGGTATACCTCATCTCAGTCACTAAACACCCCTAGTGCGAATATTAATTTTAAATTTAACTATAATGTATGATTTTTCACCACTTATGTCAAGACGTATCGAGAATAAACTAAAGATTCACGAATGTTAAAGTCATTAGGTGCAAAATAGACGTTGCGATTTCGAAAATATTGCATTATCCTAAACCGGATAGAACTCATATTGTTTATAAAAAGCATTATATCATATAAGGCTCATCATAAAGAAGAAAACAGAAACCAGATTTTCAAAAATGATTTCATTGTTCAACTCTGGTAAAGATGACTAGAAAATATACAAGAACGATAAGGGTAAAACCATCGTGTGAGTGTATGCTCATCTTCACGTCTAAGCATCACTAACTCAACAGAATTAAGAAGCGAAACTTTATACTTTAGTTTTAATTATCTACTGATACACACTAATTATATATGTATAAATATGTTTCTTATTTCTTTACAAAAGTTAATAGAAGTAGTTGAGCCATAGGTAAACAAAATACATAAAAAACTAGGTTGCTAATCCTCATCGTAGAAAGAAGTCAACAACCTAGCCATATATAGTGTCTCAATAGAAGTCTATATTGAAAGTCCAACCTTTAGTAACGATATAACCTCTGTATCTTTGAATCAACACATTTTTTAAAGCGTTATACCGAATTTTAATCTAAACTGTCCTGAACGTTTTTCTTTGTTTCTTCAGTATTATTTTCAGCAGTTTCTTTTTTATCTTTTAATTTATCTTCAGCTTCTTTTGCTTTTTCAGCTGCTTTTTTATTTGCTTCTTCTTTACTCATAATTTAACACTCCTTCACAGTAAACATGACTTACAGTTATTATTTACCACATGAAATGAAACGTAAACAATAAGTATAGATGAAACTTTAATTCTTTGGTTGTAAAATATTTGTTTAGTAATTTAAATTTAGTGGAAAGTTGACTATACCACTTTTTTCTATCATACTATAGACTTATTTATGGATTTATTAAAGACAAGAACAAAATGTTAATATATAATAACTTTGAGGTGAATGGTATGTCTTTTTTTAAGAAACACGCTGAGATATTATATAGTTATATAATAGGCATCGTTTCGCTTTTCACAGGTCTCATCATTTTAATAAATTTACCCATGGTCCATGATTTAAAGGATAAGGGTAAAATAGAATTACATATTCATAATGTTTGGGATTTTATAAATGCATTTTTTGCAGAAATCATAAGAGTTATGAGTAATTATATAGGGAATTTTCCTGTTATAAGTGCGATATTAATTATTTTATTTGGTGTTGCAGTTATATTAATTGGGTTTGCCCTTTTAAGAACAACGAAATATGATTATGATGTTTCAATCTTCTTTTTAGTTATAGGTATTCTTTTCTTTATTATAACGTTAATTCTAATGACACAAGTTTATAGCTTTTTTGCTATCATTTTTATCATCCCGTTTGTTATTCACATTGGGTATATCGTGTATAAAGATGAATTAAATCCAAAACACAGAAAATATCACTATTTACTTATTATTTTCAGTTACGGCATGAGTTATTTAATTACACAAATTGTGTTATATGGAAGAATTGACAGTGATGAAATTATTCCAATAGATATATTAAGTGTAAACACATTCTTTATATTAATGTGGTTACTAGGGCAAATGTCAATTTGGAACTTCTTATTTTTAAGAAGATCATTACCGTTGACAAAACAAGAATTAGGTGAAGAAGAACCTGAATTATCTAGAGCGAGCAAAGATACAGTTACAAACCAAACAAAAGAACATTTGAAAAATTTACAAGATAAGACAACTGAGTTCACACGCAAAACCCGTAGAAGTGTCGATATTCAAAAATTAAGAGATAAAAAAGATAAATTTATCGAAAAATGGAAGAATATTATTGATATTCAAGAAGATGATATTCCAAATTGGATGAAAATACCAAAATGGGTTAAATCGGCGTATGTAGAAATATTTTGTGGTGTTGTATTATTGTTCTTTACAATTATAGAATTTAATAATAGAAACGCATTATTTGTATCAGGTAATTGGGAAATTTCTCAAACACAGTATGTAATCGAATGGATTACTTTATTATTGTTGATGTTTATTATCATTGCCTATATATTAACTACTATAACGAACTTCTTGAGAAATAAATTCTATTATCTACAGTTATTTATGATAAGTCTATTATTTTTCAAATTAGTAACAGAATTTATGAATATTATGGTTCATGGTCTATTACTATCAATTTTCATTACACCAATATTATTAATTATGTTAATTGCAGTAACAGTATCATTTATTATTAAATTACGTGAACCTTCAAGAGATTAACAAACAAAATATAACTTTAAATAGGGAACCTGAGATATTAATCAATATCTCAGGTTCTTCTACGGTATGCATAGTGAAGAATTGAATTAAAATTGTGATTATAACAAGTCATCTATGCAAGCATCCTGAATCCTGCGTGCCTTTTCAGCCATCTTTACAAGTCTGAAGCAAAGGAATTTCTAGAGAAATAGAGTGAAAACGCGATTAACGCGATTTTTTGTCTTACTTTTATTATTTTTAAATAACTAATGAGGTAAGTTTACATGTAATACATTATATTAAGCATTGCATATAGTTAATATTTATTTAAATATAAATGATGTTACTATAATTATTGAGATGATAGAATAAGAAAGCATTAATTACAAAACATTAGAAAGGCTGACATATATTTATGAAAACTGCCACATTAAATAAAGGTAAAGAAATGAAATATTTAAATGGTTACCCGCTGATTGATGATGAGGATGTTTTTGCTCATGATCATTTAAAAGAAGGAGATTTGTTCTTATTAGTAAATGATAAACACCAATTTATTGCAACTGCATATGTAGGAAGACAGCATAAAGGGCTTGGCTGGGTATTAAGTTATGATAAAGACGAAGAAATTAATATCCGCTTTTTTGAAAGTCTTTTTGAGACAGCTAAAGAGGAAAGGTCATATTTTTATAATATCGAAGGAACTAACGCTTTTAGAGTTTTTAATGGTGAAGGTGACGGCGTTGGAGGGCTAACTATAGATAATTATAACGGCCACTTTTTAATTCAGTGGTATTCTAAGGGCATTTATAAGTATCGCTACCAAATTTTAAATGCATTAAAGAATGTTTTTAAATATACTTCACTTTTTGAAAAAATGCGTTTTAAAGACGCTCATATAGAGGGCGGTTTTGTTGATGGAGAAGTACCTGAATTTCCAATTGTAATCGAAGAGAACCATACTTTTTATAACGTAGATTTAAACGATGGACCTATGACAGGTATATTCTTAGATCAAAAAGAAGTACGAAAGAAATTAAGAGATCAATTTGCAGATAATAGATACTTACTCAATATGTTTAGTTATACAGGTGCTTTTTCAGTTGTTTCAGCAGAAAAAGCAAAAGTGACTACTAGTGTAGATTTAGCTAACCGTTCTCGATCTTTAACAGAAGAAAATTTTGGATTGAATGCAATTGATCCAAAAACACAGTACATTTTTGTTATGGACACATTTGATTACTTTAACTACGCACGACGTCATGATTTAATTTATGACACGATTGTTATTGATCCACCTAGCTTTGCTAGAAATAAAAAGAAAACTTTTTCAGTGTTAAAAGATTACGATAAATTAATATTAGGCGCCTTAGAAATACTTTCGCCAGGCGGGACGCTATTATTATGTACGAATAACAGCACATTTTCATTAAAAGCCTTTAAAAAAGTTATTAAAGATACTTTAAACCGTGCAGAAGTTGATTTTGAATTTTTAGAAGTAATGGGCTTACCAAAAGATTTTAAAACACATCCTCACTACAAACCATCAAAATATTTAAAAGCTATTTTTGTAAATGTACAATAGATCACTAAAAATAGGGTAATGTTTTTAATATACTAGCATTTACAAGGAGTGAATATCATGAGTATTAAAAATAAAATTACAAATAGTGTGACCCAAAAAGTTGGAAATAAAGTGTTAAACATTGAAGATGTGAAAAATAAAAATAATTTACCCACTACACATATTGAACTTGAAGAGCGCCGCGAACGCGCTCAAGCAATTGTTAGAAAAAAATCAGTATTATCATCGAGTGTTAGTGTTGTACCCATACCAGGTTTGAATTTCGGTGTAGATATTAAGCTGATGAGAGATATAATTGAAGACGTTAATAAAATCTATGGTTTAGATCATAAACAAGTTAATTCAATGAGAGAAGATGTAAAAGAGCGCATTTTTGCATCGGCAGCCATTCAAGGCAGCCAATTCATTGGTAGAAAAGTATCTAATGCAATCTTAAAGGTTGTTATAAAAGATGTTGCAAAGCGTATGGCTGCTAAACAAACGAAATGGTTTCCACTTGTTGGACAGGCTATTTCTGCCTCTATTAGTTATTATTTTATGAAAAAAATAGGGGACGATCATATTGAGAAATGTGAAAAAGTTGCTAAATCTTTAATGTGATAGTGTAGCGTTTTCAAAAAAGAGACAATATTCACGGATTATTGTCATGTCATGGGTGCAACGAATTGAATTTATATATATAATTTGGTAATGTTATTATATAAAACTATGCTAGGTTTTATAATAAACTAACGATTCTAACTATACGAAGGAGACATTATATTATGGAACAAAAATCATATGTAATTATTGACGAAACAGGGATTCATGCACGTCCAGCTACAATGCTTGTTCAAACTGCATCAAAATTTGATTCAGATATTCAATTAGAATATAACGGTAAAAAAGTTAACTTGAAATCAATCATGGGTGTTATGAGTTTAGGCGTAGGTAAAGATGCTGAAATCACAATCTATGCTGATGGTAGCGATGAAGCAGACGCAATGGAAGCTATTACAGATATCTTATCTAAAGAAGGATTAACTAAATAATATGTCTAACTACATTAATGGTATTGCTGCATCAGATGGTGTAGCTATTGCTAAAGCATATTTATTAGTTGAACCCGACCTTTCATATAACAGCGAAAAGGTCAAAGATGTCGACGCAGAAATTGCTAAGTTTCAAAAAGCTATTGAAACATCTAAAGTTGAATTAACAAAAATTAGAAATAACGCTGAGGAAAATCTTGGTGCTGATAAAGCAGCTATTTTCGATGCGCATTTATTAGTTTTAGATGATCCTGAGTTAATTCAACCGATTGAAGAAAAAATAAAAAATGAACAAGTTAACGCACCAACTGCACTTTCGGATGTAACTGGACAATTCATTACCATCTTTGAATCGATGGATAATGAATACATGAAAGAACGCGCTGCAGATATTCGTGATGTATCTAAGCGTGTATTAGCGCACATTTTAGGTGTGGAATTGCCCAATCCGAGTATGATTGATGAAAGCGTTGTTATAATTGGAAACGATTTAACACCTTCAGATACGGCTCAATTAAACAAGGCGTTTGTACAAGGCTTTGTTACAAATATTGGTGGAAGAACTTCTCACTCAGCGATTATGAGCCGCTCACTTGAAATTGCTGCAGTAGTAGGTACAAAATCAATTACACAAGAAGTTAAACAAGGTGATATGATTATTGTTGACGGTTTGACTGGCGAGGTAATTATAGACCCTACAGAAGATGAAGTGATTGCATACCAAAATAAACGGGAACGTTTCTTTGAAGATAAAAAAGAACTTCAGAAATTACGTGATGAAGAAACAACAACAGTGGATGGAGAACATGCTGAATTAGCTGCCAACATTGGTACACCAAATGATTTAAAAGGTGTTATTGAGAATGGCGCTGAAGGTGTCGGACTATACCGTACTGAATTCTTATACATGGGCAGAGATGAAATGCCAACTGAAGATGAACAATTTGAAGCTTATAAAAAAGTTCTAGAAACTATGAAAGATAAACGCGTTGTTGTGCGTACTTTAGATATCGGGGGCGATAAAGAGTTACCATATCTAAGCTTACCTGAAGAAATGAATCCGTTCTTAGGTTACCGGGCAATACGTTTGTGCCTAGATCAACCCGAAATATTTAGACCGCAACTACGTGCATTATTACGTGCATCAACTTACGGTAAATTAAGTATTATGTTCCCAATGGTTGCTACGATTAAAGAATTCCGGGATGCTAAAGCATTATTATTAGAAGAAAAAGAAAATTTAACAAATGAAGGTATTGAGGTTTCAGATGATATCGAAGTTGGTATCATGGTAGAAATTCCTTCAACTGCTGCATTGGCAGATGTTTTTGCTAAAGAAGTAGATTTCTTCAGCATTGGAACTAATGATTTAATTCAATATACAATGGCAGCTGACCGTATGTCAGAACGCGTATCATACTTGTACCAACCATACAATCCTGCAATATTACGTTTAGTGCAACAAGTTATTGAAGCTTCTCATAAAGAAGGTAAATGGACTGGTATGTGTGGAGAAATGGCTGGAGACGAAACTGCTATCCCATTATTACTAGGTTTAGGTTTAGATGAATTCTCTATGAGTGCTACATCGATTCTTAAAGCACGTCGTCAAATTAAAGGTTTGAGCAAAAATGAAATGGAAGAACTAGCACAAAGCGCAATTAACTGTGCTACTTCTGAAGAAGTACAAGCATTGGTAAGCGAGTATACTAAATAATAAAAAAAGCGGGAGAGAAACTACGTTTCTTAAAATGTTTTCGTAATCTCGCTCTGGCTAAAATGGTTTGTCTTCATAAATAGATAAATAGCAATTAAGAAGTCATTTTTAAAGGCTATGAGAGACCCAAATGGGTCTCTTTTTTTAGGCTTTTTGTCAAAGAGGATTGAATGGCTTACATGACTAAAGCCCATGCGTAAGTACTATTAAATCAATGAGTTAAGAAACTATGCTTAAAAAGGGAGTTCATGTTCTCATGAGAGTTAGTTATTGCTGATATGCTAGTAGAAGTCAAAACAGTATGGGTGTCTTAAACTTTTTTAATTCATAGTAAATAAACATCTTTTGAGTAAAAAAATGTTTATTTATTTGTTTTAGTGTTAGATTGAATATATACATTAAACTAAAATAATGTCATTGGTTAGCAATAAGATTTGCTTTTGCTGGTTCCTGGTTCGATTAATCACATATTGATATAGTGTGTAACGTCAATGGGGCACTTGGCTTTGTTTTGCTTTCAATCAGTTAAAATCCTGATATTATACCTCTATATTTAATGAGTGGTTAATTTTATCCATATCAATTTGATACATTGGTTCATTATTTAATAAAATAAATGGTGTTGCAAATGCATCGTAATCTATCATTTCATTTCGAAATTGTGAATGAGCAATATTTTTCTCTGTGTAAGTAATGCCTTTATCTGATAAATAGTTTTTGATAAAAGTACAAGGTGGGCAATCATTCTGTGTGTAAATAATAACATCGTTCATTGATCATCAATCCTTTCGATAATTAAGTTACTTTAATATAAATTACTTTTAATAATAATTCAAGTTATTAAAATTACATGCAATTGGTCATTAATTTGTCACTTAAATTTGAGTTTAACTAATTTTAAATCATAGATATTCTAGTTATAATGAATAGACGTTGTGATTTTTGTCACAAATAATTAAAAAAGGTGATATTATGGATTCAGTTGAATTAGCGCGTTTTCTAACTGCAATGACACTTGCAGTTCATATCATATTTGCAACAATTGGTGTAGGCGTGCCATTAATGTTTGCTATTGCTGAATTTTTGGGGATTAAGAAGAATGATCCTCACTATATAACATTAGCTAAAAGATGGTCTAAAGGTTATACGATTACAGTTGCTGTAGGGGTTGTGACTGGTACAATCATAGGATTACAGTTATCCCTATTATGGCCAACATTTATGCAAATGGGTGGTCATGTAATCGCGTTGCCATTATTTATGGAAACATTTGCATTCTTCTTTGAAGCAATTTTCTTAAGTATTTATTTATATACTTGGGATAGATTTAAAAGTAAATGGACACATTTTTTAATTAGCATACCAGTCATTATTGGAGGTTCTTTCTCCGCATTCTTTATTACTGCAGTCAATTCATTTATGAATACGCCAGCTGGTTTTGAAATGAGTAAGGGAAAAATGATTAATGTTGAACCTTGGGTAGCAATGTTTAATGATTCATTTTTTGTAAGATCATTTCACGTTGTAGCTACTGCATTTATGACAATGGCATTTGTATTAGCTGCGATTGCTGCATTTAAGTTAATGAAAAATAAATTTAAAAAAGACACAGAATATCATAAAAAAGCATTAAAACTAACAATGATTCTTGGAATCGTCTTTACTTTAGGTTCTATGCTAGCCGGTGATTTATCAGCTAAGTTTTTACATCAAGAACAACCAGAGAAGTTAGCTGCATATGAATGGCATTTTGATACAGAATCAAATGCTAATTTAGTGCTTTTTGGAACTTTAGACGAAGAAACTCAAGAAGTTTCCGGTGCAATTAAGTTACCAAGTATACTCAGTTTCTTAGCAGATAATAACGTAAATACTGAAGTTAAAGGATTAAATGATTTTCCAGAAGAATTACATCCGCCAATGATCGTACACTACTACTTTGATTTAATGGTTTCTATGGGTGTCTTCTGTTTAATTATTTCAGCAGCATTTATATTAACGCTATGCTTTAAAAAATTACGGAGATTCACTTATTCCAAACCAATGTTATATGGTGCCTTACTAACTGGGCCAGCAGCTATGCTTGCTATAGAGTTTGGCTGGTTCCTGACAGAACAAGGACGTCAACCATGGATTGTGCGTGGTTATCTAAAAGTAGCTGACGCTGCAACACAAGCAGGCGGCATAACACTCGTGACAGTATTATTTGGTATATTATATCTCATATTGATTGTAACTTCTTCGTATGTATTATTAAGAATGTTTAAGAATAAACCAGCCTATAAAGAGTTTGAAGAACATTCATCAGAAAGAGGTGATGCATAATGGTATTCGCATATATAGGGATCGCAGTTTTATGGATATTCTTATTTTGTTATATTATTGTTGCCTCAATTGATTTTGGTGCTGGTTTCTTTACATTACATGCGAAAATAACAAAGCAAGATAAAAAAATTAATCATTTAATTGCACGTTACCTTAACCCTGTTTGGGAAGTAACTAACGTTTTCTTTGTTTTCTTTTTCGTAGGTATGGTTGGATTTTTTCCAGACTCAGCTAAATATTTCGGTACAGTATTGTTAGTACCTGCTTCAATTGCACTTGTATTATTGTCAATTAGAGGTGGATTCTATGCTTTTGAAAATTATGGGCCAGATACAAAATTACCTTGGTTAGCAATGTATGGTCTAGCTGGGTTATTTATACCGGCTGCTTTAGCTACTACGTTAACAATTTCAGAAGGGGGATATATCACTGGATCAAACAACAATTTAGATTTAAATTGGTTTGAGTTACTCTTAAGTCCATATTCATGGTCAGTAGTATTTTTAGCAATTATATCAGTGCTCTATATTTCGTCTGGATTTTTAACATACTACGCTTCGAAAGCAAATGATAAACCAGCATATAGTTTGTTGAGATATTGGTTCTTATTCTGGGGGCCTCCTATGATAGCCATTTCATTATTTGTCTTTTTATCATTAAGAATACAAAACGAGACCCATTTCTATACGGCAGTATTTGATTATTGGTGGATGTTTGCACTTAGCTTCATTTGTTTTGCAGGTGCCATGTTGCTTACTTTAATGAAAAAATGGCACGGTATCGCATTTATATTAGTTATTTTACAAATGGGCTTTGCGTTCTTTGGATATGGTGTAAGTAAATTACCATATATCTTATATCCTTATATACGTATAGATGAACACGTGGTTAATAGTAGTATGGCAATTGCTTTGATTATTGCATTTATTTTAGGTTTACTTTTACTTATTCCATCGCTAATATTATTATTGAGATTGTTTGTTTTTGATAAAGAATATGTCAAAGGTAAAAAATAAACTCATATATTAAAGTGCTGTAATGATAATTGTTTAAATTATTTAGATTTGATACATTTCAATTATCTTACTGTTTGGAGGACGCATATGGACAAAGAATATGTGGTTATAGGTTTAGGCCGTTTTGGCGGCAGTATTGTCAGAGAATTGAATGCTTTAGATATGGATGTTATGGCAATTGATATGAATGAAGCACGCGTGAATGAATATAGTGATATTGCTACACACGCTGTAATTGCTGACACAACAGATGAAGCAGTAATGAAAAGTTTAGGTATTAGAAATTTTGACCATGTTATTGTAGCTATTGGTGAAAATATCCAGTCAAGCACGTTAACCACTTTAATTTTAAAAGAATTAGGTGTTAAAAAAGTAACTGCTAAAGCTCAAAATGATTATCATGCTAAAATTTTAAATAAAATAGGTGCAGATACAGTCGTTCATCCAGAAAGAGATATGGGAAGAAGAATTGCGCATAATGTAGCAAGTGCGAGCGTTTTAGATTATTTAGAGTTAGCAGATGAACATTCTATTGTTGAAATTAAAGTCAGTGAAAAAATGGCAGGTCAAACGATTATTGAATTAGATATTCGAGCACAATATGGGATAAGTATCATAGCTGTGAAAAGAGGAAGAGAAATTATTGTTTCACCAGATCCCCATATCAATATTGAAATTGGCGATATTTTAATTATGATTGGCCATGATAATGATTTAAATCGTTTTGAGAAGAAGGTCGTTAGATAATAAATGCACCTAAGTATATTAAAGGTTGAGACTTAAATACGTCTCAGCCTATTTTCATAACATTATAGTAAACAAAATAAAAGCACACGGTTAANNTTAACCGTGTGCTTTTATTTTAATTTGACTCAGTTGATTGATTGGCTTTGTTATCATCTTTTTTTGATTTTGATTTCTGATTTGGCTTTTTATTATCTTTGTTGTTCGGTTTAGGATTTGTATGTTTATTTTGAGGTTTCGTGTTGTTCTTTTTTGATTTATCCTTTTTATTGTTAGGTTTATTTTGTGTTTTTTTAGTTGAAGAGGGTGAATTACCTTCGTTTACCTTCATGATTACGGGTAGAATCATAGGTTTACGAGCCGTTTTTTCAAATAAATACGGTTGTAATGTCTCTATAATAGATGACTTAATTTGATGCCACTGAATTTCTGGATTTTGGTTTAATTTAGTAATGACATCTGTTTTTATTTTTCGTTGCGCATCATAAATTAATTGTCCAGATTCGCGCATATAAACAAAACCACGAGAGATAATATCCGGACCAGATAAAAGTTTATTTGTCTTAAAGTCTATGCTAACAACTACGATGACTAAACCTTCTTCAGACAATAATTTACGATCGCGGATAACCACATTTCCGATATCTCCAATACCACTACCATCTACTAAGACATTTCCAGAAGGGATTCTTCCAGCTTTCCTAGCAGAGTTGTGCGTTAAAGCTAATACATCTCCAATATCAAAGATAAACACATTGTCTGGGTCAACGCCACATTCTATACCTGATTGACCATGCGCTTTTAACATACGGTACTCACCATGAATGGGAAGGAAGAATTTTGGACGTAATAAACGTAACATAAGTTGTTGATCGCCTTTAGATCCGTGACCAGATGTGTGAATGTTTGATACCTTATTATGAATAACTTCAGCACCAGCACGATACAATGCGTTTATCGTGCGGTTGATACTTTTGGTATTACCTGGAATAGGTGAAGAACTAAACACCACTGTATCTTCAGGAATAATTTTAATTTGCTTATGTGTTCCATTAGCAATTCTTGATAACGCAGCCATTGGTTCACCTTGTGAACCTGTACATAGAATGAGTAGCTCGTGTTTAGGTACACTATTAATTTTATTAGGTTCGATAAATGTTTCAGGTGGCGCTTTGATATAGCCTAACTCCATACCAATTTTGATATTATTTTCCATTGAACGCCCAAATGTCACAATTTTACGATTGTATTTAATTGCAGCTTCGACGGCTTGTTGAACACGATAAATATTTGACGCAAAAGTAGCAAATATGATTCTACCACTACAATTACGGAATATTTTTTCAACGTTCTGACCAACTTCACGTTCACTTAATGTGAAATCTGGAACGAGTGAATTTGTGGAATCTGAAAGTAAGCAAAGCACACCTTCTTCTCCAAGTTTTGCCATTTTCGCCATATTAGCAGGCTCTCCAACGGGAGTAAAATCAAATTTGAAGTCACCAGTATGAACGATATTACCTTCTGGTGTGTTAACAATCACACCATACGATTCCGGGATACTATGCGTTGTTAGATAGAAAGAAACTTCAAAATGTTTAGATTTAATAACACTGCTCTCTTCAATTTCAATAAGTTCAGTGGTTCTTAACAAATGATGTTCTTCCAGTTTATTTCTAATTAAGCCTAAAGCTAATGGTCCACCATATATAGGTAC
This sequence comes from Staphylococcus sp. GDY8P120P, assembly GCF_017892065.1. Lineage (NCBI taxonomy): Bacteria > Bacillati > Bacillota > Bacilli > Caryophanales > Staphylococcaceae > Staphylococcus > Staphylococcus sp. GDY8P120P. Next base: position 375,807 of record NZ_JAESKI010000003.1, on the reverse strand, counting down.
ATTAATTTGTTTTAATAGGTAGGGCACACCACCTATATGGTCTTCGTGGCCATGAGTGATAAACAGTCCGACAATTTTATCTTGGTTTTGTTCTAAATAAGTAATATCAGGGATAACATAATCAATACCTAATAAGTTATCATCAGGGAATTTAATACCTGCATCAATGATTACGATTTCATCCTGATACTCTACAGCGTAAGTGTTTTTACCTATTTCACCCAAGCCACCGAGAGCATAAACCGCAACTTCATTTTTGTGAATTTGTTTCATTATTCTGCTTGCTCCACATTAAAGTGATCTGATTGTTTTTCGTATTCTAAATGTGCGCCCTCAAGTTTAGTGATAAACTCGATATTGTAATTACGATCTTTCAAATATCTTCTTACTTGTTCTTCTGATTGTGCTTCAACATAAATCGTTTGTGTGTGTTCTCTTACAACTACTTCATCTTTGTTATGTTGAAAAAATACTTTATATACTGCCATTATATCTATTTCCTCCTAAGTTTTTGTTTAAATTATTTATATAAACCCTGGATTGTATATTTTTTGTGAGTTTCTTAATATTAAATAAAAATAAAGTCACTCAAAACAGTGAATTGAAACTACGTTCATATATATAAAGAGAACATACGAGCATACGCCCAGTATGTTTCTAGGGTCATTTTAAATTCGTTCGATTAGAAAAATACAAATTTCACTATTTTGTATGTTTTCAGTTATTTCTCATTTTACATGATGTAGTCGAATAAATAAAGCAGTTTTATTTTAAGGGTACTTATTATATTACATAAAGTAATTAAGTTAATACGAAGTCCAAGAAAGTCGTTTTAATTAGATGTATTTAAATTTAAAAGCTATCTATCATAAAGCTTGAGTCAATGGTGAAAATTAATTATGATGAAAGGGTGATACATAATTGCAAAGTGTTTAATATAGAAAGAAACATAGATATTAGGTGAAGGTGATTGCTATGGACAAAGTAAAACGTATTTTAGAAGATATCAAGAATGAGAAACAACGAACTGACAAAGTATTTCAAGATATTACATTTGAAGTGCGTGCAGAACAAGTTATTATGTTTTTTAATTATAATGAAATTATCGATACAGTAAATGAAGACCAAAATTATCTAAAACATAACCATGACCCTGAATTCATTGATATTCAAGAACTGAATACATTGAAAAAAGAATTAACAGCATTAAATATTTCATTTCATGAGAGAAGAGACGACTTTATGTAAAAAAACTGTTAGTAAGCATGTGGATTAACACATTTACTAACAGTTCTTTTTTATACTTCTACTGCATCTTCATGTGGTTGCAGCGGATGATTGGGGTCAATATGATCATAAAACATGATACCATTAATATGGTCAATTTCGTGTTGTACGACAACAGCTGGATAGCCTTTTAAACGTAATTTTATATCATTGCCGTCTATATCTTTAGCTTTAACTGTGATTCTAAATTTACGATGAACGAGCCCGGGGATGTTTTCATCTACACTTAAGCAACCTTCTCCAGTTGGTAAGTATGCTTCTTGAATACTGTGGCTCATGATTTTAGGGTTTACTAACATTAAGTCATAACTTTTACCTTCTCCGTCATCAGGTAAATACACAGCAATCATTTTTTTAGATACATTAATTTGTGGTGCTGCTAACCCGACGCCAGAACGTAAACCATATTTATTAGCTGTTTCTTCATCTTGACTATTGATTAGAAATTCTCTCATAGATTTTAAGGTTTCTTTATCTTCATTTGATAAAGGAACTTCGACTTCTTTAGCTTTTTCACGAAGTGTAGGGTGACCATCGCGAATAATATCTTTCATTGTTAACATTTGTTCATACACCTTCCTTAATATAAAATATACCAAAGATTACTAGTTGAAATACAGTGATAAATTTGATTTATTAAAATTCATTATATAATATAACACACGGAAAAGGAGGATTACTCAAAAATGAAATTAAAACTCGGTATAGGTGCATTACTTGCTTCAACAGTACTTGTAGCTGGATGTACAACTGATAAAGACGAAATAAAAGATTACAACGAAAAAATACAACAAGCTTTTGATAAAGAAAAACCAGTTTCTTCTGTAGGAAAAAAACTTAACGATCTTGAACAAGAAAAACAAAAATTAGTTGAAGAAATAAATGGAAAAGATCAACAAGAGGCGAAAGAAACTTCTCAAAAAATTGTAGGTAACGTTAAAGATAGACAAGAAGCATTTGAAAAAGAAGAACAAGCTTTAGATAATTCAGAAAAAGAATTTAAAAAGGCACAAAAGCATTTAGATAATATCAGTGATAAAGATAAGAAAAAAGAAGTGAAAGAATTAAATGATGCATTAAAGGATAAATATAAAGCACACGACGATTATGCTAAGTCATATAAAAACATTATGAGCAAAGAAAAAGATTTATTTGAATATGGGGCTGGAGACCAAGCAAATCAAGAAGAAATGAATCAAAAAACGGAAGCAGTATCCAAATCATATAAAGATATGGATAAATCATTTAATAAATACAAAGACGCAATGGAAAAAGTAAATAAAGAAAAACAGGACGTAGATAATTTAAATTAAATCTATAGTGCTATAAATTTGAAATTTTGCTTATTTAACTATAGCATAATAAATGAGGGCGCTTACATTTTTAAGGGATATTACAACCCATATTTTAAAAATACAGGTAGTACAGCATGACGAAAATTAGTAGTACAGATTAAAAACTGTACCGGTTTATAGTACTACAGAACTTTTCTTATTTGTTTAACAGCGGAATAGTTTTGTGGTACAATATGAAAGGATAAAATGAATTTCTATTATACGGGAAAGGTATGGTGAATTGAATGGCTCCGAAATTGAAAGCCCAATTCGATGCAGAGAAAGTATTGAAAGATACTGAATCTCAATTTGAAATGATCCAAATTTTGGATGAAGACGGTAATGTCGTTAATAAAGATCTAGTACCAGATTTATCAGACGAGCAATTAGTAGAATTAATGGAAAGAATGGTTTGGACACGTATCCTTGACCAACGTTCTATTTCACTAAATAGACAAGGTAGATTAGGTTTCTATGCTCCTACAGCTGGACAAGAAGCTTCTCAATTAGCTTCTCAATATGCTTTAGAACAAGAAGACTTTATCTTACCAGGTTATCGTGATGTACCACAATTAATTTGGCAAGGTTTACCATTAACTGAAGCGTTCCTATTCTCTAGAGGTCACTTTAAAGGGAATAGAATGCCTGAAGGTGTTAATGCATTAAGCCCACAAATTATTATCGGTGCTCAATATGTACAAACGGCTGGTGTTGCACTAGGACTTAAAAAACGCGGCAAGCAAGCTGTAGCAATCACATACACTGGTGATGGTGGTTCGTCACAAGGTGATTTCTATGAAGGTATCAACTTTGCTTCTGCTTACAAAGCGCCTGCAATCTTTGTAATCCAAAACAATAACTATGCGATTTCTACACCACGTAGTAAACAAACAGCTGCTGAAACTTTAGCACAAAAAGCGATTTCAGTTGGTATTCCAGGACTCCAAGTGGACGGTATGGATGCATTAGCAGTGTATCAAGCAACTAAAGAAGCGCGTGACCGTGCTGTGAACGGTGAGGGACCAACGCTAATTGAAACAATCACTTATCGTTATGGCCCGCATACAATGGCTGGTGACGACCCAACGAAATATAGAACTTCAGATGAAGATTCTGAATGGGAGAAAAAAGATCCATTAGTTCGTTTCAGAAAATATCTTGAAGGTAAAGGTCTATGGACTGAAGAGAAAGAAAACGAAGTAATCGATCGTGCGAAAGCTGAAATTAAAACTGCTATTAAAGAAGCGGACAATACAGAAAAACAAAAAGTTACAGACTTGATGGAAAATATGTATGAAGCAATGCCTCAACATTTAGCAGAACAATATGAAATCTATAAAGAGAAGGAGTCGAAGTAACCGATGGCACAAATGACAATGGTTCAAGCGATTAATAACGCGCTTAAAACCGAATTACAAAATGATGAAAATGTCTTACTTTTCGGTGAAGACGTCGGCGTTAACGGTGGTGTATTCCGTGTAACTGAAGGATTACAAAAAGAATTCGGTGAAGACCGTGTGTTTGATACACCGTTAGCAGAATCTGGAATCGGTGGTTTAGCTTTAGGTTTAACTACACAAGGCTATCGTCCAGTTATGGAAATCCAATTCTTAGGATTCGTATTTGAAGCATTTGACTCTGTTGCAGGTCAAATCGCACGTACACGTTTCCGTTCTGGTAACTCAAAACAAGCACCAGTAACAATTCGTGCGCCATTTGGTGGCGGCGTGCATACACCAGAATTACACGCAGATAATTTAGAAGGTATTTTAGCTCAATCACCAGGTTTAAATGTAGTTATTCCATCTAACCCTTATGACGCTAAAGGTTTATTAATTTCTGCAATTAGAAGTAACGATCCAGTTGTATATTTAGAACATATGAAATTATATCGTTCATTCCGTGAAGAAGTCCCAGAGGAAGAATATACAGTTGAAATCGGCAAAGCTAACGTTAAACAAGAAGGTAATGATCTTACTTTAATCGCTTATGGTGCAATGGTACAAGAAGCATTAAAAGCTGCAGAAGAATTAGAAAAAGAAGGCTATTCAGTAGAAGTTATCGATTTACGTACGGTGCAACCTATTGATATAGAAACGCTTGTTGCTTCAGTTGAGAAAACTGGTCGCGCAGTTGTTGTTCAAGAAGCGCAACGTCAAGCTGGTGTTGGTGCAACAGTTGCTTCAGAATTAGCTGAACGTGCTATTCTTTCATTAGAGGCACCAATTGCGCGTGTAGCAGCTGCTGATACGGTTTATCCGTTTACTCAAGCTGAAAACGTTTGGTTACCAAACAAAAATGATATCATTGAAAAAGCAAAAGCAACATTAGAATTCTAATTTATAAATAAAAAAGTTTGGGATATCTGTCACAATGTTATCCCAACTTCATTTGTTTTTATTAAAAGAAAGCATGAGATAGTGAATAATAAATTCAACTCTCATTTTATCATTTGTGACTAAATATGAACTTTTTAGGAGGATAATAACGTGGCATTTGAATTTAAACTACCCGATATTGGTGAAGGTATCCACGAAGGTGAAATTGTAAAATGGTTTGTTAAAGCTGGAGATAACATCGAAGAAGATGATGTTTTAGCTGAAGTACAAAATGACAAATCAGTAGTAGAAATCCCATCACCTGTTTCAGGAACAATTGAAGAAGTACTAGTAGATGAAGGTACTGTAGCAGTTGTGGGTGACACAATCGTTAAAATCGACGCGCCTGATGCAGAAGATATGGAATTTAAAGGTAGCGACAGTGATGAATCTGCAAGCGAATCAGAATCTGAAAAAGAAGAAAAAACTGAAGCACCTGCTCAATCATCAAATGATGAAGATGTAGATGAAAATAAACGCGTTAAAGCAATGCCTTCAGTACGTAAATATGCACGTGAAAATGGTGTTAATATTAAAGCAGTTGTAGCTTCTGGTAAAAATGGTCGCACAACTAAAGAAGACATTGATGCGTACTTAAATGGAGAGACAAGTACAGCTTCAGCTGAAAGTACATCAGAAGCTACTGAAGAAACTACAGCTAGTTCTGCACAATCAGCACCAGTTGCTACTGAAGGAGAATTCCCAGAAACAACTGAAAAAATTCCTGCAATGCGTAAAGCAATTGCTAAAGCAATGGTTAATTCTAAACACACTGCGCCTCACGTGACTTTAATGGATGAAATCGATGTTCAAGAATTATGGGATCACCGTAAAAAATTCAAAGAAGTTGCGGCTGAGCAAGGTACTAAATTAACTTTCTTACCATATGTAGTGAAAGCACTTGTTTCTGCACTTAAAAAATACCCAGCACTTAACACAGAATTCAATGAAGAAGCTGGCGAAATTGTACAAAAACATTATTGGAATATCGGTATTGCAGCTGATACTGACAGAGGCTTATTAGTACCTGTTGTTAAACATGCTGACCGTAAATCTATGTTCCAAATTTCAGATGAAATTAATGAATTAGCTGTGAAAGCACGTGATGGTAAATTGACTTCAGATGAAATGAAAGATGCGACTTGTACAATTAGTAATATTGGTTCAGCTGGTGGTCAATGGTTCACTCCTGTTATAAATCACCCAGAAGTTGCTATCTTAGGTATTGGTCGTATTGCCCAAAAACCTATTGTTAAAGACGGAGAAATTATAGCTGCTCCAGTATTATCATTATCATTAAGCTTTGACCATAGACAAATTGATGGTGCGACTGGACAAAATGCTATGAACCATATCAAACGTTTATTAAATAATCCAGAATTATTATTAATGGAGGGGTAAAACATGGTAGTTGGAGATTTCCCAATTGAAACAGATACTATTGTAATCGGAGCCGGACCTGGAGGATATGTTGCAGCAATTCGCGCAGCTCAATTAGGTCAGAAAGTAACAATCGTTGAAAAAGGCGAATTAGGTGGCGTATGTCTTAACGTTGGTTGTATCCCATCAAAAGCATTATTACATGCATCTCACCGTTATAATGAAACTCAAAACTCTGAAGATTTAGGTGTTATTGCTGAAAGTGTTTCACTTAAATTTGATAAAGTTCAAGAATTCAAGCAATCAGTTGTTAAAAAATTAACTGGTGGTGTTGAAGGACTATTAAAAGGTAATAAAGTAGAAATCGTTAAAGGTGAAGCTTATTTTGTAGATAATAACAGCTTACGCGTTATGGACGAAAAAAGTGCTCAAACTTATAACTTTAAAAACGCGATTATTGCAACTGGTTCTAGACCAATTGAAATCCCTAACTTCAAATTCGGTAACCGCGTAATCGATTCAACTGGCGCTTTAAATTTACAAGAAGTTCCTGGTAAATTAGTTGTCGTTGGTGGCGGTTATATTGGTTCTGAATTAGGTACTGCTTTTGCTAACTTTGGTTCAGAAGTTACGATTTTAGAAGGTGCAAAAGACATACTAGGTGGCTTTGAAAAACAAATGACGCAACCTGTTAAAAAAGGTATGAAAGAAAAAGGCGTTGAAATTGTAACTGAAGCGATGGCAAAATCTGCTGAAGAAACTGACGATGGCGTTAAAGTAACATATGAAGTTAAAGGCGAAGAACAAACAATCGATGCAGACTATGTACTGGTAACTGTTGGTCGTCGTCCAAACACTGATGAGTTAGGTTTAGAAGAAATTGGTCTTAAATTTGCTGATCGTGGATTATTAGAAGTAGATAAACAAAGCCGTACTTCTGCTGAAAATATCTTTGCAATTGGTGATATCGTTCCTGGATTACCATTAGCACATAAAGCTAGTTATGAAGCGAAAGTAGCTGCTGAAGTTATTTCCGGTGAAGCATCTGAAGTTGATTACATCGGTATGCCAGCTGTATGTTTCACTGAACCAGAACTTGCACAAGTAGGTTATACTGAAGCACAAGCTAAAGAAGAAGGATTAGAAGTTACTGCTTCTAAATTCCCTTATGCAGCTAACGGCCGTGCATTATCATTAGATGACACAACCGGTTTTGTTAAATTAATAACACTTAAAGAAGATAATACATTAGTAGGTGCTCAAGTAGTTGGTACTGGCGCTTCTGATATTATCTCTGAGTTAGGTTTAGCAATTGAAGCTGGTATGAACGCAGAAGACTTAGCATTAACTGTACATGCGCACCCAACATTAGGTGAAATGTCTATGGAAGCTGCTGAGAAAGCTTTAGGATTACCAGTTCATACTATGTAATTAAAGCAATTTTTATATAAAAGACAAAGTGCTAGTGATTAATTGTTTCCATTTCAACTTATTTAGAAATCGGCATATCATAGTAGATGATTCATTTTAAATAATTTAATGTGCACTTTTAAGCAATATAGCATCTTTGTAGGGGCGGGCATATGAAATCAATTTCTTAAATTTGGTTTCTGTTCCGTCCTTTTTTAAATTAAATCTTAAAAATTCGGCATATAATAGGTAACATAAAGGTGGGTTAGTATATGGAGTATTCATACCCCTTAGACCTTGATTGGTCTAATGAAGAAATGTTGCAGGTGGTGGCTTTTTTTAATGCAATAGAGAAGTATTACGAATCGCAAGTTGAAGGCGAAGACCTTTTAAATCGTTATCAGCAATTTAAAAATATTGTCCCAAGCAAGGCTGAAGAAAAACAAATTTTAAAAACATTTGAAAAACAAAGTGGTTATAATAGTTATCAAGCAGTAAAGTCCGTTCAAACATCGCCTAACCAAAAATATTTCAGTTCAAAAGAAAAATAATTGTTGTCATACAGGCTATACTTTGATATTTTTATTAAGCGCTAAAAAACGTTTAATAAAAGTAAATAAAGTATAGCCTTTTTTGAAGTAATTTAAAGTGTGTGTGTCAAAATAGATTGTAAACGATAATAAATATGAATAAATTAATTGATTTGTCATTAAGAATATAAGGGAAAACTCAAAAGTCTAAGAAGGGTAAAACAGTGCGTTCAAGAAAAAATCGTAGAAAATTTAATTTATCAAACGTTTTTCAGTATTGAAAGTGAATGTGCACTACCAATATGGAAAAATTTTTTAATATATTATAAGTTTTAGTACAATACATACTAAAATTTTAAAAACCTAGTGTTTAAAAAGTGAGACATAAAAGAGGTATAAAATTCATTATGAAAAACTTGAGAAGAGATGATCAATTAAATTGAAGCCGCACAACCAAATGGTTTTAAACAGAGGCGCTATTAGTTACTTTGAAACCTAATACTTTATATAAAATTTTGGTACCTCTGATTCTGGTACATTGAATTTTTGTCTCTAAGGCAAAGCGTTATTTTTATTGGATAGGCGTGATAATCGATATGCTGAAGAAAGAGACTTATTATAATTTAAATCAAGTCAAACTAAATACATAAATTAAAAAATATGGTGTCAAGGTACGTAAAAATGATAGCTATTACAACAGTATTATATTTATAGGAGGATAAAGTATGACCCCCTTATTAACATTCCAATCCGTTAGTAAATCCTATGAAGAATCCCAAGTTTTAAATGATATAGATTTGAATATCGACTCTGGTCATTTTTACACATTATTAGGGCCTTCTGGTTACGGGAAAACTACAATACTTAAACTTATCGTAGGCTTTGAACAATTTGATAGTGGTGAAATCATATACCAAGGTAAAACGATTAATCACATTCCTGCTAACAAGAGAAAAGTAAATACTGTTTTTCAAGATTACGCGTTATTCCCACACTTAAATGTTTTTGATAATATCGCATTTGTTTTAAAAATTAAAAAGCTAAGCAAACAAGTAATTAAGGCTAAAGTGCAAGAAGCTTTAAAATTAGTGAAATTAACTGGGTTTGAAAATAGAATGGTTGACGGCATGAGTGGTGGACAAAACAACGTATTGCAATCGCCCGGGCTATAGTGAATGAGCCTGAGATTTTACTTCTAGATGAATCGTTGTCTGCATTAGATTTAAAGTTAAGAACTGAGATGCAATATGAATTAAGGGATATACAATCAAGGTTAGGTATTACTTTTATATTTGTCACACATGATCAAGAAGAAGCATTAGCATTGAGTGATTATATTTTTGTAATGAAAGATGGAAAAATACAACAATTTGGATCGCCTATAGATATTTACGATGAACCAGTGAATCGATTTGTTGCTGACTTTATTGGAGAATCTAATATCGTAAAAGGAACAATGGTTGAAGATTTTGTGGTAGATATTTACGGACAAGTATTCAATTGTATTGATAAAGGCATCCCTACACAACAACAAGTCGATGTCATCATTCGTCCAGAAGACATATCTTTGGAACCGCCTAATCATGGGTTATTTGAAGTCACTGTCGATTCTATGTTATTTAGGGGCGTCCACTATGAGATGAATTGTGTTGATAAAAAAGGCTATGAATGGCTGATTCATTCTACTAAAAAAGCTGAGGTTGGCAGTAAAGTAAGTTTATACTTCGAACCTGAAGCCATTCATATCATGGTACCTGGTGAGACTGAAGAAGCATTTGAAAAACGAATTGAAAGTTATGAGGATGGTAACAATGCGCAAAATTAATGGTTATTTATTTATACCATATATATTGTGGATGCTTCTTTTTGTTGTTATTCCTGTGATTCTGCTTATCTACTTTTCAATGATTGATATTCATGGTCATTTCAATTTAGATAATTATAAACAAATCATGACCACAAAATATTTTAGAATGATTTGGGATTCTATCATGTATGCTACGGCGATCACAATAATGACTTTATGCATTAGTTATCCAGCAGCTTATTTCATTCGAATATCTAAATATCAAAGTCTTTGGTTGCTTATCCTAATTATACCTACTTGGATTAATTTACTACTGAAGACCTATGCATTTATTGGTTTGTTCAGTCATGATGGTATTATCAACCGAATATTATATGGTTTGCACTTGCCTAAATTGGAACTATTATTTACTGTGCCTGCTTTTTTAATCGTTGCCAGTTATATTTACATTCCATTTATGATTCTACCTATCTTTAATAGTATGAAAGACATTCCTAACAACTTGTTACAAGCTTCAAGTGATCTCGGTGCTAGTCGGTTAATAATATTTAGAAAAGTGATTGCTCCTTTGACGAAACGAGGTGTATTAACGGGTGTCCAAGTTACTTTTATCCCTGCGCTTTCACTATTTATGATTACAAGATTAATTGCAGGTAATAAAGTGATTAATATGGGTACAGCTATTGAGGAACAATTCTTAGTTATTCAAAATTATGGCATGGGGTCAACGATAGCATTGTTTCTGATTCTCTTTATGGCATTTGTCTTAATTATAACTAATACAAAAAATACAATTGTAAAAGGATGAATCATATGAAATGGTATGGCAAATTATATATCGGTATGTTAATCACAGTGTTGTATATTCCAATATTATTTTAATGATTTATTCATTTAATTCAGCAGGCGATATGATCCATTTTGATCAATTTACATTAGCGCATTACCAGTCTCTATTTAAAAATGAAAGACTCATGGCAGTTATATTTAATACGGTAGCAGTTGCATTATTAGCAGCTTCAGTTGCCACTATGATTGGAACAATGGGTGCTATTGCGTTGTACCATTTACGTAACAAAAAATTAAAAATATCATTGTTAACTTTAAATAATGTATTAATGGTATCTTCAGATGTTGTTATTGGCGCTTCTTTTTTAATTATGTTTACAGCAATAGGTCATTTTACAGGGTTGGGGCTAGGCTTTATAACGGTGTTAGTATCTCATATTGCTTTTTGTATTCCTATTGTGGTTATTATTGTATTACCTAAATTACATGAAATGAATGTTTATATATTAGATGCAGCACGAGATCTTGGAGCAAGTGATTTCCAAGTTTTAAATAAAGTGATGTTACCATATTTATTTCCTTCAATAATTGGCGGTTTTTTCATGGCATTAACTTATTCAATAGATGATTTTACAGTAATTTTTTTGTTACAGGAAATGGATTTAGCGTATTGTCAGTAGACGTTTATGCTATGGCTCGGAAAGGTATAAGTATGGAAATCAATGCGATATCCACGATGCTCTTTATAACAATTATATCAGGTATATTAGGCTACTTTATAATGAGAAAATTATTTAAACGCAATAAGCAATTGAAACAGGTGATGTAGCAATGAAACGGTTTTTACAATTAATCATATTATCCGTTGCTATTGGATTATTGTGTCTTTTTTTAAGCCAAAAATTTACTGCCAAAAACCAATCGGGTACAGGTAAAAAAATTTATGTATATAACTGGGGAGAGTACATTGATCCTAAATTAATTAAAAATTTTCAAAAAGAAACAGGGATAAAAGTGGTATATGAGACTTTTGATTCTAATGAAGCGATGGAAGCAAAAATTCGTAATGGTGGTACCCACTATGATGTTGCTTTTCCCAGCGAATATACAGTACAAAAAATGAAAATTTGTTATTACCGTTAAATCATGAGAAAATACCCAATATAAAAAATTTAGATAAAGATTATATGAATATGCCATTTGACAAAGGTAATCGTTATTCAATTCCATACTTTTTTGGAACGGTCGGCATTTTGTATAATAAAGATGTTTACCCCGATGACGATTTTAGTTCATGGAAAAGTTTGTATCATACAAAATATAAAAATGACATATTGTTAATTGATGGTGCTAGAGAAATTATTGGTTTAAGTTTAAATAAATTAGGTTACAGTTTAAATGATACACAAACCCAACATTTAAAAAAGGCAGAGAATGACTTGAAGGTTTTAAGCCCTAATGTGAGAGGTGTTGTAGGCGATGAAATTTCGATGATGCTTGAACAGCACGAGGCAAATATAGCAGTGGTATGGAGCGGTGTAGCAGCATCTATCATACAAAATAATAGTGATTTTGACTATATTGTTCCAAAAGAAGGGCCCAATTTATGGTTTGATAACATGGTTATCCCTAAAACTGCACAAAACAAAGCAGGCGCACATCAATTCATTAATTTTATACTTAATACACAAAATAGTAAACAAAATACAGAATGGGTAGCCTACGCCACGCCAAATAAATCATCAAGAGATCAATTGCCAAACTATATAAAAAATGATGAACGATTTTATCCCTCAAAATCTGTACAAAGCCATTTAGAAATTTATAAAAATTTGGGTAAAGATACATTAAGTGAGTATAATGAGCGGTTTTTAAATTTTAAAATGTCGTTAAATTAAAACGTAGTATAGTAGTTATTTTATCGTTTATTCGATATAATAGTTTGATAAGTAGTATAAGGAGTTGTATAGAAATGTCAGGAGAACAATATACTCAAGTTAGGCGTCCAGTGAGTCGACTAGCAGAAAAAGTATTGGGTTGGTTGAGCTGGATATTCCTACTTTTATTAACTATAGTAACAATGTTTATTGCATTAGTCTCTTTTAGTAGTGAAAGCTCTATTCAAAATTTAGAAACATCATTAAATGGTAATGATTTTATTCAACAAATATTAACGAATAATGGATTAAATACAATTCAATTTGTCATTTGGTTACAAAATGGGATATGGGCTGTTATTGTATACTTTATTGTTTGCTTATTAATATCATTTTTAGCGTTAATTTCAATGAATATCAGAATTTTATCTGGTTTCTTATTTTTAATAGCTATGATTGTAACATTGCCTTTAGTACTATTGTTCGTGCCATTAATTATACCAATTCTCTTTTTAATAGTAGCAATCATGATGTTTGCACGTAAAGAGAAAGTAGAAACCATACCAACGTATTATACTGGTGGTTTCCAAGGCGGTTATAATGACCAAAGATATGAGCAAGAACCACAACCAGATCCAGAACCACAACCAAAATCTCAACCAAATCCACAATACAATGTACAACAAGAAACTTCTGACGTAGAACGACCATCAGATGATGAACATCAATTAAGAAGAGGTGGGTACAGTTCTGAAGTTGCAGATAAAGTAAATGCGGATGTAAATGCAACAGATGAAGAACCTCAAGTATTATCAAGACAAGCGAAATATAATTATAAATCTAAAAAACAACCAAATAATATAGAAGAAAATGCTCAAGACGATAATGAGGCGCAAGATTTTGCTAACCAACAATCTGAAGAAGAAGCTAGATATAGACAAGAAGCATTCGAAAAAGAACAACAGCGCAAACAAGAAGCATATGAAGAACAACAACGTCTTAAACAAGAACAAGCAGAAGAAGCTGCTAGATTGAAACAAGAGAAGGCAGAGGAAAAAGCTAGAATCAAACAAGAAAAGAAAGAACGTAAACAGCGTGAAAAGGAAAGACGTAAGCAACAACCGAGTGCGGTGAATCAACGAAGAATGAATTTTGAAGAGCGAAAAAAAATCACAACTCAACAATCTGAAGAAAAAGATATAAATGATCAAAATAAGTCGTCAGATAAAAATGAGCAATCTGAAGAAACAAATTCAGAAAATGAAAAGTAACAAAAACGACCGAGTGCAAATTATATTGTGCACTCGGCCTTTTTTATCCTAATTCTTGGAAAGTTTCAATTATTAAATAAATATTTAAAATACTTAAAATAATAATTAATAACCAAGAAATTGTGTTAATCCACATTTTATTTTTAAACTGTCCCATTAGATAGCGATTATTTGTAGCTAACTGTAATGGTATTAAAGAGAAGGGTAAAGCTAAACTTAAAAATACTTGTGAGAATATAAGCAATTGCTCTATTTTACCTTCGTCACTCTTGAAAATAACGATACAGAATATGATTGGTAAAATTGCAATTAGACGTGTTACAAGTCGACGCAACCAGTTTGGAATTTTTAAGTGTAAAAACCCTTCCATTACAATTTGTCCTGCCATTGTCCCAGTAATTGTAGAATTTTGACCAGAAGCAAGTAATGCAACTGCAAATAACGTGCTCATAATTGCGCCCATAGAAGCCCCTAATATAGGTTGATTTTGCAAGGCTTGATACAAATCATAAAAACCACCTAATTGATCACTGTTAACACCATAAAATAAAGCTGCGCCTAAAACTAATAATAAACAATTAATAACAAATGCTATTGAAAGTTGAATGTTTGAATCCATTGTAGCGTATTTAATTGCATGAGCCTTAGATTTCAAATTATTTCTATCATACATTCTTGACTGCACAATTGAAGAATGTAGATATAAATTATGTGGCATGATTGTAGCTCCAATAATACCAAGCGCAATAAATAAAGCGCCGTTATCAGTAATGATTGTTTTACTTGGTAAAAAACCGTTTAAAGCTTCACTTACATGAGGAGAAGCAATAAATACTTCAAATATAAATATAACTAATACAGTGAAAATTAAAGTACCGACAATAGCTTCAATTTTTCTGAAACCAAAACGCATAATAAAGAGTAATAAAAATACATCTAGTACAGTGATGAGTGCACCAACGAGTAAAGGGATTCCAAATAATAAATCTAACGCTATCGCACTACCAATAACTTCAGCAATATCGGTTGCAATAATTGCTAGCTCAGCAATAATCCAAAATACAAAAGATAGTGGTTTATTCAAGTAGTATTTTGTTGCTTGTGCTAAGTCCATACCTGTTGCTATTCCTAATCTTACTGTCATACTTTGAAGTAACATGGCTGATAGGCTAGAGAGTAAAATTACGAATAGCAAAATGTATCCAAATTGAGCACCGCCTTGCATTGAAGTGATCCAATTTCCTGGATCCATATACCCAACAGCCACTAATAGACCTGGCCCTAAATAAGATAATAATTTTTGGCTAAATTTGCCATTAGTATTGATAGAAAGCGTATTGTTGATTTCTTCTAAACTTTTATTGTGCATTTTAATATTTTTAGACATTAAAAGACACCTCCTATATTCACAATTAATATTTTATAGGTTACTCCGAATTTTTTATTAGGTCAACCTAAAATAAAAGGTTTTTTGTCCCAAATTTTACTGTTTTTAACTTTATATTCAAAAATTAATATTTTGGTAATTAAGGGATGATACTTTGTGATTTTTAAATTTTAAAAAATTTGCTATGATGGTATTAATGAAATATTAGGAGGAAAAGTATGAATCGGAAAGCTGAAAAAATCCTTGCTTGGATTGCAAATGGTCTTAGTTTATTATTTTTAGTAATTATGATTTTAGGGCTAATTTTATTAAATTTCCCAGAATCTAAAGAAGCTTTAAATCAAATATATCAACAACAAGGCATGTCAGTATCTGC
This sequence comes from Staphylococcus sp. GDY8P120P, assembly GCF_017892065.1. Taxonomy (NCBI): domain Bacteria; kingdom Bacillati; phylum Bacillota; class Bacilli; order Caryophanales; family Staphylococcaceae; genus Staphylococcus; species Staphylococcus sp. GDY8P120P. Next base: position 359,981 of record NZ_JAESKI010000003.1, on the reverse strand, counting down.
AGATGCGCTTAAAGCTTCAATAATAATGCAAGGTGGATTTTTATTATTTGCAACGATTCTAGGATTCTTAGGTGTCTTCACAATTAAAGGCAATAGGATTTTAGCAGGATGTCTTTTAGTTGCTGCTGCTTTAGTTAGTATTTTTACAGGTAATTTTATTGCACTTATACTTTGGATGATTGCGGGTATTATGTTATTAGTCAAAAAAGATAAAAAGAAACAACAATATAACCATGCAAGTTATCAAGAGCAACAGAGAAATAATGATAAAGATATTCAACAGCGTCAGAACAGTGACATGAACCCGGAAGATGAATTAAAAAAGAAAAAAGAGGATGATCCATATATATACTAAAATACCCTTTGGTAACAAAAGGATATACGTTTAAATGACTCCAGTATAAAACCAGGTTGAGATAGAAATAAAGGTCTCAACCTGGTTTTATATTATAGTTTTATTGATAGAATTTTAATAATTGTTCAAAAGTTTCTTCAAGAAAGTTTAAAAAGGCTTTATCGCTTTTTAATTCTCTTGCATTAGGTGTAAGTGTGCGTGCAACAAATAATTCACCCTTTTTAACTTTTTTGACACGATTAATGGCGCTTTGTATAGCCTCATCTGACATATCTTTTATGTATGTTTTTTCTTGAGACATATGGTCTAAACTCAAACTATAATCAGTAGGCAAATTTTTAAGTGTATCGAATTGTTCTTCAAATACTTTTACACGCTGTGCTTTATCTTTTGCTTCATGCATCACACCATACATAACAAAAAGTTGATTTTCAAAAAGACCGATTTGAAAATGGGGGATCATTTTATAACCACGATTATTTGTAGCAAAAGCAACCCAAGTATCTTTTGGCGGGTTAACGCTTCTTCTCGCATGTTTTGCAACGTGTGGATAGAATATTTCACCTGTTGCTGTCTCTAAATATTGGGAAAAATATTCACCAAGTTCGTTCAACTGTGGTCGAATATGTTCATTTAATGCTTCCATTCTTGCATTTAAGCCGTCAACTGCAAATGCTTTAAAATCTTGTGTTGTAAATGTATATTTAGTCATATTTAGCCTCCTGTTATTTATTTATTCGATTGTATTGTAGCATAACGTAGCACGTTAAACATTGCGTTTGGCTTGGATTGTAATATTTATATAAAATGCGTATCACGTGTACAAACCTATGAATTAGGGTAAAAAAATAGTATTATGAACTAGCATAAGATTACATATAATTATTTATTTTAATATATACTTCTATATCTTTTTAACCACATATTAAGGTATAATGATTCGCTAAAAAGGAGATGGAAACAATGACTGTTTATGAGTTTGCAAAAGGCCTTATATTAGAAGCAGGCATCAATGTAAAAAAAATCATGAAACAAGATATAGAAATTGAAACTAAGTCTAATCCTAATGATCTCGTAACAAATGTTGATAAAGCTACAGAAAAATATATTTTTGACAATGTTATGCAAACCTATCCAGAGCATCTAGTAATTGGTGAAGAAGGGCATGGCCATAATCTTAAAGATGAATCAGGCGTTGTATGGGTCATTGATCCGATTGATGGGACGTTGAATTTTGTGCATCAAAAGGAAAATTTTGCGATTTCTATCGGTGTATTTAATGACGGGAAGCCATATGCAGGTTTTGTATTTGACGTGATGAACGATGTGCTATATCACGCGAAAGTAGGCGAAGGCGCTTATGAAAATGGTAATTTATTACCGTGTATTGAATCCAGTCCTTTAAACACTAGTGTAATAGGACTTAACCCAAATTGGCTTACAAAACCAAGATTAGAAGAAATGTTCAAACCAATTGTAGAGGAGTCAAGAAGTGTGAGAGCATATGGTTCTGCAGCTTTAGAAATTATTTGTGTCGCTACAGGCAAGTTAGGTGGTTATATTACCCCCAGGTTACAACCTTGGGATTTCGCTGGAGGGTTAATTATATTGCAAGAGGTTGGTGGTATAGGAACTGATTTAATGGGGAACGCACTGTCTATTTATGAACCGAGCTCAATAGTAATGGCAAATCCACAATTACATGCAGAACTGTTAGAATTTCATTTTCAAAAAAATAATGAAATAATAGAGGCCTTGCAACAACGCTTAAAAAATAACAAATGAAAATAAAAAAGGCTGATAACATCATTGATGTTTCAGCCTCGAATATCATATGAACAACAATAGCTAGTAGTGCTGATACAAGAACTTTAGCGCTTGCACACTTTTTTCTAGTCATGCTTGCCGGGATAGGGCCACGAAATCATTCCGTAAAAGTATAATTTCTATCCCACTCCCTATAAAACACGTTATTTGTTTGGGCAACTATAGCCAATTATTTTCACGATATTTCTTTTTTAATGTGAAACCGCAACCAAATGTTGCAATGAACAGTATAAATGTTAAAATCATCATTGGAACATTTGTAGCAGCGATACTAAAGCTAAATAATAGTAAAAATACGATAGCAATTATAGCGAGTACCCAAAATATTGATTTAGATTTTTTTTGTTGCATCCCGACCACACCTTTATAGTTTTCTTTAATCAATTATATGATATAATAAAAAAGTTGCAAAGAAAAGTGGGAATTTACTCGAGAAAGGAAATAGTATAAAATGACTAATTTAAGAGAAGATGTTCGCAATATAGCCATCATCGCTCACGTTGACCATGGTAAAACAACATTAGTAGATGAATTATTAAAACAATCAGGAATTTTCCGTGAGAACGAGCATGTTGATGAAAGAGCAATGGATTCTAACGACATAGAAAGAGAACGAGGCATCACAATTCTTGCTAAAAATACAGCAATTAATTATAAAGATAACAGAATCAACATTTTAGATACACCAGGACACGCTGACTTCGGTGGAGAAGTGGAACGTATCATGAAAATGGTTGACGGCGTAATCTTAGTAGTAGATGCTTATGAAGGTACAATGCCACAAACACGTTTCGTATTGAAGAAAGCACTTGAACAAAATTTAAAACCTGTAGTTGTGGTAAATAAAATTGATAAACCAGAAGCTAGACCAGAAGGTGTAGTAGATGAAGTATTAGATTTATTTATCGAATTAGAAGCTAATGATGAACAATTAGATTTCCCCGTTGTTTATGCGTCAGCTGTTAACGGTACAGCAAGTTTAGATTCTGAAAAACAAGATGAGAATATGCAATCACTTTATGAAACAATTATTGACTATATACCTGCACCTATTGATAACAGAGATGAACCATTACAATTCCAAATTGCATTGTTGGATTATAATGATTATGTTGGACGTATCGGTGTAGGACGTGTGTTCAGAGGAACGATGCGTGTTGGTGATAGTGTATCTTTATTAAAATTAGACGGCTCTGTGAAGAATTTCAGAGTATCTAAAATCTTTGGTTATTTCGGATTGAAACGCGAAGAAATTGAAGAAGCACATGCTGGAGATTTAATAGCTGTTTCAGGCATGGAAGATATTAACGTAGGCGAAACAGTGACGCCTTCTGATCATCAAGAAGCATTACCAGTACTTAGAATTGATGAGCCAACATTAGAAATGACATTTAAAGTTAATAATTCACCATTTGCTGGGCGTGAAGGTGATTTTGTAACATCTCGTCAAATCCAAGAACGTTTAGATGAACAATTAGAAACAGACGTGTCATTAAAAGTAACACAAACTGAATCACCAGATAGATGGATTGTCGCAGGACGTGGTGAATTACACTTATCAATTTTAATTGAAAATATGAGACGTGAAGGTTATGAATTACAAGTTTCTAAACCTCAAGTTATCTTGAGAGAGATTGATGGCGTCCAATGTGAACCATTTGAGCGTGTACAATGCGAAGTACCACAAGAATACACTGGTGCAGTTATCGAATCATTAGGTCAACGTAAAGGTGAAATGCTAGATATGGTTACGACTGACAATGGTTTAACGCGTATTATTTTCATGGTTCCAGCTCGTGGCTTAATTGGTTATACAACTGAATTTATGTCACAAACACATGGCTATGGTATTATTAACCATACATTTGAAGAGTTCAAACCTCGTGTTAAAGGACGTATTGGCGGCAGAAGAAATGGTGCGCTTGTTTCTATGGATAAAGGTCAAGCTAGTGCATACGCAATTATGGGCTTAGAAGATCGCGGTACAAACTTTATGGAACCAGGAACTGAAGTATACGAAGGTATGATTGTTGGTGAGCATAACCGTGAGAATGATTTAACAGTTAATATCACAAAAGAAAAACATCAAACTAACGTACGTTCAGCTACAAAAGACCAAACAGTAACAATGAAACGACCAAGAAAATTAACTTTAGAAGAAGCGTTACAATTTATTAATGATGATGAATTAGTAGAGGTTACTCCTCAAACGATCCGTATTAGAAAAACAATATTAGAAAAATCAGCTCGTGAGAAAGAAGCTAAACGCATCAAACAATTAATGCAAGAAGAAGACTAATAATTATATTGAAGACAGAAGCGGAACAGAAACCTATAATTCTTAAAAGATTTTAGTGTTTTGTTCTAATCCTGTTTTTATATTTGAGACAGTTCGACTCAAAAGTTTCTTATAATATAGAATTAATTAGAGTTTGTGATATAGTATATGTGTACAAAAAATGTCCCTTCATTTTAAAATGAAGGGACATTTTTTGTATTTAAATCGTGCTGATTTTGAGTATTACAATTCTGGAGCATAAACATCTCGGATAAAGCGTAAAACGCCAGTTTCTACTGAAATTATATAGAAATTGACGTTTTCTTTGTTGTTGTGAATTTTTGTAGCTCGTTGGACTACTATGTTTTTATTTAGCACTATTAAGATAAAATGGTATTCTCATTGGACCTTATTTATTTCTCGAACTGGTATTCGAGTGAAACGCCAAATAGCACTACTAACTCTAAAAGCTGGTTCTATATCCTTAGTTCGTTGACTGAAGCATTTTTAACTTCTAATTCTGAAAGATTTTGATTGATTTGAGAATTGAAATATTTTAAATTATAATTTTCCGATTGTATATCTATTAACGTTAGCTACTACTTTAATACCATCAATAAAAAATCTATGACAATTATATATAATTTGAATCATAGTATTGGTAACAACACGCCGATAGGGATAGCATGTGTGTTGAGATTATAGGTCTAGGACATCTCTGAGACAAGCGAGCAAAACGATACGAAATAAAAATATAAAATGAGCCCCAAAAAGATCCCTAAGTCAAGCATTTTTTGGGGCTGCATTGTGGGATTTATATCCCAGCTTCATTAATCTACTTTTAAAAAGGCAATAATAAAATTAAGCAACACATAGCGTCGGTATAGTTTAACGATGATCGAAAGTCGTTTCTTGATTTCTTTGTTTCGGTGTATCTAGTCGACTTTTACATTCATCGCACATAAATGTATGCATTGGATCATTTCTTAACCTTTTAGCTTCTAATGTATTTCGATCAATAAATACCTCGGTATCACAAATAATACATTGAACTTTAATCAACTTAAATCACCTCAATATGAGTAACATACTTAAACTCATATGAATAACCTTGTTCTGGAATATAAACAAAACTATCTACAAAGTTATCGTCGTAAAGTCTTTTGCCATCACGCGCAAATTGGAAAAAAAGATACGGTAATAATTCCATCGGTACTTCAATTGAATCTTTATCATTAAATAAACGAATTGCTGTTGCGTTATCATACGGTTCCGCGTTTTTAAAAAATGGTGCCATATTAATTACAAATGAATTTTCTAAAACAGCTCTTTTTCTGTATTTTATTTCTGAATTTAGCGTTGGTGGATTTGTTTGTCCTTCGAGAATAGCGCGGTTCCATTCACGATTATCATTGAAATTGATTGGTTTTGTGCCATCAAATACGCCGCTTTCTAAATCTTCTAATTGAACTTTTCTATCGTCAAAAATCCAAGTCGTACTATCTAAAGTGATCGGAAATTTAACTTCACCCTTAATTTGAATCATAATCCCACTCCTAATGCATTTTAAATATTTTTAAATAAACGATACTACAAAAAGTATGTACATGCCTAAAAATGACATTTTTGTGAATTTAAAATCAATGAACAGCTAAGTTTAATTTTTACAAATCAAAAATTAAAAGTTGAAAAATTGTATTAAAGGCTTATGTCACAATGTTTTATGTACTTCGTTTTTAAATTAAATATATAACTGGTTTAAATATATCGCTGGTTATAATTTTATCACAAATAACTATGATTAGTATATTACTGAATTCTCTTGCTTTTTATTTATCAGTAAGATAAACTTTTACATATAAAGTTACTATTGATAGGGGGAATATGTCATGGTAAAGAGTCAAAAATTAAATAGTGCGGCATATGACCAATTAAATAAAGATGCGGATAGGATTCTTCAATTGATTAAAGTTCAAATGGATAATCTAACATTACCTCAGTGCCCATTATATGAAGAAGTTCTGGATACTCAAATGTTTGGTTTGCAAAAAGAAGTAGATTTTGCTGTAGAACTTGGGTTAGTTGACAGAGAAGCGGGCAAAGATTTAATGCTTCGTTTAGAGAAAGAATTATCTAAATTGCATGAAGCATTCACTAACGTTTAATTGGAATAAATATATTTAGTAAAGACTTAATTTATTTTTAGTAAATAGAACCTTATAAAAAATAAAGTAGTGAAATAAAACTACATAAATGATTTGGAGTGGCTAAGATATCAATATTTTATTGATTGTATCGTAGCCGCTTTTTTGTTTGATATTAAATGAGCTAAAATGATGATTTCAAAATATGAAATATTGCGTTACATTTGTTCGAAATATGCTTGTGTTATTTGATATAATGTTCAAGTACAATTAAATTTATAAATAACACCCATTTGTAATAGTTGAAGTATTGAAAGAAATTTTTATTAGCTTGTAAAGAATAAAAAATAGAATTGGATGATATGTCAAATGAATAACATAAAAAAATTTTTTCGATATATTGGTAAAAATGCTAAATATATTGATTATCCATTAGTAATTACATATTTATTGTTATGTCTCATTGGCTTAGTCATGGTATATAGTGCAAGTATGGTGGCAGCTACAAAAGGATCTTTAACTGGTGGCGTTTCAGTAGCAGGGACTTATTTTTATACTAGGCAGTTGATGTACGTAATCATGAGTATCATTCTCGTGTTTTTTATGGCCTTCGTGATGAATGTTAAATTGTTAGAAACAATTAGGTTTCAGAAATGGATGATGTTAGGCATTATTTTATTACTACTAGCCACGTTATTAGTAGGAAGTAATATTAATGGTTCAAAAAGTTGGCTTAATTTAGGCTTTATGAACTTACAGGCTTCAGAATTATTAAAAATCGCAATAATTATATATATACCGTATATGATAGAAAAGAAAAGACCAAGGGTATTTAAAGAGCCAAAAGTGATGCTGTCTCCGATTGTTTTAGCTGCTATTTGTATTGCACTTGTATTTTTACAACGCGACGTTGGTCAGACACTTTTAATACTAATTATTTTCTTTTCAATTTTATTTTACGCGGGTATTGGGGTTCATAAATCATTAAAATACGGATTAATCATAGCGACAGGTGTGGTCTTAATTGGTGGTTTATTTTTACTCATTGGCCTCGTCCCAGATTATTTAACAGCTCGGTTTAGTACACTGACAGACCCATTTAGCAATGAATCAGGCACAGGGTATCACATTTCTAATTCATTAATAGCAATTGGTAATGGAGGCTTGTTAGGTCGTGGTTTAGGTAATAGTATTATGAAATTAGGTTACCTACCTGAACCACACACAGATTTTATATTTTCAATAATTTGTGAAGAACTGGGACTTGTTGGCGGGCTTATCGTAATCTGCTTGTTATTCTTTATTGTTTATAGAGCGTTTGAACTCGCAAGTAAAACAAGTTCATATTTTTATAAACTTGTTTGTGTAGGGGTCGCAAGTTATATAGGAAGTCAAACTTTTGTTAATTTAGGTGGTATTTCAGGTACAATCCCGTTAACAGGGGTCCCATTACCTTTTATTAGTTTTGGTGGATCTTCCATGATAAGTTTGAGTATCGCGATGGGATTATTATTAATCACTGCTAAACAAATTAAAGTGGACGCGTATAAAAGAAAACAACAACGCAAACAGACTAAAAAATTTGATATCTCAAGTAGATATTAAAGATGGCTATAAAGGCAAACATTTCAACCTTAAATGATTGAAAACGTTTGCTTTTTTTCAATTTACTCATTTTAATTTTGAAAAACTTAGCGAATATAGTATGAATGATAACGTTTAGTTATTGTCAGTGATAACTTTATGTTATGTAATTGGTATGATATAATGTGTTTTAAATCCGATAGCTACCATGCTTTTGGTGAATAATTATATTAAAACTAATGGTATATTAATGAAAATTACATTATTAATTTTATTACTAAACAAAAAAGTGTCAAAAATGTTTTACTGTATACATAGTTCGTATTTTGCTATAATAAAATCTATATTAAACTTTTTAGAAAATTCAAAATTTAAGGGGGACCATGATTTGAAACAAATAAACAAACTACTAGTAGCCAATCGTGGGGAAATTGCAATAAGGATTTTTAGAGCAGCAACTGAGTTAAATATTAAAACGGTAGCAATTTATTCCAACGAAGACAAAGGCTCTTTACATAGATATAAAGCAGATGAATCTTACTTGGTAGGAAATGACTTAGGACCAGCAGAATCATACTTAGATATTGAACGTATTTTAGATGTTGCTAAACGCGCAGGTGTGGACGCGATCCATCCTGGTTATGGGTTCTTAAGTGAAAATGAAACATTTGCTAAACGGTGTCAGGAAGAAGGCATTAAATTTATTGGTCCACAAGTAGAACATTTAGATATGTTTGGAGATAAAGTTAAAGCGAGAACAACGGCAATTAATGCTAATTTAAGTGTTATCCCAGGGACAGATGGACCGATTGACAACCAAGAGGATGCAGTCGCTTTTGCCAATGAAGCTGGTTACCCGTTGATGATCAAAGCAACGAGTGGTGGTGGCGGTAAAGGCATGCGTATTGTCCGTTCGGAAGATGAATTAGAAGATGCATTTCACCGTGCAAAATCCGAAGCAGAGAAATCATTTGATAATAGCGAAGTTTATATTGAAAAATATATAGATAATCCAAAACACATTGAAGTACAAGTGATTGGTGATGAGCACGGAAATATAGTCCATTTATACGAGCGTGATTGTTCTGTACAAAGACGTCATCAAAAGGTTGTTGAAGTTGCACCTTCTGTCGCTTTACCTGATGATTTAAGAGAGCGTATTTGTGATGCTGCGATTCAATTAATGGAAAACATCAACTATGTTAACGCTGGTACTGTTGAATTTCTAGTTTCTGGAGAAGATTTCTATTTCATTGAAGTAAACCCACGTGTTCAAGTTGAGCATACGATTACTGAAATGGTAACAGGCGTAGATGTAGTTAAAACTCAAATTCTTGTAGCTGACGGTGAAAAGTTATTTGATGCAGAAATTGGTATGCCCCAACAAAAAGATATTAAAACACTAGGCTATGCTATCCAATGTCGTATCACCACGGAAGATCCAACTAACGATTTCATGCCAGACACAGGTAGAATTATTGCGTATCGTTCAAGTGGTGGTTTTGGTGTGAGGCTGGATGCTGGTGATGGATTCCAAGGTGCCGAAATCACGCCATATTATGATTCTTTACTAGTAAAATTATCTACACACGGTATGACATTTAAACAAGCAAACGAAAAAATGGATCGTTCATTGCAAGAAATGAGAATTCGTGGTGTAAAAACCAATGTCCCATTTTTAATTAACGTTATGCGAAATGCACAGTTTAAAACTGGCGATTATACAACCAAATTTATTGAAAGTACACCAGAATTATTTGATATTGAACCGACTTTAGATAGAGGGACAAAGACATTAGAATATATCGGTAATGTATCGATTAATGGATTTCCAAACGTTGAAAAACGACCGAAACCGGTATATGAAACATCACCTATTCCACAAGTGCCTAAAAAAGTAGTGGATAAGTTTGAAGGTACAAAACAATTATTGGATAGTAAGGGACCTACAGCAGTTGCTCAATGGTTGAAAGAACAAGAAGACGTATTGATTACAGATACGACATTTAGAGATGCACATCAATCCTTACTGGCAACACGTGTTAGAACAAAAGATATGATGAATATTGCTTCTAAAACATCGGAAGTAATGAAAGATAGTTTTTCATTAGAAATGTGGGGCGGCGCCACGTTTGATGTCGCTTATAATTTCTTGAAAGAAAACCCATGGGAAAGATTAGAAAGATTAAGAAAGTCTATTCCAAATGTTTTATTCCAAATGTTGTTACGGGCTTCTAATGCAGTAGGGTATAAAAACTATCCAGATAACGTAATTAAAAAGTTCGTGAAAGAAAGTGCTGAAGCAGGTATAGATGTATTCCGAATTTTTGATTCATTAAACTGGGTAGACCAGATGAAAGTTGCTAACGAAGCAGTCCAAGAAGCAGGAAAAATTTCAGAGGGAACGATTTGTTATACGGGTGATTTCTTGGATCCAAATCGTTCTAATATATATACATTAGACTACTACGTTAATATGGCGAAAACGCTAGAATCTGAAGGTTTCCACATACTTGCTATTAAAGATATGGCTGGTTTATTAAAACCTAAAGCAGCATACGAATTAATCGGTGAATTAAAAGCAGCAGTTAATTTACCAATTCACTTACACACACATGATACAAGTGGTAACGGTCTTTTAACTTATAAAGAAGCTATAGATGCCGGTGTAGATGTTATAGATACAGCAATTGCATCAATGAGCGGTCTAACAAGTCAACCAAGTGGCAACTCGTTATATTATGCACTAAATGGATTTGGAAGAAGTATGCGTGCAGATATTGATGGCATGGAAGAGTTATCTCATTATTGGAGTACAGTACGTCAATATTATAGTGATTTTGAAAGTGATATTAAGTCACCAAATACAGAGATTTATCAACATGAAATGCCGGGCGGACAATATTCTAATTTACGTCAACAAGCCAAAAGTTTAGGGTTAGGTAATCGATTTAATGAAGTTAAAGACATGTATAAACGTGTCAATTTCTTATTTGGGGATATCGTTAAGGTTACACCATCATCAAAAGTAGTTGGAGATATGGCGTTGTATATGGTCCAAAACGATTTAGATGAACAAACTGTAATTAAAGATGGTTATAAATTAGATTTTCCTGAGTCGGTTGTTTCGTTCTTTAAAGGTGAAATTGGTCAGCCAGTAAACGGATTTAATAAAGAACTACAAAAAGTGATTTTGAAAGGACAGCAGCCATTAACTGACAGACCAGGTGAGTATTTAGAACCAGTCGACTTTGAAGCAATAAGGAAAGAATTAGAAGAAAAACAACAAAAAGAAGTCACTGAACAAGACATTATTAGTTATGTATTATATCCAAAAGTTTATGAACAATTTATTACGACACAAGAACAATATGGTAATGTGTCACTTTTAGATACACCAACATTCTTCTTCGGTATGAGAGCAAATGAAACCGTAGAAATTGAGATAGACACTGGTAAACGATTGATTATTACGCTTAAAACAATTACTGAACCTGATGAAAAAGGGGTTCGTACAATATTTTACGATATGAATGGTCAAGCGAGACGTATTTTCATACAGGATGAAAATGTAAAAGCAAACGCAAGTGTTAAACCTAAAGCTGACAAATTAAATCCAAATCATATTGGCGCACAAATGCCTGGGTCAGTAACAGAAGTTAAAATTTCAGAAGGGGAGTCTGTAACAAGTGGACAAGCCTTATTAATCACAGAAGCAATGAAAATGGAAACAACGATACAAGCGCCATTTGATGGTGTGGTTAAGAAAGTAACCGTTCAAAATGGAGAAGCGATCGAAACTGGAGATTTATTAATAGAAATTGAAAAAGAACCAGTAGATTAAATAAGAATTAATCAAATAAAAAATGTGAGTATGACTAAAATCAAACATATACTCGTTGCATTCCTTGCATAGACATCATTTATTTTTATAATTAGAAAATACTGATTTATAGTTAATGAGTGACTTAATTGGAACGCTTCATACTGTCAACAAAGCCTTTGACTTTGTTGACAGTTTTTTATGCGCACTTTTTCGCGGGTAATGTATTATCTTATAGTCTTTGCTTAGTACTTTCTCACAAAAATCAGGCGAAACTACTGTTATTTTTAAAAAATAGCATATTATATAGATTATACAGTAGTGGCGTTTGTATGTTGAATAAATCAATGAATATTGAGACTAAATGCTCAATACGCATGCTATTCCTACAGCGTGTCACAATCAATACTATGTTTTAGACTAATATCATTATCATAAGTTTTTACTAAAAATAAGACACTTTCATATAATTCAATAAACCTCACTAAACTAAATTAACGGGGCGTATTATATCTGAGATGATAACATGACTCAACTTTCGCTACTAATTGAACTCAAGTATCAATCACTAATCATGATATATGGCGTCAATCATAGATCATTTTAATAGCATGTCTTTCATTACATATTATTTTTTGTTTCTTAAAGGTAAGGTTAAAAAATATAAAAGTAATCTTTTCAATACACAGAATTTGAAATACGATAAATTTATTTATCTAAAACACAAAAGAGTCGACTTTAAAAGTTATGTAAATCGAGAAGATAAATATGAATTTAAGAGAAATTTTAAATGATATGCATACGGCAATTGTTCATGAAAAATTTAATTTATGAAAACTGGATTAAAAATGAATAAGGTTAAACGAAAATTTAGTTTTATCTTAGTAGCGCTGGATATGAGAAAAATAAGAGCTCAACGAGATGCAAAATTACACAAAAACAAAGAAAACGTCAATTTCTATATGATTTCAATAGAAATTGACGTTTGTTTCTAGTTGGAGCTACCTATGTCTTCAACACTTATTTAAGGTTATTCATTTCATTTATTTAGCACTTCGAATTGTTCGTAACATCAATACAATAAAGTATGCAATCAAGCCAAACAATAGTGTGATAAATAAAGCATGTAGTAAAGCAACCAATAAATTGACTTCAGTAATAATAGATAAAGCTCCTGTAATTACTTGTAAAATAATTAAAATAAAGGCAGCAGTATAACCGAATCGAATGGTACGATTCTCTTTATAATTATTAATTGCATGAATAAATGTAATTAATATCCATATAAACGCAATTAAAGCCATGCCTCGGTGCGTAAAGTTTACCCAATCTTGCACATTATGAGGTATTAAATCATTAAACGGTAGAGGCCATTGCCCATAAGCTAAACTTGCTTCTTTGTGTCTAACTAAGGCACCAGTATAAATTGTTAGATAAACAATGACAGCCATTATCCATGTATAAATTCTTAGAGGCTTACGAATAAATAATTCATCAGCTTCATATTTATGGTCTACTTCAAAGATGATTAAAGTTAAGACAAATACTGAAGAGAACGAAATTAATGAAATACCAAAATGTAATGCAAGAACATAAGCATTTTGTTGCCACATTACCGCAGCTGCACCAACAAGTGCTTGTATGAGTAAGAAACCAACACTGATGATACATAAAGGTTTAACTTCCTTGATGTAACCGAGGTGTTTCCAAGCTACGATTACTAGCCATAAAACAATAATTAAAGATAATCCAGATACAGCGCGATGGCTTAGTTCAATTATCGTTTGTATAGGTAAATTTTGTGGTAAGAAAGCGCCATGACATAATGGCCAGTCTGAACCACAACCATCTGCTGAACCAGTTTTGGTTACTAAAGCTCCTCCGAGTTGTACAAATGCCATAATTATGGCTGCTAACACAGATAACCATTTCAGGTTTTTTTTGTTAAACAAGAATTAACCCCCCACATATAAATAAAACTCAAATAAGAGATGGAATAGAGTTGAAGTGAAAGTTAAGCACAACATTTCACTATTATTCATAATCTCTTGAAATTGATTTCTTTCTTTTTAAATAAAACTTAATTATCATTATAACAAGAAATGCACTTCTAATTGTGTCACAAAAATGACTATTTGTGAATGTCGATAAAGTGTCACAAATAACTTTATATAAATGTAGTCAATGACCATAAATTGATATATCATTGTATTATATGGAAAAATTAGGAGGGAAATTATGAACAAAGAACAAACTTTGTCGCATAATTCTAGCCGTGTAACTTTTAAAGAGTTACAACAAATTATTAAAATGGGGCTAGTTCAAGGTAATTTAATACCAGCTTTTGCTGGTTCATGGCTTGCAATTGTGTTGGCAAATCATTCCTTCCTCTCGTCAATACCACAGATTTTAATGATGTTGGTAGGCTCGACGTTAATTATGGGGGGCGCTTGCGCTTTAAATAATTACTATGATCAAGATATTGACAGTATCATGCCAAGCAAACAACAAAGACCAACGGTGAACGAAAGAATTTCAAATAGAAATTTATTATTACTTAGTTTTGGAATGATGCTCGTAGGGGAAGCATTTTTATTTGCTTTAAATGTACCATCAGGCGTAATTGGATTACTAGGTATTGTTGGATATGTATCATTTTATTCCATTTGGTCTAAGCGCCATACGGTTTGGAACACAGTAATCGGGAGTTTCCCTGGTGCCGTTCCGCCATTAATTGGTTGGACAGCAATAGAAGGTAATATTAGCATGGTCGCAGTTGCATTATTTTTAGTTATTTTCTGTTGGCAACCGATACATTTCTATGCTTTAGCGATTAAGCGTAAAGATGAATATAGTATGGCTCATATTCCAATGCTTCCTTCTGTTAAAGGGTTTAAACGGACAAGAGTCAGTATGTTTATTTGGCTCGTATTTTTATTGCCATTACCATTATTATTAAGTAATCTTGGTACAACATTTATTATATTGGCCTCACTATTGAATCTTGGTTGGCTATATTTAGGTTTAACAAGCTTTAAAAAAGATTCAGACCAAACAAAATGGGCTACAAAAATGTTTATCTACTCTTTAAATTATTTAGTAGTATTTTTTGTACTCGTTGTTGTTGTCTCGTTAATAAAAATGTTCTAATAAATAAAAATAAGGATGGAATGTATGAATTTACCAATCTTACCTACAATCAGCACAAGTTTTATAGTTATTAGTGCGATCCTTGTTGCAATAGGATGGCGTAAAATTTGGAAGAGAAAAATCGAAAGCCATAAAAAAGTGATGTTAACGGCAGCTTTTTTTGCACTTGCGTTCTTTATTATCTATGCTTCAAGAACAATATTTATTGGGAATACTGCTTTTGGTGGTCCAGATTCTATTAAGATTTATTATACAATCTTTTTAATCTTCCATATTAATTTGGCAACAATTGGTGGTATCTTGGGTCTTGTACAAATTATAACTGCTTTCAAAGAGAAATTTAAAATTCATAGATTTGTAGGACCAATTGCATCAATTATTTGGTTTTTCACCGCAATCACTGGTGTAGCGGTATATATGCTACTTTACGTTTTATATCCAGGCGGAGAAACAACGTCGTTACTTAAAGCAACTTTTGGGTTATAAAGCATACTATATTAAGCGTTAGTTATTCGGGAATAAAAGAGTTTGGACTTAGTCATCCATACTCATAATAAGAGGGGACAGGATAGAAATCATACTTTTCTAGAATAATTTTGTTATCCTACTCTGATAAATACAAGTATGGTTAAAAGTGCAGAGCTTAGGCTAAAAGGTTATCTGGCACGAGATTATGTATAAGTCTCATTAGCATTAAAATTATTACACGAGTTAAATACTTGGATAAGTATTACTAGTTCTTTATTGTATATATCATATTTGTGGCCGAGACATCATTGATGTCTCGGCTTTTTTTTAGGTTATGAGATTTTATTTGAACATTAACTTAAGGCGTCAGTTACAATTTAGTCAATATTTTATTCTCATAAAAGGTGTTGGTAAGACGGGTTAAAGGATAGTAATCCTTCATACAAAACAGAAATAATGAGTGTCAATAACCACTTAAGATAAATACCGTTTTAAACGCTTAGCAGTTAAAGAGTCATCGATACTTAATAAACCATAAGGAATTACCTTGATAAAGTAATTCACTGCCCTTATGGCCTGAATATAGCCCAATAACAATAATCCAATCTGGTTTAGTCATCATTATTAAATTATGTTCAGTAATAACTACAGTATTATTTTACCCAATTAAATGATCAAAGCAAGCTAAAATAATAGGAACACCTACTGAAATGTTTTTTAAGTTATTTTTTGCCCCATATATACGAGTCATTGATATATGCATCGCTCCTTAGTGAGCACTATACCCAAGGTTTGGTTGTGTATCATTTAATACCTAAATATTGAAAGTTGGTTCAATTCATTGTAAAGAGATTATTACAAAAGGAGAAATTTATGGAGATGCCTTGCTTGAATCAATCATAAACATGTACAATGAACCAAAGAATACTATAGGTGGATGAGCGATGAAAAAACTAATAATTAAAGTTATTGGTGTATTGTTATTAATTTGTTTTATAATTTATTTATTTTACTCACCGCGTTTAAAATTTGATGTTTTGGAAAATCCGAATAAGGACACGCCAAAAACAACTCAAAATAAAGATTTTCAAAAGCAAAAAACGACAAGTGAAAATCCAAAACTTGAAAAAGGTGTAGGTACATGGGTGGGGCAAGATTTACATAGTTTAACTGACAAATATGGACAAGCAGATAGGGTTTATTCATATAAAAAAGGTTTTAAAAACTACGTATTTAAACAAAAAGATCAATATTATCTGGTGACGACTAGAAAAAACAAAATAAAATCTGTTTATGCAACTGGTAAAAACGCTAGCGTTAATCCAGTGGAAATTGGAGACAAAGCTTCTAATGTATTTGAAAAATTCAGTATAAATCCAGAACCAACAATCAAAGTAGATGGCAAAGCATATGAATTAGAGCTTTCTGATGCAGATATGAAAACACAGACGCTTATCAAATTTAATGACGTTTATGCTCAAATCTATATTGACCAACAAGACAATGAAATTGTCGGTGTACGCTATTTAGATAGTGAGGCATTAATGGCGTTTAAACCATACCAAATGATCACTGCAAAAGAAGATAAAAAAGTAAAAAATAATTATAAAGAAATACCTTATGAACAAAATGCTAATCAATTGATGACATTATATGAAATAACAAATGAAATGAGAGCATTAAAAGATGCAAAAACTTTAAAAGTTAATAATGATTTAGCACATATTGCTTCATATAACTTGTACGAAGCAATCGACACTGATAGTGTAGAATTTACAGAAGAAGCATTAAAACAGAAACTTGATGAACAAAATATATCTTTCGTTTCGACAAGTCAAAATGTTGGTTATGATTTCAATGAAGTGCCAACATTAATTCACAGTTGGTTAAACTCAGATATTCATAGATCGAGAATGTTAAATTCCAAATACAATGAAATGGGCGGCGAAGTATCTAATGGTTACTATACGATTATTTTCATTGAAGATAAGTAAGGAGTGTCACTATGATAACAGAAGAAACATTGACTGTACTTGATGATATCGAGAGTTTAAGTGATAAAATACTTGACTCACGTTTATATCAAGCATTCAAATTAGCTGAGAAGTATTTAATGGAAAATGATGAGGCTCATTTACTATACCAAGCTTTTTTAAAATCAAAAGAAGCATACGATGAAATTATGAGGTTTGGGAAATATCATCCGGACTATCAAAAAGTTATGTTAGAAACACGTAAACGTAAACGTGCTTATGAAATGTTGCCAGTCGTTATGGACTATAAACAAAAAGAAGTAGCGTTACAAGATTTAATTGATGAAGTCATCGTTAAAATTGCGTATGCAGTATCTGAAAATGTAAAAATTGAAACAGGAAATCCGTTTTTCCAAAAAGATGCGAGTGGTTGTGCTACAGGTGGTTCTTGTAGCTGTTCTTTGTAAACGTAAGACATTGTGTATCTATTAATGACGATAAAAGCTGGGAAACCAAACAGGTAACCCAGCTTTTATATAATTTATTTTAGTATGTGTTTTTAAAACGTTCTGCTAAATCCGGTCTGTCAGTGACTAAAGTGTGAGCGCCGTTTACGATTAAATCATTCATTAAATCTAAATTGTTAATGCCATAATATCCAGGTACAATATTTCGTTCATTTAACCAGCTAATAAATTTAGGAGAAGTCAATTTGATACCTTTGAATGTGACTGGCATTTGGAAGGTATGGGCTTGTGGTTGGAACATATTACCAAGACCTAAACTGAATTTTAAGAAACCTTCAGCAACTTCATTTTGGCTTGCACCTATAGCAATTGTGTCGTTACTTCCTTTTTTAAAACGTTTCACTTGTTCACTATGAAAACTAGTAACTAAAACACGATTTTGCGCATTATTTCTAACAATTATGTCATAAATGATGTGAGGTACAAGCTTGCCTTCGCTACTTTGTGGCATATCTTTAAGGTCTACATTGACGAGTGAGTTTGGATATGATTTTAACAACTCATCAAATGTTAAGACCTTGGCACTTAAATGATTACGATAGGGCTTTAAACCATTCACATCTGTAAAATGGTAACCAGCATCCAATTGTTTTAACTCATCTAAAGTATGTTCTGCTACTTTTCCTGAACCATTTGTAGTACGATCAATTTCTGCATCATGAAAAACGATCAGTTGTTGATCTTTGGTTAATCTAACATCAATTTCAAATCCATCAATTTTATGGTTAATCGCGTTATCAAATGCAAGTTTGGTATGTTCTGGCATAACTGCCATGCCACCACGATGCGCAAATATATAAGGCGCCGGTTTAGAGAAGAAGGAAGGGACTGCCTGATTATTTGGCATACCTTTATATTTAGAAACGAAAATAGCACTGCCGACTAAACCAACTGTAGCTAAAAACGCACCTTTAATTAATTTATTAAATGTTGTCATGCGCAAATCCTCCTTGGTTTAAGTATATTAAGTAATATAGCAAATGTTAGCTTTACTTCAAAATAATTGTTATTTATTAATTGAATTAGTCGTGATATTATAAAGTGGCTAATAGATGGAGTGATAATATGGATATTGTATCTAGAACAAGTTTAATCATATATTTAAAACATATGAAACATGAACGCCAAATTAGAAAATTTGGCCATATTGTAAGTACAAATAAACAACAACGTTATGTTATTATGTATATAAATGAAGAAGAAGCTGATAGTATTGTAGACAAACTAATGAAATTAAAATATGTTAAAAATATTGTTGGCTCTCCTTATAAGTATTTAAAAAAAGAATACCCAAAAGAACAACATGAATTTACATAAGAATAAGTTATTAAATTAATTGAATTATTTTATAAACAAAACAAAGTCACAATAGGTTTAAGAACCAGTAAGGTGACTTTGTTTTGTTTACTATTATTCTAGTGGAGGAATCCATCTTTCTATTCTTAATACACTGATTAAATAATTGAAATAAATACTATGAGAGTGAAATCTTTCAGGTGGTTGTACATCAATTTCTTTTATCTCAAGATTAAATTGTGCTGCTTGTTTGTTAATCATATCGAACTTTTTGTTAGGCTCAGGATATGGATATTTTAATGCATTTACCATAATATACATAGCTTGAAAATGTTTGTCGCTCGTTGGTTTCATAATAATAGCGACTGAAGATAATTTTTTATCAAAAGTAGGGGTATGAAAATAGACAATATAATCTATCCGTGTATGGTTATATTCAATAAGTGTTATAAATTCAAATAAATCTGTAAGACCTTCACCTAATTTTATAAATGATTGTTTCATCTTGCTCCTCCTTATCATGCAATATGTATTATATAAAAATAAAATCTAGAATGGAAGTGTTTGTAAAATGAGAGTGATTTCTGGAATTCATAAAAGTAAACCCTTAGAAAGTTTAGAAGGACGTAATACAAGGCCTACTATGGATAAAGTTAAAGAAGGCATTTTTAATAGTTTGCACGAGGTCTCTGGCGTCGGTTTAGATTTATATGCTGGAAGCGGTGCTTTGGGTATTGAAGCATTGTCTCGCGGTATGGAAAAAATGATTTTCGTAGACCAAAATTTCAAGGCTATAAAAATTATAAAATCTAATCTTCAAAATTTAAAAATTTCCAATCAAGCAGAAGTATATAAAAATAATGCTGATCGGGCTCTTAAAGCACTTTCAAAAAGAGAAATCCAATTTGATGTTATTTTTTTAGATCCCCCTTATGAAAAAGGTTTGATTGATGAAGCATTAGATGGAATTGCAAAGTTTAACTTATTGAAAGAAAATGGTATTATCGTTTGTGAGTTCAATCATAAAGAAAAGATTGATACAAAATCATTTCATATGATAAAAAGATATCATTATGGATTAACAGACACTTTGTTATTAGAAAAAGGAGATTAAAATGTCTACAACTAAAGCAGTCATTCCAGGAAGTTTTGATCCAATTACATATGGTCATATTGATATTATTGATAGAAGCGCGGATCGTTTTGATGAGTTGCACATTTGCGTTTTGAAAAACAGTAATAAATCAGGAACTTTTTCAATTGATGAACGTATCGAATTGATTGAAGAATCAGTGAAGCATTTAAATAATGTTACTGTACATCATTTTAACGGTTTGCTGGTTGATTTTTGTGATGAAATCGGTGCTCAAACTATTATCAGAGGGTTGCGAGCTGTAAGTGACTTTGAGTATGAATTAAGACTTACTTCGATGAATAAAAAACTAAACAGTAACGTAGAAACAATGTATATGATGACAAGTACAAACTATTCCTTTATTAGTTCTAGTGTGGTAAAAGAAGTGGCTGCATATAAAGCTAATGTTTCAGACTTTGTACCAGAACATGTCGAAAAAGCATTAAATAAAAAATTCAAAAAATAATGAAAAGCTGGGGCGTAAAAGTATGTCTCAGCTTTAAATATAGTCTGTCTAATAATCATTTTATAGAAAGCATTTGTAAATTAGCTTTTGAAACAAAATATTAATGTCTGGAGTATAATGAAATGTGACGCGTAACATGGTAATTTGGCTTTGTTCCTTATACTTTGATATAGAAACACGCAATTTGGCGTAACCGTAAAACAAGGGGGAGACGAACTATTACGAACAATATCATTTCGAATTATAATTCGTATTTCATATTTAAAAAGATAAGTGAAATTCTACCTCGACTTTCTCTAGATGAGGTAGAATTAGAAGAATGGAATCAAAGCTATGAAAGCTTTAACTTTATATTTAACCGCGTTTCATTTAAAAGTAGAATGGCTAAAAAAACACCAAAAAAAAGCGGTTATTTTGTGGCAGTCTGGCATAAAAATAGCGAATATGAAAACGAACCTTTCGATTTTTATGAAATGAAAGATAAATTAATCGTTAATATATTAGATGGAAATCAAAAAGGACAATTTATTTTTTCGAAAGAGATCCTTGCGAAAAAAAGTATTATTCGTACTGATTATTCTATAGGTAAAATGGCCTTTCGTGTATATCCAGATTGGGAAACTAATTTAAATAAGGCTGCAACGTTAACCCAAAAATGGCAAACTCAATATTTTATTGACTTATCTGATGGATTAAGTGAACAAGAAATAAAGGCACAAAACGTAAATAAATATTTAGAATAATTGTTGACATTAGCAATATCTTCGATTAAACCAAAACGTGTATTTATATCAATTTCTATAAAGACGACATTTAATGTAAGCGCTTGATATATTGTGTTTTTAAGTTATTAGTATTTCGGAGATATGGAATTGTTTCCGAAAATGTGACATCTCTCTTGTTCTGGTTTTTATATAAAATCTCCCTTTTTTTATAATTTATTAAAAAAACGACGAACGTATGAACACTTAATCGTTTCATAGTGTTGTTAGCTTAATTTTAAATACGTATCACTGGGGTGTTGAAATCTGTTTCTGATCGATGAGAAAGCAAATTATAAATTTCAGTAGTATGTATTTCTTGTTCAAATAAACGCGCATTTTGTTGGTTTATTTGCGTTATATAATTACGATTTGGAAATTTTTGTTTTAAGTATTTTAAATAGTGTTGTCCTTTTTGAGACATGCCTAAAACGCGGACAGCAGAAATGGTATCGAATTGATGTTGTTTTTGAAAATTGAGTAAGATATTCATTAATAAGCGCTGGATATGCGTATATGTATAACGTTTTGTTTTTATTAATGACATCAAATGTTCAAATGATGTGGCATGTTTAATTTTTTCTAATATTCGATTTTCTAGGCCCTCGCTCATGGTATAGATGTTTTTTAAGGAGCCTGCGGTATGACTTAAAATCGCATATTTAATATATGGAAATGTATCGTCAACAGATGTGTGTGGTTCTTGATAAAGATGGTGTATTGAATGAGGGACGACATGTTTCCATTGTTCGTCATATGCTTGTATTGCATTACGAATTGACGTACCACTAGCAAAATTTAAATTTGAGATATCTTGATCATGATGATGGCTGTTTTCTCTTGAAATTGTCCAAGCTTTAATATGAGGTGCAATCTTTTGAATTGCGCGCATGTAAGAAATGCCTAAAGTATTATTTGGGGAAGATAACAGCGTATTATCATTTACAAGTTCACTTAATATCCTAGGATAACTCTTACCTTCTTTTATCTTTTTAAGAAACAGGGAAGATTGTTCAACTTGATTGATATCTCGTAAAAACGCATTAAATGAATCTATGTCTCCTGATTCGCTTCCAAAAGATAAGTGATCTGCATCAACATAATCTGCAATTTGAACAGCTGACGTTGCAAAATATTGGCCAGCTGATAGTGCAGCAAGGGCAGGTAATTCAATTACTAAATCTACAACGTTTAACGCCATCTGTGTGCGAATAAATTTATTATATATAGCTGGTTGTCCCCTCATTACAAAGTTACCACTCATAATCGCAATAGAGACTTCAGAGTCGGTTATTGACTTTGATGTCTGGGCATGGTATAAGTGACCATTGTGGAAAGGATTATATTCAGTGATTAGTGCAACGCTTTTCATTTGCAATTCTCCCTTTCAGAACTCATTATAGATATTGTATCAGATTAAACCGTGTTAAGAAAAAATCTTGACAACTTTTGTCTATAAAGTTAAAATAAATTTTGTGCTTGTTAGAGGTGAAGCCATATGAAATGGTCAATAACACAATTAAGAAAATTCCAAGATAAACCATTTGAGTTCAATCAAACGGTGAATTTTGATCATTTAGTAAAATCATTAGATTTAATAGATCTATCTGATATTGATGTTGAAGGTGAGCTAACTGTCAAATCAAATGAAGTCATTGCAGACATGCATATTACTGGAACGTATACGATGGCGTGCGCACGTACATTAGTGCCAGTTGAAGTGCCTATCGATATTAAATCACAAGAAATTTTTGATTTAGAAGGTTATGAGTATTTAAGTGATGACGAAGAAAATGATGAGCATTATCATGATGCTTCAGACGGCATGATTAATCTAAAAGATATTGCTGAAGAACTTGTTATTGTAGAAAAGCCAATGCGTGCTTTTGCTAATGATAGCGATCAGATGTTACGTGAAGGTAATGGTTGGGAAGTTATTGACGAAGAAGAAGCGGTTGAGCTTGCTGAAGAAGAAACTAAGCAGATCGATCCTAGGCTTCAAAAACTACAACAATTATATGACGAAGAGCAATAGCGGATTTAAATAATTTATAGTATAATAGGTTATTGAGTCTGAAAACAATTATTAGTGTATGTATATAAGGAGGATATATCATGGCAGTACCAAAAAGAAGAACGTCAAAAACTAGAAAAAATAAACGTCGTACGCATTTCAAAATGTCAGTACCTGGTATGACAGAATGCCCAAATTGTGGTGAGTACAAATTAAACCACCGCGTTTGTAAGAACTGTGGTTCATACAAAGGTGAAGAAGTAGTATCTAAATAATTTCATTTATTTATGGGCTTATTGATAGCCGAAAATTAATCGTTCATTAATTATTCACATGATAATTTTTGAGCGATTTTTTTAATACTTATAGACACTATATTCAATTGATAGGTTGTGTGACTGTTGACGCAAATAAATGCTCAAATGATTCTGGCAAAAATTGAAAACAATGAAATTGATTGGTTATATGAGCATTTTAGTGATTATTTTCAAGAAGTTTCTTCTTATGATGAGTTAAAAAAATTGTTGAAATCGTATAACGCAATTAGATATAAAAATAAATTATTTAAACATATTCAACTCAATTATAGAGAGGAATACATATGGTTTGACGAAAAGATGGCCACCGGTATTAGCGTAACGCTAAATAAATATAATGAAATAATTGGTTTTGTTCTTACCCCAATTAAAAATATAAAAGGAATTAAAAAATCAAAATGTTATTATACGATTCCTGTTCAAAATGCTTGGTTTGTATACGCTGGTGGTGAAAATGAATTGCTCAATCATCATTATCCATACAAAAACCAACGCTATGCACTTGATTTGGTTTTAACAAAGGCAAATCGTAGCTACCACGGTAATCCTAATTTATGTGAAAGTTACTATAGTTACAACCAAATTATTGTTGCTCCTGCTGACGGCATTGTCGTCAAAATCATAGATGGTATACCAGATGCAACGCCAGGAGAAAATAACATGAAACATCCCGAAGGTAACTACGTTATTATGAAACATGCAAATAATGAATATAGTATGATTGCGCATATTAAACCACATTCATTTAAAGTTAACGTTGGAGATTGTGTTACGAGAGGGCAATTTATTGCTAGAATTGGTAATTCGGGTAACGCAATGGAACCACATGTACATTTTCAGATTATGAACCAATGTAATACTCAATTCGCTAAAACTTACAAAATTAAGTTAATCAATGGTACTTCGCCTGAAAAAGGTGATATAGTAAGTTATACTGATGATAATATGATATTAAAAAATAAGTTCAATTTTGCTACTAAATTTAAGAAATTAAGTTCAAATATGATTCATATCTTTAAAAATTAAAATGAAGAGGCTATAGTATGGAAATGATAACTTCTGCACAAAACAATAAAATTAAAAGTGCAAATAAATTAAAAAAGAAACGTGAAAGAGATAAAACAGGTCAGGTGTTAATTGAAGGTGCACACCTCATTGAAGAAGCGTATAAAAGTCATTTAAAAATATTACAATTATTTGCTGTTGATATTGAAAGATTAGATGATAATTTGGTGAATTATGTTGAAGAAGTATATGAAATAAATATAAAAGTAGCGGAAGCACTTTCCGGTACAGTCACACCACAAGGATTTTTCGCAATTATAGAAAAAGCACATATTGATGTTACAGGAGCACAACAAGTGTTATTAATAGATCGTATTCAAGATCCAGGAAATATGGGGACTTTGATACGTACTGCAGACGCTGCAGGTATCGATTTAATCGTTTTAGAAAAAGGGACAGCAGACCCGTATCAAGATAAAGTATTACGGGCGAGTCAAGGCAGTGTATTCCATCTCCCAATTGTCACTGAGGATTTAAGCACATTTATCCGTAAATTTAATGGGAATGTATATGGTACTGCACTTGAAAATGCAGTTGCTTTTAATCAAATTACAAGTCAAGAAAAGTTTGCGTTACTGTTAGGAAATGAAGGAGAAGGGGTCAACCCTGAGTTATTAGATCAAACAACACAAAATTTAAACATTCCTATTTATGGCAAAGCGGAAAGCTTAAATGTCGCTATAGCCGGCAGTATATTGTTGTACCATTTGAAAGGTTGACCCTTTAGTTAGGTTTCGTATATAATAGATTTAATACTGATTAAAAATATTAACCAATAAAAAGACGTAAACTAATTTAACCCAGTTGTCTAAGGGAGATTATCCAAAGACTGAAAGATAATCCGCTGCTATTAGTTTTTTTCACCTTTTTGGTTACTTAAAGAAATTTAAGTCGGAAATCATTTCCGTTATCAATGACAACAAGTGTATGCGTATGCATAAATTTGGGTGGTACCACGGAAAGCTTTCGTCCCAGTTTCAGGGGATGAAAGCTTTTTTTATATGCGATTATCTATTGTTTTACAGTATACATTTTAAATAGGAGGCAAAATTATGACTCAAACAGAAGCAATGTCTGAGATTAAACAACAAGCATTAGTAGACATAAATGAAGCTCAAAATGAAAAAGAGTTACAAGATGTTAAAGTTAAATATTTAGGAAAAAAAGGTTCTGTCACTGGTTTGATGAAACACATGAAAGAATTGTCTAATGAAGAAAAACCAGCGTATGGTCAAAAAATAAACGAAGTGAGACAAGCAATCGAAGGAGAAATTGAATCACGACGTGAAATTTTAGCCAACGAAAAACTAGAACAACAATTAAAAAATGAAAAAATTGATGTTACGTTACCTAGTAGAAAAATTTCAATAGGCGCTAAGCATCCTTTAACTAGAACAATTGAAGAAATTGAAGATTTATTCTTAGGTTTAGGTTATGAAATTGTAGACGGATTTGAAGTTGAAAAAGACTATTATAACTTTGAGGCGTTAAACCTACCTAAATCACATCCAGCTAGAGACATGCAAGATAGTTTTTATATTACAGAGGATATTTTAATGAGAACGCATACGTCACCCGTACAAGCGAGAACAATGGAACAACGAAATGGACAAGGACCAGTTAAAATATTATGCCCTGGTAAAGTTTATCGACGAGATTCTGACGACGCAACACACAGTCATCAATTTACTCAAATTGAAGGTCTTGTGGTAGATGAAAATATTCAAATGAGCGATTTAAAAGGGACTTTAGAATTGTTGGCTAAACAATTATTTGGCGAAGACAGAGAAATTAGACTCCGTCCAAGTTATTTCCCTTTTACAGAACCTTCAGTCGAAGTCGACGTATCTTGCTTTAAGTGTAAAGGTGAAGGTTGTAATGTGTGCAAACATACAGGTTGGATTGAAATTCTAGGTGCTGGAATGGTGCATCCTAACGTGCTTGAAATGGCTGGATTCGATGCCTCTAAATATACAGGGTTTGCTTTTGGTATGGGGCCAGATAGAATCGCAATGTTAAAATATGGCATTGAAGATATCCGCCATTTCTATACGAATGATGTCCGTTTCTTAAATCAATTTAAAGCAGTAGAAGATAGAGGTGAAGCATAATGTTTATTTCAAAAGAATGGTTAGAGACATTTGTAGAAATTAATCAACCTGTCAATGTGCTTGCAGAAAGAATTACGCGCACAGGTATCGAAGTTGATGATATTATTGATTATACAAAAGATATTAAAAATTTAGTGGTAGGGCATATCCAAACGAAAGCACCTCATCCAGATGCTGATAAACTCAGTTTATGTCAAGTTGATATTGGTGAAGCAGAACCAGTACAAATTGTTTGTGGTGCACCTAATGTTGATGCTGGACAAACAGTCATTGTAGCTACTGTAGGTGGACGTTTACCTGGCGGTGTAAAAATAAAGAGAGCGAAACTACGTGGTGAACGTTCTGAAGGTATGATTTGTTCATTACAAGAAATTGGTATTCCAAGTAACCTTGTGCCTAAACAATTTGAAGAAGGTATCTATAATTTTACATCAGATATCAAACCAGGTACAAATGCATTGAAAGCTTTATACTTAGATGATCAGGTCATGGAGTTTGATTTAACGCCAAATAGAGCAGATGCTTTAAGTATGGTGGGTACGGCTTATGAAACAGCAGCGCTTTATAATGTACCAATGATTAGACCAGAGACACAAAGTCAAGAATCTACAAAACAAGCTACTGATGAAATGCGTATTAGTGTTCAAAATAAAGATAAAGTACCATATTATAGTGCTAGAATAGTGAACGATGTGAAAATACAACCCTCACCTGAATGGATGCAAATGAGATTGATTAAAGCAGGTATTCGCCCGATTAATAATGTTGTAGATATTTCAAACTATGTGTTATTAGAATATGGTCAACCACTTCATATGTTTGACCAAGACCAAATCAGATCTAAACATATCGAAGTTCGTCAAGCGACAACAGGCGAAAAAATGACTACATTAGACAATCAAGAAAGAGCCTTAAAAGATAGCGATATTGTCATTACTAACGGGGATACACCAATTGCTATTGGCGGCGTTATGGGTGGAGACTTCTCAGAAGTAACCGAAAGTACAACAAATGTTGTTATAGAGGGTGCCATTTTTGATTCAGTTTCAATCAGACATACATCAAGACGCTTGAATTTAAGGAGCGAAGCTTCAAGTCGTTTTGAAAAAGGTATTGCAACTGAATTTGTAGACGAAGCTGTCGATAGAGCTTGTTATTTATTACAGCAATACGCAGAGGGAACAGTGCTTCAAGGCCGCATTGCTGAAGGCCAACTAGGCCAATTTGTTACACCAGTGAATATTACTGTGGAAAATGTTAACGAAACAATTGGTTTTAACTTATCACCAGAAGAGATTGAAGCTGTCTTTGTTCGATTAGGCTTCGAGACGACTAGGGAAGGTAATTCACTTACTGTTATGGTGCCGTCGCGCCGTAAAGATATTACCATTAAAGAAGACCTTATAGAAGAAATTGCACGTATTTATGGTTACGACGAAATACCATCAACATTGCCTGTATTTAAACAAGTCACACCGGGCACATTAACGGATAGACAAGCAAAAACACGTGTTGTTAAAGCGACGCTAGAAGGCGCTGGATTAAACCAAGCGATTAATTATTCCCTTGTCGATAAAACACGCGCAACTGATTTTGCTTTGCAAGACCGTTCAACGATATCATTGTTGATGCCTATGAGCGAAGCACACTCTACTTTAAGACAAAGTTTAATCCCGCATCTAATTGATGATGTATCTTACAATGTTGCACGTAGTAATCATCATGTAGCATTGTACGAGTTAGGGCGTGTATTCTTTGGCAATGAAGAGAATCAATTACCAGATGAGGTTGAATATTTGAGTGGTATTTTAACAGGGGACTATACTGTAAATACATGGCAAAATAAAAAAGAAGAAATAGATTTCTTTGTAACCAAAGGTATTGTCGATCGTATTGCAGAAATATTAGATATTCAATTTGAATATGAAGCCGGCGAAATAGATGGTTTACATCCAGGCAGAACGGCATGGGTTAAATTAAATGAGGAAATAGTTGGTTTTGTTGGAGAATTACATCCACAAACTGAAAATAACTATGATTTAAAACGTACTTACGTTTTTGAGTTGAATTATGATAAATTAATGTCAGTATCTGTAGGTTATATTAATTATGAACCAATTCCAAGATTCCCAGGCGTATCAAGAGATATTGCACTGGTAATTAATCGAGCAACGCCATCCGCTGAAATTGTAAAAATCATTCAAAATTATGGCGGAGATATTTTACAACATGCTGAAGTATTTGATGTATACGAAGGTGAACATGTTGCAGAAGATGAAAAATCAATTGCTATTCGTCTAGCATATTTAGATATGCACCAAACGCTTACGGATGATAAAGTGAACGGAGTGCATAACCGTATTTTAGAAGCTTTACAAGCAGAAGGCGCGACAATTAGATAATAAAAATAAACCTTGAATTGTAGCTTTATTAGCCTACAGTTCAAGGTTTTAATTTATGTATTAAGCATAACTGTTTTAAGTGCAAATTCAGCGATGTTTTTGGTTTACTAAATTGATAGCTTTATTTCTATTAGCAAAATGTTTTTTCGTGATTGTATCTAAATAGTCAATGCCATTTTTTTCAATGATTTTTGCTGCTGCTAAATCTACTTTATTACTAGCTCCTTTAGGTAAATCAGTTTTTGCATTTTTTGATAAATGGTCCATATTTTTTACAAATGCATAACGAGAAATAATACTGGCTGCTGCAATTGCAATTGATTTTGATTCACCCTTAGTTTCAAATTTCGTCTTATTTTCGAAAGGCATTTGACTAAGTGCATACCTTTTATAAACACCGGGCTCTGCAAACTGATCGATAACGATGTAGTCAAATTCTTCTTGATCGATTTTATCAACGACATTCTTAATCGCTTCATTATGTAAAACAGCTTTCATTTTAACCTGAGACCAACCAGACTTTTGCTTTTCATTGTATTTTTCATTATACATTGTTAGTAAAGAGTGCGGAATAAACGTTATAATCTGTTCAGCAAGCTCAACAATTTTTGAATCAGTAAGCCGTTTGGAATCATCTACGCCAAGCGTTTTTAAGATTTGCGCATGCTTATTAGATACATAGGCGGCGCATACCGTAAGGGGACCAAAATAATCACCACTACCTGCTTCATCGCTCCCTATACATTGAAATTGGTTATAATATATGTGTTGCTTAGCTTGTTTGATTTTGGAGGTTTTTGTATTATTTTGAGTAGCCGTAGATTTAGATGGTAGTAAAGTATTGGCTACAGCTTCTGCGTTTTTCCCTTGAAACATTATCTTATTTGAATTATAGATCGTGATGGAAGTATTTTGATATTTTGTACGTGCTTTCATACCTTGTGAAAGATTAGATGTATCAAAACGTATTTTAGTCATTAATTCTTGGATTTCTTGATTTGTTAATTTATGTACTACATTCGTCATTGAGTGACCTCGCTTTGTTCATATTACTTATTTTAAAATGAGACAATGCATATCATATCATAATTTTTAATATTTGAATGTTTTATGTTATAAGTAGCAATATAGCTTGAATTAAAAGGTGTTAAAGTTAAATATATGTAATTATTAAATAATTCAAATATAACAAATCACACCTCTTACAAAAAAATATTTTGTCGTGTATAATAGTTCGTGATAAATATTATAAATTACGAACATATAAATATAAATAAAGGTATATAACAGCAAGATTGGAAATATATATTTTTAAAGTCAGGAGTTATTATATGGGTGAGTTTAAAAACCGGATTAACGTAACTATCAATGATCAACATTATACAATCGTAGGAGAGGATAATCCAGAGCATATCCGTTATGTAGCACACTTAGTAGATGAAAGACTCAAAGAACTTGCGAGTAAGAGTGCTGGACTAGATACTACAAGAAAAGCAATCCTTACCGCTGTTAATATTATGCATGAAAAAGTGCAAGTAGAAGAGGAAAATGAACGTTTGCGACAAGAAATAAACCAGTTAAAAAATAGTGAAGACTAATGATAATTGATATACTAGTTGTTCTTCTCTTCATATATATTGGTATGATTGGATTTAGAAGAGGGCTTTGGTTAACAACTTTACATTTAGGCACTACAATGTTTGCTTTATGGTTAGCTCAACGTTATTATAGGCATGTTGCACAACGCTTAGAACTATTTGTACCTTATCCTAAAACGCGCGCTTATGATTTGGATTTTGCATTTCAATTCGCTCATCTGCAGCAACGATTTGAGCACGTGGTTGCTTTTGTAATTATTGCAACCCTTACGAAAGCTATATGTTATGGTGTTGTTGTACTATTTGATAACATTGTTCAACAAAGCTGGCCGAATATGATAAGCAGGGTATCTGGAATGGTATTGAGTTTGATTTCATCGTCAATTATTAGTGCTATTTTGTTATATGGTATAGCCATATATCCTAATGGCTTAATCCAACAACAACTATCTCATTCAATCATAACAGAATACATATTATTACATATTCCGTTTATCTCAACTTTTATCACACAACTTTAAATATATTCGTGTGGAATACAGTGATTTTAAAAACTAGGAGGTCAAGACATAACTGATATACCGAAATAACTAGGGTATGTTGTCTTGGTCTTTTTTTATGGAGTGAAACTTAATGACAAAAAAAGAAATTGTTCAATTATTAGAAAAAATAGCTGTATATATGGAAATCAAAGGTGAAAATACTTTTAAAGTTTCAGCTTATAGAAAAGCAGCTCAGAGTTTAGAAATCGACGAACGCCCTTTGGATCAAATTGAAGATGTCACTGAATTAAAAGGAATTGGTAAAGGTGTTGGTGAAGTGATCAATGAATACCTTGTAAACGGTCATTCGACAACATTAGCAGCTTTACAAGAAGAAGTGCCAGAAGGACTTATACCTTTACTAAAAATTCAAGGACTTGGTAGTAAGAAAATAGCTAAACTATATAAAGAACTTAATATAGATGGAAAAGAAGCTTTGCAACAAGCATGCGAAGAAGGAAAAGTAAGTGAACTAAATGGTTTCGCTAAGAAAACGGAACAGAATATACTTGAAGCAGTGAAAGCATTGGGCGCGAAAAAAGAACATTATCCTATTGATCAAATGAGAGGTTTAAATATAGACATTGACGACTATTTAGCGACAGTTGAAGCCATAGAAAAATACGAAGTTGCAGGCAGCTTTCGTCGCTTTAAAGAAGTGAGTAAAGATTTAGATTATATTATAAGTACAAAACAACCAACGGAAGTACAGCAAGCATTATTGAACATTCCAAACAAGGTGAAAGAAATTGCAGTTGGTTCGACAAAAGTTTCATTAGAATTAGCCTATGATGATGAAACGATAGGTGTAGATTTCCGATTGATTGAACCTTCAGCGTTTTATCATACGCTACAGCATTTTACTGGTTCGAAAGATCATAATATTCGCATCCGCCAATTAGCAAAAGAACAAGATGAAAAAGTAAGTGAATATGGTATAGAAAAAGCCGATGGTTCATTACTCCAATACCATAGTGAAAAAGAAATCTATGAACACTTTGGTGTGAATTGGATCGAACCAGCGATACGTGAAGATGGAAGCGAGTTTGATAAAGATTTATCTAACATTGTCACTTTAAATGATATCAACGGTGATATTCATATGCATACAACATACAGTGATGGTGCTTTTAGCATTGAAGATATGATTGAAGCAAATATTGCTAAAGGTTATCAATTTATGGTTATTACTGATCACTCTCAAAGTTTAAAAGTGGCAAACGGTCTCTCTGTAGAACGTTTATTACGCCAGAATGAAGCGATTAAAGCTTTAAATAAAAAATACGATGAAATTGATATATATTCAGGCATTGAAATGGACATATTACCTAATGGTCAATTAGACTATAGTGATGAAATCTTAGCACAATTAGATTACGTTATTGCAGCAATACATCAAAGTTTTAATCAATCGCAAGATGAAATTATGTATAGATTGGAACAAGCATGTCGGAATCCCTATATAAGACATATTGCGCACCCTACAGGACGTATTATAGGTAAACGACCAGGATATGAACCAGATATTGATAAATTATGTAAAATTGCTGAAGAAACAAATACGATTTTAGAAATCAATGCAAATCCAAAACGCTTAGATTTAAACGCGGAAATAGTTAAAAAGCATCCAAACGTTAAATTGACGATTAACACAGATGCGCATCATGTCGATCATTTAGAATTTATGAAATATGGTGTGGCTACTGCACAAAAAGGATTTGTTAAAAAAGATAGCGTAATTAATACGATGGATCGAGAGGCTTTTAAAGCGTTTATCGAAAACAATATTAAATTGAAGAAATAGAGGGATTATATGAGACAGAAATCATTAAATGTCTTAGAATTCGATAAAATTAAAGCACTCGTTGAAAAAGAAACAATGAGTGATTTAGGTAAAGAAAAAGTAGTTGGAATGGTGCCAGCAACTGATATAGAAACTGTAGAATTTCAAATTAATGAAACAGATGAAATTGCTCAAATTTATAATAAATATAGATTGCCGAGTTTGAGTGGTCTATCAGCGGTATCTGCACTCATCCATAGAGCAACAATTGGTGGCGTATTAAGTGTTAAAGAGCTCAATGCAATTAAACGCTTAATACAAATTCAAAACCAATATAAAACATTTTATAATAACTTGTTGGAAGAAGAAGAGGAAGTGAATTATACTATCCTCCACGATAGAATGGAACAATTACCTGTACTTTCAGGTTTATATCAAAATATTCACCAAAAATGTGATGCAAATGATCTATTTGACAATGCAAGTTATGAATTACAAGGTATTCGCAGTAAAATATCTGGAACAACGCAACGTATAAAACAAAATTTAGATAAAATTGTTAAGAGCCAAGCGAATCAGAAAAAATTGTCTGATGCTATTATCACAGTTCGTAATGAACGTAACGTTATTCCAGTCAAAGCTGAATACCGTCAAGATTTTAACGGCATTGTGCATGACCAATCCGCATCCGGTCAAACACTTTATATTGAACCATCTTCTATTGTTGAAATGAATAACCAAATTAGCCGACTACGCAATGATGAAGCAGTAGAAAGTGAACGTATTTTAACTGAACTAACCGGCTATGTGGCTGCAGAAGCAGATGCATGCTTAATTTCAGAATCTATAATGGGCCAGATAGATTTTTTAACTGCTAAAGCACGTTATGCACGTTCGTTCAAAGGTACAAAGCCTGAATTTACAAGTGAACGCACAGTTTATCTACCAAAAGCATTCCATCCTTTATTAGATCAAGATACAGTTGTAGCGAATACGATAGAATTCGCAGAAGATATTGAAGCGGTGATTATTACTGGGCCGAATACAGGTGGTAAAACCGTAACACTTAAAACACTAGGACTCATTATTCTTATGGCACAATCCGGTATGCTGATTCCTACATTAGATGGCAGTAAACTGAGCATCTTCGAGAATGTTTATTGTGATATCGGGGATGAACAATCTATTGAACAATCACTATCAACATTTTCTTCTCATATGAAAAATATTGTTGAAATATTACAAAATACAACTAAGCACAGTTTGATTTTATTTGATGAACTTGGCGCTGGCACAGATCCTAGTGAAGGTGCTGCATTAGCAATGAGTATTTTAGATTATGTACATGACATTGGTTCTCTCGTCATGGCAACTACACACTATCCTGAACTTAAAGCTTACAGTTATAACAGAACTGGTGTGATGAATGCGAGTGTTGAATTTGACATTAATACATTGAGCCCGACGTATAAATTGTTAATGGGCGTGCCAGGACGTTCAAATGCTTTTGACATTTCTAAAAAATTAGGCTTAAATATGAAAGTAATTCAAAAAGCGAAATCAATGATTGGTCAAGACGAACAAGAAATAAATGAAATGATCGCGTCATTAGAAAAAAATTCTAAACGTGTAGATGAACAACGTATTGAATTAGATAGATTGCTACGTGAAGCACAAGAGACACATGATAATCTTGAGAAACAATACGAACAGTATCAAAATCATGAGAAACAATTAATGAGCGAAGCTAAAGAAAAAGCAAATCAACGGGTGAAAGCTGCAACTAAAGAAGCTGAGGATATTATTAAAGAATTACGTGAACTTAGAGACAAAAAAGGTGCAGATGTAAAAGAGCATGAACTCATTAATAAAAAGAAACAGCTTGACGATCAGTATGAAGCGAAATCATTAAAACAAAATATACAAAAGAAAAAATGGGATGAAATTAAAGTCGGCGATGAAGTGAAAGTGCTAACTTATGGGCAAAAAGGCGAGATTTTAGAATTATTGGACGAAAATGAAGCAGTCGTCCAAATGGGTATTATTAAAATGAAGCTGCCAATCAGTGACTTAGAAAAAACGAAAAAAACGAAAGAAACGCCTACTAAAATGGTTAAGCGTGAAAATCGCCAAAGCATAAAGATGGAACTGGATTTACGCGGTTATCGTTATGATGAAGCGATGGTCGCAGTTGATCAATATTTAGACCAAGCTGTGTTGAGTAACTATGAGCAAGTTTACATTATTCACGGTAAAGGAACAGGCGCATTGCAAAAAGGTGTGCAAAAACATTTAAAACGACATAAAAATGTGTCATCATATAGGAACGGTATGCCAAGTGAAGGCGGATTTGGCGTGACCGTTGTAGAATTAAAATAAATGTGAGCAAGAGATATGCAGAATTATAAAAACTCTGTTATAATTTCTTCATCATTTGATAATTTAAGGAGGATTGGCAGTTATGGCAATCGTAAAAGTAACAGATTCAAACTTTGATGAAAATATTCAATCAGGTGTCAATTTAGTAGATTTTTGGGCAACTTGGTGTGGACCATGTAAGATGATTGCTCCAGTATTAGAAGAATTAGCTGGTGATTATGATGGAAAAGCTAATATTTTAAAACTTGATGTAGATGAAAATCCATCAACAGCTGCTAAATTTGAAGTAATGAGTATCCCAACTTTAATCTTATTTAAAGATGGAGAACCTGTTGATAAAGTTGTAGGTTTCCAACCTAAAGAAAACTTAGCAGAAGTAATCGAAAAACACTTATAGAAACAACCAAGCTGGGACATTAATTAATTTAATGTCTCAGCTTTTAAATTTGTAAATAAAACGAATACTTTGGTTTAATTATAAATAATGTTTTATAATAACAATTAGCATTTTAATCTTACAAAGAAGGATAAAAATGAAGTATAACTTATTTTCAGTGTAAGTTTATATATATACATTTACTTTTCAATAAAGAATATAGAAATTTGATAGAAAGGAGGAAAATGAAATGGAAGCATATCAAGAAGATATTAAGCAAAAATTGACTGTAGTACCTACTGAACCAGGCTGTTATTTAATGAAAGATCGCAATGATCAAATTATATATGTAGGTAAGGCAAAAAAGTTAAGAAACAGATTAAGGTCTTATTTTACTGGTGCACATGATGCTAAAACAACAAGGCTCGTTTCAGAAATTAGAAATTTTGAATTTATTGTAACATCAAGTGAGACTGAATCTTTATTGTTAGAACTTAACTTGATTAAACAATATCAACCTAGGTATAACATTTTATTAAAAGACGATAAAAGTTATCCCTTTATCAAAATTACAAAAGAAAAATATCCTCGGCTTCTTGTGACACGCACGGTAAAAAAGGGGACTGGAAAATATTTTGGACCGTACCCTAATGCGTATTCGGCTCAAGAAACGAAAAAACTACTCGATAGAATTTATCCATTTAGGAAATGTGATAAAATGCCAGATAAATTGTGCTTATATTACCATATTGGGCAGTGCTTAGGGCCGTGTGTCTATCCAGTAGATTTAAATAAATACGCTGAAATGACAAAAGAAATTTCTGATTTTTTAAATGGAGAAGATAAGACTATACTGAATAATTTAGAACAAAAAATGGGCGAAGCAAGTGAAGCACTAGATTTTGAAAGAGCGAAAGAATATAGAGATTTGATTCAACACATTCATAATTTAACTAAAAAACAAAAAATTACAACTTCTGATAATACTATTAGAGATGTTTTTGGTTACACTGTTTCAAAAGGCTGGATGTGTGTTCAAGTGTTCTTCATTAGGCAAGGAAACATGATTAAACGAGACGCTACAATGATTCCTTTGCAACAAACAGAAGAAGAAGAATTTTATACCTTTATAGGTCAATTTTATGACTTGAACCAACATATATTACCTAAAGAAGTGCATATCCCTAAAAATTTAAATAAAGAAATTATTCAATCAGTGGTCGACACTAAAATTGTGCAGCCAATTAAAGGTAAGAAAAAAGAATTGATAGACTTAGCCAATCATAATGCAGAAGTGACATTAGATAATAAATTCGAATTAATTGCTAAAGATGAGTCACGTACAGTTAAAGCGATTGAAGAGTTGGGAGATTGCATGGGTATACAGACGCCCATACGAATTGAAGCTTTTGATAATTCAAATATTCAAGGCGTGCACCCTGTTTCAGCCATGGTTTCATTTATTGATGGCAAACCTAATAAAAAAGGCTACCGCAAATATAAGATTAAAACAGTAGATGGTCCAGATGATTATAAATCTATGAGAGAAGTTGTGAGAAGACGTTATACGCGGGTGCTGAATGAAGGCTCACCTTTACCTGATTTAATTATTGTAGATGGTGGTAAAGGTCACATGACCGGCGTCATTGATGTACTTGAAAATGAATTAGGACTAGACATTCCAGTAGCTGGCTTACGTAAAAATGATAAGCATCAAACATCAGAAATTTTATACGGGGAAAGTGCGGAAGTGGTTCCTCTGAAAAAGAATAGCCAAGCTTTTTACTTATTACAAAGAATTCAAGATGAAGTTCATAGATTCGCAATTACATTTCACAGACAAACACGTCAGAAGACAGGTTTACAATCAGTATTGGATACTGTAGACGGTATCGGTTCTAAAAGAAAAACAAAATTATTGCGTACTTTCGGTTCAATCAAGAAAATGAAAGAAGCAAGCGTTGAAGAATTAAAATCAGCGGGGTTACCTCAAAATGTTGCTGAGAATCTTCATCAGGCGTTATACAACAAGTAAGAAAAAAAGATTAGGGGATGAGAATCATTCTCATGCCCAAAATCTTACTAATTAGTGTTACAATAGCAAATAACAGGGATTCTTTTTTTAAAAGTATATGGAAGCGTTTTCTAATTGAGAAAAATTATCACTTAAATCTAAGTTGTTAAACAACTGTCAAAACCAACTAGGGGTAATACTTCAATGTTTAACAAAAGTATGTTGCACTTTACATTGCTATAAATATAAAGCGATATTATAAAATGTTGTAGCTTAGTTTTAGTTGATAAGTGTCATCGCTTCTTTACTTTAATGAAAGATACCAAAAAATTAATTGTTTCACAGGGGGGACTTCCTTTTGGCATACTCGAAAAATCAATTCTATTTAAGACGCTTACATTCTTTACTAGGCGTGATACCGATAGGCGGATTCTTATTAATCCATTTGCTCGTTAACCACCAAGCAACGAAAGGTGTTGAGGCGTTTAACAAAGCAGCTGGATTTATGGAATCACTGCCATTTTTGATTGCATTGGAGTTTATCTTTATTTATATTCCAATTTTTTATCATGCGGTATATGGTGTACATATTGCCTTTACGGCAAAGGAAAACGTAGGACATTATTCCCAATTTAGAAATTGGATGTTCTTATTACAGCGTGTCACAGGTGTTATTACGTTTGTTTTTGTTGCGATTCATTTGTGGCAAACACGTATTCAACGTGCATTAGGTGATGAAGTGAATTTTGATATGGTACATGACATTGTATCAAATACAGGTTGGTTAATTTTCTATATCATCTGTTTACTAGCTGTAACATTCCACTTTGCTAATGGCTTATGGTCGTTCTTAGTAACTTGGGGCGTTTTACAATCAAAAAGATCACAACAAATTTTTACATGGGTATCACTTATTGTATTTATCGTAGTTTCATATATTGGATTAAGTGCTATTCTTGCGTTCGTATAATTTAAAAATGTTTCAGATATATTTAGGGGAGTGACTATTTATGGCAGAGAAAAAAATTATTGTTGTCGGTGGAGGACTTGCCGGTCTGATGGCAACAATTAAAGCAGCGGAACAAGGCGCTCATGTAGACTTGTTCTCATTAGTTCCTGTTAAACGTTCACACTCTGTATGTGCCCAAGGCGGCATAAACGGAGCGGTAAATACGAAAGGTGAAGGTGACTCACCTGCGGTCCACTTTGATGACACAGTTTATGGTGGCGATTTCTTAGCTAACCAACCACCCGTAAAAGCAATGGCAGAAGAAGCGCCTAAAATTATTCATTTACTGGACCGTATGGGCGTAATGTTTAATAGAACAAGTGAAGGACTTTTAGATTTCCGACGTTTTGGTGGTACGATGTATCATAGAACAGCTTATGCTGGAGCGACAACTGGACAACAATTAATGTATGCCCTAGATGAACAAGTTCGTAGTTTCGAAGTAGATGGTTTAGTAACAAAATATGAAGGTTGGGAATTCTTAGGCATTGTCAAAGATGATGACAACATGGCTAGAGGGATTGTAGCACAAGATATGACTAGCGCAGAAATTCAATCTTTTGGATCAGATGCGGTTATCATGGCAACTGGTGGCCCTGGCATTATTTTTGGTAAAACAACGAATTCAATGATTAATACAGGCTCTGCAGCTTCAATCGTATACCAACAAGGAGCGATGTATGCGAATGGAGAATTCATTCAAATTCATCCAACAGCTATCCCTGGAGACGATAAATTACGATTAATGAGTGAATCTGCCCGTGGTGAAGGTGGTCGAATTTGGACATATAAGGATGGTAAACCATGGTATTTCTTAGAAGAAAAATACCCGGATTACGGTAACTTAGTACCGCGTGATATTGCAACGCGTGAAATCTTTGATGTATGTGTAAACCAAAAACTAGGTATTAACGGTGAAAACATGGTATATCTAGACCTTTCACATAAAGACCCACATGAATTAGATGTAAAATTAGGTGGTATCATTGAAATTTATGAAAAATTCACTGGTGATGATCCACGTAAAGTACCAATGAAAATCTTCCCAGCGGTACACTATTCAATGGGTGGCCTATACGTAGACTATGACCAAATGACGAATATTAAAGGCTTATTTGCAGCTGGTGAATGTGATTTTTCACAACACGGCGGTAATCGTTTAGGTGCTAACTCATTGTTATCGGCAATCTATGGCGGTACAGTTGCAGGACCGAACGCGATCAAATATATCTCAAATATTGAAAATTCTTATACAGATTTAGATGATAGCATTTATGAAAAACGTGTCAAAGAAGAGCAAGAAAAATTCGATAATCTATTAAAAATGAACGGTACAGAAAACGCGTATAAACTTCATAGAGAACTTGGTGAAGTAATGACAGCAAATGTAACGGTTGTACGAGAAAATAAATCACTATTAGAAACAGACAAGAAAATCGTAGAATTGATGGAGCGCTATCAAAATATTGACATTGAAGATACGCAAACATGGAGTAACCAAGCAGTATTCTTCACACGTCAATTATGGAATATGTTAGTTCTAGCACGTGTTATCACAATCGGTGCTTATAACCGAAATGAGTCTCGTGGGGCACATTACAAACCAGAATTCCCTGAGAGAAACGACGAAGAATGGTTGAAAACAACTTTAGCATCATATCAAGGAAAAACAGAAGCGCCTAAATTTACATACGAACCAGTCGATGTAAGTTTAATCACACCTCGTAAACGTGACTATACAAGTAGTGCTAAAGGAGGTAAATAATTATGGCAGATACTAAAGAAGTAAATGAAGCGCAAGCACAAGACGAACAACAAAGCCAAAAAACGATTAAATTAATTATTAAACGTCAAGATGACGCAGAATCAAATCCTTATGAGGAAGAATTTGAAATACCTTATAAAGAGAATTTAAATGTCATCGCTTGTTTAATGGAAATTAGACGTAACCCAATTAATAGCAAGGGTGAAAAAACAACACCTGTCATTTGGGATATGAACTGTTTAGAAGAAGTCTGTGGCGCTTGTTCGATGGTTATCAATGGTAAATCAAGACAATCTTGTACGGCAATCATTGACCAATTAGAACAACCAATTAAATTAGAGCCAATGAGCACCTTCCCAGTTATCCGTGACTTGCAAGTTGATCGTAGTAGAATGTTTGATAACTTGAAACGTATGAAAGCATGGGTGCCGATTGACGGTACGTATGACCTTGGTCCTGGACCACGTATGCCTGAGAAAAAACGACAAACTGCATATGAGTTATCAAAATGTATGACGTGTGGTGTGTGTTTAGAAGTTTGTCCAAACGTTACAAGAGATAATGATTTTATAGGCGCACAAGCCATTTCACAAGTTAGATTATTTAACTTACACCCAACAGGCTCAATGACTAAGGACGAGCGTTTAAATGCGTTGATGGGCGTAGGTGGCTTACAAGAATGTGGTAACTCTCAAAACTGTGTTAATGCATGTCCAAAAGGTATTCCACTAACGACATCTATAGCAGCATTAAACAGAGAAACTTCTTTCCACATGTTTAAATCATTCTTTGGTTCAGATCATCAAGTAAATTAATTAAATATTATAAATTAACAAAGAGTCTGGGATATAAATATCTCAGGCTTTTCTATATTGTGGTAGTGGGTGTCTGTGTGAAAAAGCGGTTATTCAAGTGTTTAAAAACTGCTTTATCTAATGGCTCATTTATTCTGAAACATAGCTATTTATTATGTTTTTAAGCGATATATTTATTATATTTTAGGTCTTGTAAAATGATTTTGAAAACGTGGCTGTGCTACAATAAAAGACAAGTAAACATGTAAGGATGAACAAAATATGGAGAAACCAATTGGAGTCATTGACTCTGGCGTTGGTGGCTTAACAGTAGCAAAAGAAATTATGCGCCAATTGCCAAATGAAACAATCTACTATTTAGGAGATATTAAACGATGTCCCTATGGACCTAGAGAAGGTTCAGAAGTTAGACAATTCACAACTGAATTAGCTGAAAAACTAATGGCTTTTGATATTAAAATGTTAGTTATTGCGTGTAATACCGCAACAGCAGTAGCTTTGAAACATCTGCAGAGCTTATTTGCTATACCTGTTATTGGCGTCATTGAGCCAGGCGCTAGAACAGCAATTATGACTACTAAAAATCAAAATGTTTTAATTTTAGGAACAGAAGGTACTATTAAATCGGAGGCTTATAGACACCATATTAAGAAGATAAATCCGAATGTAGAAGTGTCAGGCGTAGCTTGTCCAGGTTTTGTGCCTCTTGTTGAACAAATGAGGTATAAAGATCCGACAATTACTAGCATAGTGATTCATCAAACATTAAAACAATGGAGAAATAGTAAAGCAGATACTGTTATTTTAGGCTGCACACATTACCCATTGTTGTATCAACCAATAAACGATTATTTTGGGGGAGAAAAAATTGTTATTTCTTCAGGTTTAGAAACTGCTAGAGAAGTAAGCGCATTATTAACCTTTAGCAATGAACATGCTGGCTATAAAAGCCAACCTAAACATAGATTTTTTGCTACCGGAGAAACTGAACATATCGAACGTATTATTGAAGAATGGTTAAATATGAAAACAACAGTTGAAAAAATCGAAGTTTAAAGTGAGGAGAAAACAAAATGGAAGATATTGTTATTGCATCAAATAATAAAGGGAAAATAAATGATTTTAGAGTTATTTTTCCTGAATATAACGTCATAGGCATTTCAGAAATTATTGAAGGTTTTGATGTTGAAGAAACAGGCGATACCTTTGAAGCAAATGCAAAATTAAAATCTGAAGCTGCTGCTAAAGCGTTGAATAAACGTGTAATCGCTGATGACAGTGGTTTACAAGTTTTTGCTTTAAATGGCGAACCTGGCATTTATTCAGCACGATATGCAGGTGAAGCCAAAGATGATAATGCCAATATTGAAAAATTATTAACTAAATTAGGCGATGAAACTGATCGCAGCGCGCAGTTTGTTTGTGTCATTAGTATGAGTGCGCCTGGCGAAGAAACGGTTCAATTTAAAGGGACAGTACAAGGTGAAATTACTTTAGACAAAATTGGTGAATATGGTTTTGGTTATGATCCAGTCTTTTATGTTGAAGATAAAAATAAAACGATGGCACAATTAACAGCTGAAGAAAAAGGTGCAATTAGTCATAGAGGGAGAGCAATAGAACAACTACAACAATATCTAGAAGGTGATCAATAATGACGAAATGGGTAATTGTTAGTGATAATCATACAGAACAAGGTATTTTATTCAATGTCATTAATCAGCATGATGATATAGATGTTGCAATACATTTAGGAGATTCTGAACTTGCATATGACGATAGTGAATTGAGTCATTTCTATAAAGTAAAAGGAAACACTGATTTTTATCCAGAATTTCCAAATGAACAAACTATTGATATACGTGGAATAAAAGCATTTTTAACGCACGGCCATTTATACAGTGTTAATCGCACAAGAATGAATATAGCCCAACAAGCAAAAGCTTCAGATTGCCAATTTGCATTTTATGGCCATACACATGTAGCTAAACATGAAGTCATTAGCGGCGTGCATGTTATAAATCCTGGAAGCATTTCACAATCTCGAAGCGATATAGAAGAAACTTATGCAGAATTGTTAATTGATGAAACAAATCAATCTGCAACGTTAAATTTCCGCAATCGAGACCATAAAATTATTAATAGCGAAAATTTTACAATTTAATTAGATAAGAGGGAGTGTGCTTATAAAATGGTGACATCTTTCATTTTAGTAACGCTTCCTTGTTTCTGTATTTGAAAGTTTAATGACGCGTTTTCGAAAAATAATTTGATAAAAAATAAAATGGCAATAATATGATAAAAAGTTTACAATAGTGAAAAATCATATTTATTTTTAATGGCCAGAGTATTGCTTTATTGGCATAAGTTAGATATAATAATTCTTGTGTTCAAAAGAATGATGTCCTGGTAGCTCAGTTGGATAGAGCAATGGCCTTCTAAGCCATCGGTCGGGGGTTCGAATCCCTCCCAGGACACTAATGCATAGAATTACACCAAATTCTATAACATATACTTAACCAAGAACGTTGATATGTCAGCGTTCTTTTTATTTTGTCTAAA
Organism: Staphylococcus sp. GDY8P120P; assembly: GCF_017892065.1. Lineage (NCBI taxonomy): Bacteria > Bacillati > Bacillota > Bacilli > Caryophanales > Staphylococcaceae > Staphylococcus > Staphylococcus sp. GDY8P120P. Next base: position 315,442 of record NZ_JAESKI010000003.1, on the reverse strand, counting down.
ATTATATTTTTATATGTTTTATAATTTTTGGTCACATGGTGGTTACAAAATTTGTATGCGTGGCCACAAATATGGTTACGACATATTTGCATTTCTTAATTTTTTAGACTCTTTGTCAAAGAGGACTGATACCATTTTTGAGATTAGGCAATATTAGGTTGCTTAATCTCTTTTTTGATTGAAGAAGTATAAAGCCGTGAAGTTAGTAAGATACGATTACGCAAATTATCATGATTTTTATATCCAAACGATATTCATTTAATAAGTTTAACTTTATTATTGATACCTTCTATTGGAGCATTGCTCATATTAGGGTATTTTAATGATAATTGATAATTTTAATGGCATTCGCCACTTTTTGCATAACCTGTAGCGAAAAGGACCCTAATATAGAAGGGCACATTCACAAAGTAGATAGCTATGAATAATTACTATACTTATATGAACAAACTGTGTTACGTAAAGTTAATTTAAAAGATATTATGGAGATAAAATAGAGAGTAATATGAATAAATCTCAAATTACTATTTTTAATTTACTTATTAAATTTAATAAGTTAAACTTAGGGTACACGCCTTAGGGCGTTAAGGAAATAATGAGTTTCTTCTCTTACATGCCCTTTGGCGTGGAGGAGAACGCAACTCCTTATAATCCTGAGGTCCTCTTAATTGGGGGCCTTTTTTAATTTTTAAGTATCATTTTTACGTTCAATAAAAATTTGTATAAAAAGTTATTGTTTTTTAAGTTTAATTGTAAAGTAAGTAGAACATTATTATTGAATCATTAATTGATAATATCCTAAACGACACCTCTAAATCCCTGCTATTACTTTAGGTTCCGCTATCTTTTGTAATAGTATAGATATTTCTAAAAAAGTATATTTTTTATTTCTGTTTATTGATTTTTTCACCTTTAAGTTTGAGAAAAAATGGCAGGGGATACTACAATTACATCTCCAAATATTATTTACACTTAATCAGATTACCATATCTTCTGTTTATTATTTTTTAAGTATCCCGCTTTTATTAATAATTAGGGGATGTTTTAGTGTGCAAAAAATTATTACATATAAAACTAGATTAATTTAAAAGATACTGTGGAGATAAAATAAATCTACCGATTAATGTGCGTAAAAATAATGGACACAATACGGCTACAAAAACACATTCACAAAGACTATAAAGCTATTTGCTAAATCCTTCTCAGGAGAGTGTATGGCTCTCCCCCATTATATATCGTTAAATAAAACGTTGATATAACAGGACTTTATTATGTCTCGATAAATATTCAAAGTGAAAATGTTACTAAATTAAAAAATAATGGAATATTATATGATGAACTATCAGATGTAATGGGGAAAGTTAAGAAGAGATTAAAAAGAAAACATACGAATTTTCAAAAAGTTAGGTGCTTTGACAAGATTAGAAAAGATAGAATTAACTAACATTACATTAGAGAGTAAAATCAAAAATAAAACTAAAATTATTAGAATAAACTACTAAATTAAGAGGGGTCAGAGCCTATTGTTAATAAGTGAAAAATTATAATTTAAGATGTAAAATAGGATAGTTTCTACCTTGACCGTCTTTTTGAGATTCTTTATATTTTTTAAATCCATTTTTGGCATAAAATTTTACAGCGTTATGATTGTCTTTGTTGACGTCAACGTAATGTACTTTGTTTTCTTGAATGAGATATTGAAGTATTTCTGTTCCATACCCATTTCTAAAATATTTAGGATCTATAAAAAGCATTTCTAAGTTTTTTTCGTTTGTGCCTGAAAAACCAATTGCTTCTTTATCATTGAACCATAAATAAGCTTTTACATATTTGAAATAAGTTGGAATTTCATTTTTTAATTCCAAAATATCTTTTTCTTTTAAAAAGTCATGTGTTGCAATTACAGATTTTTCCCATATTTCTAATGCTTTTGGATAATCTTTTTCCTGAAGTTTTATTTTGGATAAATGCATATTTCTGGCTCCTTGTTTTTACTTTTTATTTTGATATTCATTATAATAAAATTAACTTAATAAGCAAACCCATAAATCAAGGTAAGAAAGTGTTAAATCGCACGCGCTTTCGAAATACGTTTTAATAAAAATAAATGGGGGCCTTTTTTCGGGGTATCTTTTTTGTTATAAATCCCTATTTTATAAAGCGTTGGTATTTTTTTGGAAGTAAATTTAATGTATTATGGGGTTTGTCGTTTTTTACCGTTAAGTTTAAAGGAGGTTCATAAATTTGGAACAAAAAAATCCAAATTTAAATAATAGAAAACTATCTGCAGTTTTTATTTTTAGTATAATTATAACTGCAGTTTTTGTGATACTAGGCGCAATATTTCCTAACCAATTTAATAAACTTGGATCAAGTATTACATCTTGGATAACTGAATATTTTGGTTGGTATTACATGATTATAGTAGCAGTAATGATATTTTTCTGTATATTTTTAATTTTTAGCCCGATTGGAAAATTAAAATTAGGAAAACCAGGAGATAAACCAGCTTTTAATACTATCTCGTGGTTTGCAATGTTATTTAGTGCAGGTATGGGTATTGGGCTTGTTTTTTATGGTGCAGCAGAACCGATCAGTCATTTTGCTAACCCAGCTACAGGCGACCCTAAAACAACACATGCTTATACTGAAGCTTTAAGAGGTTCATTTATGCAGTGGGGTTTCCATGCATGGGGCGTGTACGGTATAGTAGCACTCGCTTTAGCTTATTCTCAATATAGAAAAAATGAACCTGGTCTCATTTCGAGAACTTTACGACCTATTTTTGGTAATAAAGTAGAGGGACCAATAGGAACAGTTGTTGATGTGATTGCAGTATTTGCAACTATAGGCGGTGTAGCTGTTTCATTAGGTTTAGGTGCTTTACAAATATCAGGGGGACTTAGTTATTTATTTGATATTCCCAACAATATTACTACGCAAGGTATTGTAATTGTCATAGTGACATTCTTATTTCTTAGCAGCGCATGGTCAGGCTTGAATAAGGGGATGCAATATATTAGTAACATAAATATTGGACTTGCAGGAATAATACTTATCATTGTATTGATTATTGGACCTACCGTTTTGATTTTAAATATGTTAACTACTTCAACTGGAGAATATTTAAACACGTTCTTATATAATATGTTTGATACAGCGCCATTAAATGGTCAAAAACATCAGTGGATGTCACAATGGACATTTTTCCAATTAGCATGGTGGATTAGTTGGAGTCCCTTTGTAGGTATATTTATAGCGCGTGTATCTAAAGGACGTTCAATAAGAGAATTTGTTTCAGGTGTCTTATTAGCGCCAGTGTTAGTGAGTATAGTTTGGTTTTCTGCTTTTGGTGTACTTGGTATTGAAACAGCTAAAAGTCATCCGAAAATATTTGATATGCCTTCTGAAACAGCGCTGTTTGGTGTTTTTGATGCAGTACCATTAGGATTTGTACTATCAATTATTACATTAATATTGATTGTTACGTTTTTCGTCACATCAGCTGATTCAGCGACATTTGTTTTAGGTATGCAAACTACGTTTGGATCATTAAATCCATCAGTGACAATAAAAATTATTTGGGGCTTAGCCCAAGCCTTAATTGCGTTTGTATTACTCTTTTCAGGTGGAAACAATGGATTGAGCGCATTACAAAATATGGCGATTATGACTGCATTGCCTTTCTCAGTTATAATTATACTGATGATGATATCCTTCTATAAAGATGCTAACAAGGAACGGAAGTTTTTAGGGTTGACTTTACAACCTAACAAAAAACGTATGGAAAGTTATTTGAAAAGGAACCAAGAAGGCTACGAAGAAGAAATTATTGAAAGAAGAAAAGCAACTAGGAATTCAGAATGATAACTATCTTTCTATAATAAATAGGCGTATTATTTACATCCCTAAGGATAATTGAACAAATTAATAAATTGTTATGCTAATATAATTTGGTATTATTGGTTTGTTTTCTTGATATGAGCATTTCTTTATAATATGAAATAAAGGCAGTCGTTAATTCGGCTGCTTATTTTATTTTGTATGTAAAAAATCTTATTTATCACTCAAATGTGTCGTATATTTGTATATTTGTATATTTGAGGATGAACTATGGTTTATAGCCCCAGTAAGCCGTGCATAGAATTTAAAAATATGTGTTCTTTTTACTTTGTTTAAAATTATGTTTTTGTATTTTACAAATTTTAACCAAGAAGGGTACACGTCCCGAAAATTGATTTAATATACTTCTTGTTATTTTGAGGCTTTTTATAAATAATTCCATAGAATTTTTAGAATACAGATTTCTATATTTATGCGCTGTTAATTATACCAATGGCTTTTTTGTTTCTTTCTTCTAAGCTAAGTTTAATAAAATTACTGGGCGCCAGTTGTTACAGATATATTTTTGTGACTGATACTTGTATACCATATATTAAAATATTTTGGTTAATCAATAAATCAAGGATACTAACTAAAAAGTCTGCTGTTTTGACATACTATTGCTGCTGATTTAGCAGTGTTTTATTATAAAATGAAGTGAGTAAATTAAAATAAATACACAGGAAATATAATATAAGAGTCATAGCATAGATGATTAATTATTTATAGTTCATAATTTAAATTGCATAGTATTCAAGCTATAAATATGTTATGTAGATTTAAAATATATGTTTTACTCTAGTGATAAGTGGTATATATTAAATAACTATAAGGTCACTTGATTCGATGATTAATTTGCGCAAGCGCTACTTCAGTTTGAAGTGGCGCTTTTTTATGAAATTTTAATTTGAATTTTGGGCGTTTAATTTTTTATTAAACAATTTATCTTTGAAACTTCTCGTATAAAAGCCTATTTTAACTTTGCCGCTGAGCAACCCACCCATCTTCGTCTCCAGCAACCAAATCATTTTTGTATAAGTATTAACTATTATTTTAGTGTGCGAAAACGCTTACAAATATAATTTGGCGGGGATCCAATACGTGGATACATATAACGTCATTTGATTATGTAGTTTGTGTACCTGTATTTTAACACTATAAGTTTGAGCCAAAATAGCAATCACAAATTTATCTTTATTAATTAATGTGTCATAGCTATCTTGTAAATTGTTTTTTATAAATAGCAGCTCGTGCATTTGGATTATTATTTATATTTCTGATTAATTTATAAGCATTATAGTATTATTAGTTTATTTGTGAATCAAGTGCTAGTTTATATATTTTTAATAATTGGTTTTCAAAAGGGATAAAATCATTTTCTATATCGTTCGTACGCGTATTTAATATCTTCAATTGAGATTGAATACAATCAGTTTTTACATAAAATAAAGTTAAAAGTAGTGAAAATGATTAATAATAAGGATAATGATTTTACAAAATTGAATTGCGAAAAATTCAATTAGGCAGTCAAAACTGTCTCGAAAAATATAATTAAATACAGTTATTACTTCTTTTCAACGAAGTATGAATAAAAACCCAATGAGATTATTAATTGTTCTATAGTATAGATAACAAACGATACTTAATTCAAAAAATAACAATATCGTTTAAAACATAATAATCAGTCATAAGCATGTATCTTAAGTAAGGAGTGTTTATAATGGAAGGTTTATTTAGCGCAATTAAAGAAACAGTACAAGCAGGTATTGCGGGAGATGGTGCAAAATTAGGTACAAGTATTGTAAGCATCGTAGAAAATGGCGTAGGTTTAGTAAGTAAATTATTTGGATTCTAGTTTTAACATAAAAAAATTATAAATATAAAGGGGAGCTCAATCATGGCTAAATTAGCAGAAGCAATCGCAAATACAGTACAAGCAGCAAAATCAGGTAATGGTTCAGAATTAGGATCAAGCATTGTTGACATTGTATCGAGCGGAGTAGGCTTAGTAGGTAAATTATTCGGATTTTAATATATAGATTTTGGAAAAATTAAAGGAGAGATTTTAAATGGAAGGTTTATTTAACGCAATTAAAGAAACAGTACAAGCAGGTATCGCAGGAGATGGTGCAAAATTAGGTACAAGTATTGTAAGCATCGTAGAAAATGGCGTAGGTTTAGTAAGTAAATTATTCGGATTTTAAATTTAATCACTCATATGGACTGGCCAGGGTAATAACCTTGGCCTTTTTTGTTTGTGCTTGTCTAATTATGGTAAGATGTAATCGAATTCTATTATTATATTGAAGATTTGGTAATAAGTAATTAAACAAAGAATTTGAAATACAGGAAGCAGGGATAAAATGAAAAACAATTGTTTACTTATTGATTTTGATGATACTATTGTCGATTTTCATGATGCAGAAGCTTATGCATTTCACGCGTTAACAAAAAAATATAACTTACATACGGATTCTAATGATTTGAAAAAATTCATGTCTGTTAATCAAGCTCATTGGGAAGCTTTTCAACAAAATCGATTAACTAAGGAAGAAGTGTTAAGCAAACGCTTTGAAGCGTATTTTGGTTTACATCACATTAACGTTAATGGCCAAGAAGCGGATGTGATTTTTAGAGATGAACTCGCAAGTGCACCAATAAAGTATTTTATGAATACTGTAGAAACGCTTAAAGCCCTTAAAGACACACATGATATGTATATCGTTACAAACGGCGTTTTAGAAACACAAGAAAGGAGAATAGGAAGAACTGAACTAGGTAACTGGTTCAAAGGTGTATTTGTTTCAGAACAAACAGGTTATCAAAAACCAATGCCAGAATTCTTTGATTTCGTGTTTAATGAGATTGGTGAAGAAAAAAGAGAGTGTGCAATGATTGTGGGTGACTCGATCACATCAGATATATTAGGTGGCATCAACGCTAATATTAAAACGTGTTGGTTTAATCCAAGAAATAAGTTGAATGAAACTGATATCAATCCTGATTTCACAATTGATTCGCTCGATCAATTATTGAAACTGACAAAATAAAAAAGCTGAGATATCAATGATACCCTAAGCTTCAAAAATAAATAGACTATGGATAACTAAACCTGGAGATGTGCTTTAACGTTTACTTCCTTTTTTAGTCACCATAGTCTGAGTGTGACGATAAATCATTTTATAAAATTGCGATTTTTGTCATATTTTTTATTTAGGTTTACTTAACCTCCCAAAGATTGAAATAATCCATTTAAGCGGTTAATAACTTTTAACGTGTTACTTTAAATTTATATATGTTGTTATATTTTATTTATGTTATACAGCATGGCTATGGTGTCCAAATCAGTACATCATGGCCGTCTTTATTTTGTAATTCAATATCTTTGAATCCTTGTTTAATAAAGAAGTCTTTTGATTGGTTACGTGCAATTACTTTAATAGGCTGGCCTTGTTCCTTAGCAAAATCTAAAAGTGCCTTACCATAACCGCGTCCTTGGAAATCGCGTAATACTTCTAATTTCCATAGTACGTTATAGTCATCAAAATCAGAGAAATATACTTCTTCGACTTCCCCTTTACGGTATAAAGCCATACGTGCGCCTAACCTGTCGCCAACGTATATACCATAAAATGGTGAGTCTGAACTAGCATCAATCATTTCTCCACGCAGCTCATCTACTAAATATAAATCTTCATTTCCGAAGTTTCTGAAATCTTCGAATAATTCATCTGTTTTATAATTAATATCAAGACGTTTTACATTACTCACTGTAGCTTCCCCCTTTGCGTTATTACTTATTATTATACCTTATTTTAATAGATATTTCACAAAAATGAATGCTTAAAACATTTTGTTTATTATTAAAATCAAATTGTTATCGTCTGTTACGCAAAGTAAAATTATTTTTGTTACATGAACAATAACTTCGAACAATATCTACTATTAATAGCAAAATAACTTGAATTTTATTAATATTATAAGCCGTAAAATTGTCAACGTTGAATATAAACTTTATACTAAATAGGAATAGAGTAACATAAGGAGAATTACGAATGGATTGTATAACAACGAAACTTAATGAAAAAGATCAATTTATACCAAAAATAAAAAATAGTGATTCCACTTTAGCTAAATATTACCACTTTGATGCAATGGATAAAAAGCATTATGAAGAAAGATTATTTTCAGAAAGTAATGGTAGAGAAACAGCGCTTGCTGATATTATTGAACGCTATATGAGTGATTTATCATTAGATAATCAACAAGTTGAAAATTTAAAAGCGCTTAGTGACGGTGCGAAAGTTGTGATTGGTGGACAACAAGCTGGTTTGTTTGGAGGTCCTTTATACACATTTCATAAAATATTCTCAATCATTACATTAAGTGAAAAATTATCAAATGATTATGATACACACGTCGTGCCTGTGTTTTGGATTGCTGGTGAAGATCACGATTTTGAAGAAATCAATCATACTTATGTATTTAATGAACAAAAGGCGAAGTTACAAAAAATTAAGTATAGTACTATGACGCCACCAGAATCTAGTGTCTCAAAGTACACGCCAGACAAAGCAGAATTACATAAAGCGTTGAATCAGTTTTTTAAAGAATTAAAAGAAACATCATCTTCTAAGCAATTATTAAACATGTGTAGAAATATCATCGATAACTATGATGGTTGGACGGATATGTTTAAAGCGTTATTGCATGAAGTTTTTAAGGCTTATGGTGTGTTGTTGATTGACGCTGATTATAAAGCGTTGCGTCAGTTAGAACAGCCACTTTTCAAAAAAATGATAGAAAATCACCAAGATGTGGACGACGCATTCAGACAAACACAAGCTCAAACGATTGATAGCGGTTTGGAGCAAATGATCCAAACTGATACAAATGTACATTTGTTTATCCACGAAGATAACATGAGACAGTTGCTGACTGTTAAAGATGGTCAATTCTATTTAAATAAATCGGAGAAGGTGTTATCGAAACAAGCAGTGCTCGATATAGTTGAAAAAGAACCTGAAAGATTTTCAAATAATGTGGTTACTAGGCCAATCATGGAAGAATGGCTATTTAACACAGTAGCGTTTGTCGGCGGACCAAGTGAAATTAAGTATTGGACTGAATTGAGTGAAGCCTTTCGAATATTAGAAGTTTCTATGCCTATCGTATTACCACGTTTAAGAATCACTTATTTAAACACTAGAATTGAAAAGTTGTTAGATCAATACCATTTGGATAAAAATAATATTATTGAAAAGGGCGTTACTGAAGATAAAGATAAATTTATAAGGGCGCAAGCTTCTCAATCATTTATTGACCAAATTAAATCGTTGAGTGAACAGCAAAAGTCTATATATCAGTCTCTTCAAACAGAAGTAAAAGGAAATCACGATAACGAAGTGCTATTGAGTAAAAATAATGAGATTCATCAAAACCAATTTGATTATTTACTGAAGAGATACCTATTAAATATTGAGAGAGAAAATGATATTAGCATGAAACACTTTGAAGAACTCAGTGAGACTCTCCATCCTATGGGTGGGCTCCAAGAAAGAATTTGGAATCCACTTCAAATTATGAACGATTTTGGGATAGATGTGTTCAGTCCCTCCACCTATCCACCACTTTCTTACACATTTGATCATATATTAATTAAGCCTTAGAGCGACAAGGGGAATACCCGATTCATCAACTAGATGAATCGGGTGTTTTTTTCTATAATTCAAGAAATTTTGGTGAAAATTGTATAATTAGTGGAGGATAGTGGTGAGATGTGGTAAATTATATATATGAGAAGGTGAGGTGATTATAAATGTTCATGGGTGAATACGAGCATCAATTGGATACAAAGGGACGTATGATAGTTCCTTCCAAGTTTCGTTATGACTTGAATGAACGATTTATAATCACCCGAGGCCTTGATAAATGTTTATTTGGTTACACTTTGGAAGAATGGCAAGTAATTGAAGAGAAGATGAAGACTTTACCGATGACTAAGAAAGACGCGCGTAAGTTTATGCGTATGTTCTTTTCAGGTGCTGTTGAAGTAGAACTGGATAAACAAGGGCGTATTAATATTCCACAAAATCTGCGGAAATATGCCAACTTAAATAAGGAATGTACAGTAATAGGTGTCTCAAATCGTATTGAAATTTGGGATAGAGAAACTTGGAACGATTTTTATGATGAATCAGAAGACAGTTTTGAAGATATTGCTGAAGACTTAATTGATTTTGAATTTTAAATGGAGGCGTTAAATTGTTTCATCATGTCAGCGTAATGCTAAAAGAAACTATCGATGAGTTAAATATTGAAGAAGATGGCATATATGTCGACTGTACTTTAGGTGGAGCAGGACATGCACTCTATTTATTAAATCAACTCGGTGACGAAGGTAGACTGATCGCAATTGACCAAGATACAACAGCGATTGAAAATGCGAAAGAAGTATTGAAAGACCACATACATAAAGTTACTTTCGTCCATAACAACTTTAGAAAATTAACTGAAATTTTAGATGATTTAAATATTGAAAAAGTAGATGGCATTTATTATGACCTAGGTGTGTCTAGCCCCCAATTGGATGTACCTGAAAGAGGATTTAGTTATCATAATGATGCCAAATTGGATATGCGTATGGACCAATCTCAACCATTATCAGCTTATGAAGTGATAAATGAGTGGCCGTTCGAAAAATTAGTTAGAATTTTCCATCGTTATGGAGAAGAAAAATTTTCGAAACAAATTGCAAGACGCATTGAACAAAACAGAGCGCAAAAGCCTATCGAAACAACATTAGAACTTGTAGATATTGTCAAAGAAGGTATTCCAGCTAAAGCAAGAAGAAAAGGTGGGCACCCTGCGAAAAGGGTTTTTCAAGCAATTAGAATCGCAGTTAACGATGAGTTATCTGCTTTTGAAGATTCTTTAGAACAAGCAATTGATTTAGTTAACGTAGATGGAAGAATCTCTGTTATTACCTTCCATTCATTAGAAGATCGACTTTGTAAGCAAATGTTTCAAGAATATGAAAAAGGCCCAGAAGTCCCAAGAGGACTGCCTATCATACCGGAGGCTTATACACCTAAATTGAAACGTGTTAATCGAAAACCGATTATAGCTACAGATGAAGATTTAGAAGAAAATAACCGAGCACGTAGTGCGAAGTTACGCGTAGCAGAAATATTAAAATGAGGAGTGAATATTGAGTGGCAGTAGAGAAGATATACCAACCATATAATGGAGCGGAGCAGCATATTCCAGAATCACAACCATCGACCCGCCCAGAGAGACATCCCAAGACAGTCAAGCGTAAAGTAATTGTTAAGCTAACTAAGTTTGAAAAGATGTTATACATAGGACTTATAACAGTAATTGCTTTAATAAGTATTTATATGCTATCTTTAAAAATGGATGCGTATGAAACTCGAGAAAAAATTGCAGATTTAGATACAAAAATTGAAAAACAATCAAGTGAAAACAGTGCAATAGAATCTGAAATTAAAAAGAACTCCTCATATGAACGCATTTACGAAAAGGCAAAAAATGATGGAATGAGCCTTAAGAACGATAATGTAAAGGTAGTGCGTAATAATGGCGAAGCGAAGAATTAAATTAAAAAAGCCAAAATTTTCAATCAAAAAAAGTAAAATAGGGGCAGTCCTACTCATCCTTGGATTAGGACTGCTCTTTTTTACGTTGGTTTTAAGATATTCATATATTATGTTGACAGGACACTCTTCTGGTGAAGATTTAATTATGAAAGCAAATGAAAAGTACTTAGTAAATAGTCAACAACAACCAGAAAGAGGAAAGATTTATGATAGGAACGGCAAAGTTTTAGCTGAAGATGTTGAAAGGTATAAAGTGGTCGCTGTAGTAGATAAAAAAGCAAGTGAAGGTAGCGACAAACCTAAACACGTAAAGGATAAAAAAGAAACCGCTAAAAAACTTGCTACTGTTATAGATATGTCGGCCAAAGATATTGAAGAAAAATTAAATAACAAAAAAGCATTTCAGGTTGAATTTGGTCAAAAAGGTACAGATTTAACGTACCAAGAAAAAGAAAAAATTGAGAAAATGAATCTTCCTGGTGTGATGTTATATCCAGAGACTGAAAGATTTTATCCTAATGGAAACTTTGCATCACATTTACTAGGTATCGCTCAAAAAGACCCTGACAGTGGAGAATTAAAAGGTGCGTTAGGTGTTGAGAAAATCTTTGATAGTTATCTTTCGGGTCAAAAAGGTGCCTTATCTTATATTCATGATATTTGGGGTTATATTGCCCCGAATACTAAAAAAGAAAAAATGCCTAAACGTGGAGATGATGTTCATTTAACACTTGATTCCAATATACAAGTGTTCGTAGAAGAAGCACTTGATGGCATGGTTGAGCACTATAAACCGAAAGATTTATTTGCTGTCGTGATGGATGCTAAGACTGGTGAAATACTTGCGTTCAGTCAAAGACCAACATTTAACCCAGAAACAGGTAAAGACTTTGGTAAAAAATGGGCTAACGATTTATATCAAAATACGTATGAACCTGGTTCAACATTTAAATCTTATGGTTTAGCAGCAGCAATCCAAGAAGGTAAATTTAAACCAGATAAAAAATATACAGCCGAACCTCGAGAAGTTATGGGGTCTAAAATATCTGACTGGAACAAAGTAGGTTGGGGTGAAATTTCAATGTCACTTGGTTTCACATATTCATCCAACACACTTATGATGCACTTACAAGATTTAGTTGGTTCAGATAAGATGAAAGAATGGTATGAAAAATTCGGCTTTGGTAAATCTACAAATAGTATGTTTGATGGTGAAGCAACTGGTGATATTGCTTGGGATAATGAAGCACAGCAAAAAACCTCTGCATTTGGTCAGTCTACAACAGTAACACCAGTACAAATGTTACGTGCACAGTCAGCTTTTCATAATGATGGGAATATGCTTCAACCGTGGTTCGTTGACAGCGTAAGTAATCCTGTTACTAAAGATACTTTTTATAAAGGTAAGAAGGAATACGCAGGAAAACCTATTACAAAAGATACAGCTAAGAAAGTGCGAACTGAATTAGATAAAGTAGTTAATAGTGAAGATAGCCACGCTAAAAACTATCAAATAGATGGTTATGATGTTGCTGGTAAAACAGGTACAGCACAAGTGGCGGATTCTGACAATGGTGGTTATGTTGAAGGTGAAAATCCATACTTTGTAAGTTTTATTGGTGATGCGCCTAAAGATGACCCTGAAGTCATTGTTTATGCGGGCATGAGTTTAGCTCAAAAAAATGATCAAGAAGCATATGAAATGGGTGTAAGTAAGGCTTTCAACCCAATTATGGAAAATACTTTAAAATATTTAAATGTAGGGGAAAAGGATTCAAAAGATGGCTCTGATGTTAAATATAGTAAAGTACCAGATGTACAAGGTCAGGAAACCCAAAAAGCACAAGACAAGATGAATAGTAAGTCACTTGAACCAATTGTGATTGGAAGTGGTGATAAGGTTGTAAAACAATCTGTAACATCAGATAAAGAAGTACTGCCAAACAGCAAAGTCTTACTATTAACTGATGGAGATATCACTATGCCAGACATGACTGGTTGGACGAAAGAAGAAGTACTTGCATTTGAGACATTAACTAATACAAAAATCACAACTAAAGGTAGTGGTTTTGTTTCAGAACAATCAGAAGCAAAAGGTCAAAAAGTTAGCAAAAACGATAAGATTGAAGTAACCTTCACTGCCGAAAAAGTCAATGGTGAGTCTTCAAGCTCGTCATCCAACAATGACTCTGAAGATGATGATAAAGACGATTCGAACAAAGATGATAAGAATGAATCAAAAGATAAATCAGAAGACAAATCCAGTGATGATTCAAAAACTTCTGATTCAAGTAGTGACAGTCAAAATGAATAAATACTTTCTTGATGTCTGACTTCAATTAAAAAACATGTTAAAATATTTAATTTGAAATTAGCACGAGGTAGTATGATAGGTTATCGGTAATAACAGTGGTATTGTGCGTCTGTTTAACCGATAATACTGCTATCTCGTTACATAATATATAAGCTGCACTAAGCATTAACGAAATTAATCCAATTTAATATTTAAAGGAGCATAATATGGTTTATTTACTAGCAATCATTGCATTACTAATAACATTTATATTAGTCCCTGTTTTGATACCAACACTTAAAAGAATGAAATTTGGACAAAGCATTAGAGAAGAAGGTCCTCAAAGTCATATGAAAAAAACGGGTACACCAACTATGGGAGGATTGACTTTTTTATTAAGTATTATCATCACTTCTATATTAGCTATTATCTTTATGGATAATGCAAATCCAATAATATTATTGTTATTTGTAACTATTGGTTTTGGTTTAATCGGTTTTATTGATGACTATATCATCGTTGTTAAGAAGAACAACCAAGGTTTAACTAGTAAACAAAAGTTCCTTGCACAAATTGCTATTGCAGTTGTTTTCTTTATATTAAGCCAAGTGTTTAATTTAACGGATTTTTCAACTGGAATTCATATTCCATTTACTGATGTAGAAATTCCGCTTTCTATTGCATATGTCATTTTCATAGTATTTTGGCAAGTAGGTTTTTCAAATGCGGTTAATTTAACAGATGGATTAGATGGGCTATCAACGGGTCTTTCTATCATTGGATTTATTATGTATGCGTTAATGGCTTATATTCAAGGTGCTACTTCTATTGGTTTATTCTGTGTCATTATGATTTTTGCATTGCTAGGTTTCTTACCGTTTAACCTGAACCCTGCAAAAGTATTCATGGGGGACACAGGTAGTCTAGCGCTTGGTGGGATATTCGCTACAATTTCAATTATGTTAAATCAAGAATTATCTCTTATATTTATTGGTTTTGTATTTGTATCTGAAACACTATCAGTGATGATTCAAGTTACATCATATAAACTTACAGGCAAACGAATTTTCAAAATGTCACCGTTACATCATCATTTTGAACTCGTAGGTTGGAACGAAAGAAAAGTGGTTACTGTATTTTGGACAGTTGGTATTATTTCAGGTCTTATTGGTTTATGGATTGGAGTGAATTAAATTGCTGAAATATACAGGTTTAGAAGATGAAAATGTATTAGTAATCGGGTTAGCGAAAAGTGGTTATGAAGCTGCTAAGTTATTACAGGGACTGGGGGCCAACGTCGTCGTTAACGATGGTAAAGACTTAAGTCAAGATGCACATGCAATTGATTTGGAAAATATGGGTGTCAAAGTAGTTGGTGGTCAACACCCATTATCTTTACTTGATAACGAGCCGTTAATTTTCAAAAACCCCGGCATACCTTACACTGTGCCTCTGATCCAAGAGGCGCAACACAGAGGGTTGAAAATACTTACTGAGGTAGAATTGAGTTACTTAGTTTCTGAAGCGCCAATCATAGGAGTCACAGGTACAAACGGAAAAACAACGGTGACGTCACTAATTGGAGATATGTTTAAAAAAAGTAGGATAACTGGTAAATTATCAGGAAACATTGGTTATGTCGCTTCAAAAGTTGCGCAAGAAGTAAAGGCAAATGATTATCTAATAACAGAACTATCTTCGTTTCAGTTATTAGGTATTGACCAATATAAGCCACATATTTCTATTATAACGAATATTTATTCTGCCCATTTAGACTATCATGAAACCTTAGAAAATTATCAAAATGCGAAAAAACAAATATACAAAAATCAAACAGAAAATGATTATTTAATATGTAATTATCATCAGCGACACCTTATTGAATCCGAATCATTAAGAGCCAAAGCATATTATTTTTCGCCCCACCAAGAGGTTGATGGCATTTATGTGAAAGAAGGTTATATTACCTTTAAAGGTTTTCGCCTCATTCATAAAGATGATTTAGTATTACCTGGAGAACATAATTTAGAGAATATTTTAGCTGCTGTATTAGCCGCTTTATTAGCCGGTGTTTCTGTAAGAGCAATCATTGAAAGCTTGACAACATTCTCAGGAATTGAACATAGGCTGCAATATGTAGGGTCAAATAAAACAAATAAATATTATAACGATTCCAAGGCTACTAATACATTAGCCACACAGTTTGCGTTAAATTCATTCGAACAACCTATTATTTGGTTGTGTGGCGGTTTGGATAGAGGCAATGGATTTGATGAATTAATTCCATACATGAACAACGTCAGAGTGTTGGTTACCTTTGGGGAAACACAAGATAAATTTGTGAAATTAGGTGAAAACCAAGGGAAATATGTAATAAAAGCAACAGATGTAGAAGATGCAGTCGATAGAGTACAATCGGTTATTGAACCTAATGACGTTGTATTATTATCGCCAGCTTGTGCAAGTTGGGATCAATATAATACGTTTGAAGAGCGCGGAAATCGATTTATTAAACGTTTTCAAGCGCACTTACCTTCACTTTAAAGGGCGTGAAAATATATGTCAGATAAAGTAAGTGAATTTGACTCTGAATATTTAAAAGAGAAGCGAGCAAAACGTCGCAAAAAACAAAAACAAATTCAATATTCAGTGTTTGGTTTATTGTTGTTTGTGATACTGCTCATTCTTATTTATATGTTCACTCCATTAAGTAAAATTAATTCAGTGAAAATTGAAGGAAATGATAATGTATCTCAAACTTCAATTGAAAAAGCAATTAACGTTAAAGACGATTCTAGAATGTATACTTATAGTACTTCAAAAGCGATAAAAAACTTAAAGAAAAATGAATTGATTAAGGACGCAGAAGTTACTAAGCAACTACCAAATAAATTGAATGTCAAAGTGACTGAGAATCAAATTGTTGCCTTGACCAAAAAGAAAGATAAATACGTGCCCATACTTGAAGATGGTACAGAATTAGAAAATTACGAAGATGGCAATGTGACAGATGATGGACCGGTTTTAGAAGGGTTTAAAAAAGAGAAAAAAGATAAAATTATTCAAGAACTCGCAAAAATGTCTGCAAATGTAAGAGGTATGATTGCAGAAGTAAAATATGACCCACAAGAAAATTTGCAAAACCAAATTAAGTTATTTACAACAGATGAAATTCAGATAGTAGGGAATCTAAACACAATCGCAAATAAAATGAAGTATTACCCACAAATGTCACAATCACTAGAACGCGATGAATCAGGCAAATTAAAAAAATCAGGTTATATCGATTTGTCAGTAGGAGCATCTTTCATACCGTATAGTGGAGGAAGTACGACTAAATCAACAAGTGATCAAAATGTAGATAAAGGAAATTCAGAAGAAGATAAGTCAAAAGATGAGTTACAAAGTGCATTAAATAAGATTAATAAAGAATCAGACAAAAATAATTAAAAAATTTAGACAAATACATGTGTTTATAGTTCACAAGCATCAAAACGTATTGTAAACTGTTAATAGTGTGAACATGAATAAGTTATTGTCAGGAGGTGCCTATCTATGGAAGAGCATTATTATGTAAGTATAGATATCGGTTCGTCAAGCGTTAAAGCGATAGTAGGCGAGAAATTTCACAATGGAATAAATGTGATAGGTACAGGACAGACCTACACAAGTGGGATTAAAAACGGTCTCATTGATGACTTTGATATTGCAAAACAAGCGGTCAAAGACACAATTAAAAAAGCCTCTATTGCTTCAGGTGTCGATGTGAAAGAAGTATTTTTAAAACTTCCTATCATAGGAACTGAAGTATTTGATGAATCAAATGAAATAGAATTTTATGAAGATACAGAACTTGACGGTACACATATTGAAAGTGTGCTTGAAGGTATTCGTGAAAAAAATGACGTGCCTGAAACAGAAATTATAAACGCTTTCCCAATTAAATTTATAGTAGATGGAGATAATGAAGTATCAGATCCTAAAGAACTGATTGCAAGACATAGTTTGAAAGTCGAAGCTGGTGTCATTGCGATTCAAAAATCAATCTTAATAAATATGATTAAATGTGTAGAATCTTGTGGTGTAGATGTATTAGATGTTTATTCTGATGCATATAACTATGGCTCAGTTCTTTCAGCAACTGAAAAAGAACTTGGCGCATGTGTGATTGATATTGGCGAAGATGTAACACAATTGGCATTTTATGAGCGAGGAGAGCTTGTTGATGCTGATGCTATAGAAATGGCTGGAAGAGATATAACAGAAGATATAGCGAAAGGCTTAAATACATCATATGAAACAGCTGAAAAAATCAAACATCAATACGGGCATGCTTTCTTTGAATCAGCATCTGACCATGATGTATTCACAGTTGATCAAGTGAATAGTGAAGAAGAAGCACAATTCACTCAAAAAGATTTGGCAGATATAATCGAAGCACGTGTTGAAGAAATATTCTTTAATGTCTTTGATGTGTTACAAGAATTAGGGTTAACGAAAGTGAATGGCGGTTTTGTTGTAACTGGTGGTTCAGCTAATTTATTAGGTGTTAAGG
Source organism: Staphylococcus sp. GDY8P120P (assembly GCF_017892065.1). Taxonomy (NCBI): domain Bacteria; kingdom Bacillati; phylum Bacillota; class Bacilli; order Caryophanales; family Staphylococcaceae; genus Staphylococcus; species Staphylococcus sp. GDY8P120P. The sequence goes on along the minus strand of NZ_JAESKI010000003.1, from coordinate 297,093 downwards.
AATTGTTACAAGATATGGTGAGTGAAAAAGTGAGAATTCATACTCCATCTCAAATGGGTATCAGAAAACCTGAGTTCTCTTCAGCGATTTCAACGATTTCTAGTAGCATTACTTTCGACGAATTACTAGATTATGTTACAATTAATAATCATGACAGTGAAGAATTCGAAGAAGAAGTCATCGAATCAAATGATCGAGAAAATAGTACGAAGTCAAGCGGATTTGATTGGTTCAAAAAGAAATCAAACAAACAAGAAGAGCCACATACATCAACTTCTGATTTAGAAGAACCAGAAGCGTCTGAGGCATACGAAGAAGAAGTCAATGTTGAACAAGACGAAGATCGTAAACCTCAAGACAAAGAAGAAGGTAAGTTCAAAAAACTTATGAAATCTCTATTCGATTGATTGGCCACTAAAACTAGGAGGAAATTTAAATGTTAGAATTTGAACAAGGATTTAATCATTTAGCGACGTTAAAAGTCATCGGTGTAGGGGGCGGCGGAAATAACGCTGTTAACCGAATGATTGACCATGGTATGAATAATGTTGAATTTATTTCAATCAATACGGATGGACAAGCTTTAAACTTATCTAAAGCTGAGTCTAAAATCCAAATTGGTGAAAAGTTAACACGTGGTTTAGGTGCTGGTGCAAACCCTGATATTGGTAAAAAAGCTGCAGAAGAATCCCGCGAACAAATCGAAGATGCCATTCAAGGTGCTGACATGGTATTCGTAACAGCTGGAATGGGTGGCGGTACTGGTACAGGTGCAGCGCCGGTTGTAGCAAAAATTGCAAAAGAAATGGGAGCGTTAACAGTTGGTGTTGTGACGCGTCCGTTCGGTTTCGAAGGTCGCAAACGTCAAACGCAAGCTGCTGCTGGCGTAGAATCAATGAAAGCTGCAGTAGATACATTAATCGTCATCCCTAATGACCGTTTGTTAGATATTGTTGATAAATCTACACCAATGATGGAAGCATTTAAAGAAGCAGATAATGTTTTACGTCAAGGTGTGCAAGGTATTTCAGACCTTATCGCAGTTTCAGGTGAAGTTAACCTTGACTTTGCAGACGTTAAAACAATTATGTCTAACCAAGGTTCTGCTCTAATGGGTATCGGTGTTTCTTCAGGAGAAAACCGTGCTGTAGAAGCTGCTAAAAAGGCCATTTCTTCACCATTACTAGAAACTTCTATCGTTGGTGCGCAAGGCGTGTTAATGAATATTACTGGTGGAGAATCACTATCATTATTCGAGGCACAAGAAGCAGCAGATATTGTTCAAGATGCGGCTGATGAAGATGTTAACATGATCTTCGGTACTGTAATTAACCCAGAATTACAAGATGAAATTGTAGTAACTGTAATTGCTACAGGCTTTGAAGATAAACCTTCATCTCAAGGTCGCAAAGCTTCAAATACTGGATTTGGTAGCAGCGCAACATCTGGAAATACTTCTGGAAAAGAAGACACATATGCGTCAAGTTCATCAAGCGCTTCTCAACCAGCAGATAATGCAAATGAAAGCAGAACACATACTACAAATGAAGATGATATTCCTAGCTTTATCAGAAACAGAGAAGAGAGACGTTCTAGAAGAACTAGACGTTAATAATAGATTGACTTCTTCTTCTTGTTAGTTTTTCATAATTATTAATATTTATTTAGACAACATAAAATATAAAGATGTCATCAGGTCCAAAGATCTGATGACTTTTTTGAATTAAAAGATTGTCATATTATTTAAGCGATATATATTATTGGGGGAAATGCTATTTTAAACTTTTAAAGTCGCCCAAATGAAGTAAGTGTTGGAACAGCTGGAGGTTTATAACATGCAAGATAAATTTATCAAAGATCGTCATATACTCAAATATGACGATGAACAATTAAATCATGTGAAATTGGGTATAACAACAAGAGAAGACGGATTAAGTGATTATCCAAGAAATGCATTCAATATGGCAAGATATATTGACGATAATCAAGATAACATTACAAAACATCAAGAATTATTAGCTTCTATAATTCAATTTCCAAGAGAGCAATGGGTTTTTCCGATTCAAACACATGAAAATCGAGTGGTTGAAGTTAATCAAGAAGACAGAGGCGCCAACATCGACTGTCTTACTCATGAGTTACATGGCGTAGATGGTTTTTATACCTTTGAAAAAGACGTTTTACTTACAATGTGCTATGCAGATTGTGTACCTATTTATTTTTACAGTGAAAAACATCAATATATAGGTTTAGCACATGCAGGTTGGAAAGGCACAGTTGGACAAATTGTTAATCAAATGGTGAAACATATACCGTTTGATTTAAATGATTTGAAAGTTGTTGTTGGGCCAGCGACCTCTAATTCTTATGAAATCAATGATGACATCAAGCATCAGTTTGAGGATTTACCGATTGATATCCATCAGTATATAGAGACAAGAGGTAAAAATCGTCATGGCATTGATTTGAAAAAAGCAAATGCTATGTTATTAGAGCATGACGGTGTTCCAAAAGATAATATTTATATTACAAATTATGCGACATCAGAAGATTTATCTTTATTCTTTTCATATAGAGTTGAAAAAGGCGATACAGGTCGTATGTTAGCTTATATTGGTCAATAACAAAGAGGTGTGTAGAAATTGGACGTACAACAAAGTTTAAAACAGATTAATGAGCAGTTAGAAATGCATTGTAAAAAAGGTAATATTTCAACATTGCCAGACGTGATAGCAGTGACAAAGTATGTTACAATAGAGCGAGCTAAGGATGCTTATAATGCAGGAATTAGACAGTTTGGTGAAAACCGTTTAGAAGGTTTTCAACAAAAAAAATCAGCTTTACCAGACGATGTTACCATGCATTTCATCGGTTCATTACAAACAAGAAAAGTAAAAGATGTCATCAACGAGATAGATTATTTCCATGCATTAGATCGTCTGAAATTAGCTAAAGAAATTAATAAAAGAGCAGAACATAGAGTGAAATGTTTTGTGCAAGTGAACGTTTCCGGAGAAACGTCTAAACAAGGTATTGCTTTAGATGAAGTTGAGACATTTATCAAGCGTTTAGAGCAATTTGAAAATATTGAAGTAATTGGTCTTATGACAATGGCACCATTTACGGATGATGCGCCGTATATTAAAAAATTATTTAAATTATTAAGAGCAAAAAGAGATGAAATTAAAGCGCTCAATTTAAATCATGCGCCGTGTACTGAGCTCTCGATGGGGATGAGTAACGACTTCCATTTAGCAGCTGAAGAAGGTGCGTCATTTGTGAGAATTGGGACTAAACTTGTAGGAAAAGAGGAGTGAGCCCCGTGGCTTTAAAAGATTTATTTAGTGGTTTTTTCGTAGTTGAAGAAGAAGATGACGATTTAAAAGCGCCACCAGAAGAAGAACAGAATCATCAACAAAATAAACAACAAGCACAGTCTCAGACAAATTATAATAACCAACAAACTGATAATACAGAAAGACAACGATTACAGTCCGTGCCCAAAAAACAACCAACAAGATTACAACAATCAACGAGTGAAAGGAAGTATCAGATGAATAACAGTGCACCTAAAAATAATACTAGGAACGTGGTGAACATGAATAATCAAGATCAAAACAATTATGACTTTGCCCAAGAAAGTTCTAAAATGTGTTTATTTGAACCACGTGTCTTTTCAGATACACAAGATATTGCAGATGAATTAAAAAATCGCAGAGCAACTTTAGTAAACTTGCAACGTATTGATAAAGTGTCTGCAAAAAGAATTATTGATTTTCTAAGTGGTACTGTTTATGCAATTGGTGGAGATATTCAACGTGTTGGCTCTGATATATTCTTATGTACGCCAGATAATGTTGAAGTTGCAGGAAGTATCACAGACCAGATTGAAAATATGGAATACCAAGGCGAATAGAGGTAAATAATAATGGATTTAAGTTTATTAGCAAATATATTTCAATTTATTTTATTCTTGGTTCAAATCTATTATTATGGAATGATTGTATATTTCTTTATGTCATGGCTACCGGGTGCACGTGAAAATAAATTCGGTCAATTTTTAACAAAAATATATGAACCGTTTTTAGAACCTTTCCGTAAGATTATCCCGCCAATTGGCATGATTGATATTTCATCCATTGTGGCGATTGTTGTTTTAGTTTTATTTAGAATGGGATTGGCAAATATTTTTAACTTTATAATCAATTCTTTAGCGTAATCTCTTCTATAAATGACTATTGAAACATAAGCGTTTTATGAAAACTAATGTATAAAATGAATGCCAAGCACCTAACGTTAAAAACGCGAGGTGCTTTATATTATATTTGGGGTGAAGTATCATCGATATTTATCAACATTTTAGAAAAGAAGAACATGAATTAATAGATCAACTTATAGATAAGTCTAAGCAAGCAAATGAACAATATGCTCCTGTTTTAACATCTTTTTTAGATCCACGCGGACAATATATTCTCAATGTGATTGTCGGCAGTTTTCAAGATTTAGAAGTTACTTTTTACGGTGGGCCTTTTGCAGAGAGGCAAAGAGCTATTATCGCACCAGAATATTTCCGACCAGAAGCTGAAGATTTTGAGATTAGTTTATTTGAAATCGATTATCCTCAAAAATTTGTTACGCTACAGCATCAACATATATTAGGTACTATTATGTCGTTAGGTATTGAAAGAGACCAACTAGGTGATATTTTGATAGACGATCGTATACAATTTACTTTGACAAAACAGTTGGAATCTTATATTATGTTAGAATTAAATAAAATCAAAGGCGCTACAGTCAAACTAAATGCTATACCTGTAAAAAATATGATACAATCAAAAGAGCATTGGCGCTCATTTGATACGACTGTGAGCGGTTTGCGATTAGATGTTGTATTAAAAGAAATTATTCGTAAATCTCGTTCTATTGGTAAACAGTTAATAGAGAAAAAGCGTGTCAAAGTCAATCATACCATTATTGATTCAGTTGATTTTCAATTAGATCAAGGCGATTTATTATCTGTTCAAGGGTATGGGCGAGCAATGATTACCGATATTGGTGGAAAAACAAAAAAAGATAAAATTCGTATTTCCTACAAAACTTTATTTAAATAAGTTATACTTATAGAACGTAAAATGAAATTATCTAATGAATAACAAATGAAAAATATGAAACCGAATGTATAAAAATTGAAATTTTGTTTATTATATTTAATGAAATACTAAAATAGTGTATTATAGAAGGAGGACACGGACGCATGGCTTTTACACCAAGTGAAATAAAAAACAAAACATTTACACGTGTGAAAACGGGTTTGGAACCAACTGAAGTTGAAAGTTATTTAGAACAACTTAGCAATGAAATTGAACGTTTAAAAGAAGATAAAGCACAATTAGAAAAAGTAATCGAAGATAAAGAAACGAATATTCAATCTTATAAAGATGTACATCAATCTGTGAGTGATGCTTTAATTCAAGCAAAACAAGCTGGAGAAGAAACAAAAGAAGCAGCAAACAAAGAAGCTGACGCAACAATTGCTAAAGCTAAGAGTGAAGCTGATCGCATTGTCAATGATGCAGTTGAAAAGGCACGTCGTCTTTCTTTCCAAACAGAGGATATGAAACGTCAATCAAAAATATTCAGATCCCGTTTTCGCATGTTAGTAGAAGCACAATTAGATTTACTCAAAAATGACGATTGGGATTATTTATTAAATTATGATCTTGATTCTGAACAAGTAACTCAAGAAAATATTAACCATTTAAACGAAAATGAATTAACTGATGAAGAAAAAGCTATGAAAGCAAGAGCAGAAGCCGATAGTACAGCAGAGGCAGATGCGCAAGCAACAGCTGATGGAACATCAAATGATAAAGAGAATAAATAATGAACAGCAGACGCGTAAGAAACAGTCAATATATCAAAGCGAGTTAGGGATAGTGTGAGCCTAATATATGTTTGTTTCTTACATCACTGGTGTTTTAACCAAATATAAGCAATGAGAGAACTCTAAGTTGAGTTAATCAGGGTGGTAACGCGGTGAATATCGTCCCTGTTAATTGAACTTAGAGTTCTTTTTATTGTTAAAAATAAATTTAGCCAGAATATTGTCATAAGGAGTGTAGGAAATGGATTATAAAGATACGTTATTAATGCCAAAAACGGAGTTTCCAATGCGTGGAGGTTTACCAAATAAAGAACCAAAAATCCAAGAAGAATGGGATGCTCAAAATATTTATCAAAAAGCACTAGAACAAAATAAAGGTAACGCACATTATATTTTACATGATGGTCCACCATACGCGAATGGAAGTTTACACATGGGGCATGCGCTAAATAAAATACTAAAAGATTTTATTACGCGTTATAAAACAATGCAAGGATTCTATACACCTTACGTTCCAGGTTGGGATACACATGGTCTACCAATTGAGCAAGCACTTACTAAAAAGGGTGTTAAACGTAAAGAGTTGTCAATTGCTGAATTCAGAAGAAAATGTGAAGCGTTCGCATTAGAACAAATTGAAAATCAGAAAAAAGATTTTAAACGACTTGGCGTTAAAGGTGATTTTGTGAATCCATATATCACATTAAAACCTGAATATGAGGCTGCTCAAATTCGTTTATTTGGTGAAATGGCGGACAAAGGTCTTATTTATAAAGGTAAAAAGCCAGTTTATTGGTCACCATCCAGTGAATCTTCACTAGCAGAAGCAGAAATTGAATATCAAGATAAGCGTTCACCCTCTATCTACGTGGCATTTGATGTTAAAGATGGCAAAGGTATTGTAGATGAAGATGCAAAATTTGTAATCTGGACTACAACACCATGGACATTACCATCCAATGTAGCAATCACAGTGCATCCAGATTTAGCTTATGGTCAATATAACGTAAATGGTGAAAAATACATTATCGGCAGAGATTTAGTAGCTAGTGTTGCTGAAGCGTTAGAGTGGGATGAAGATGCCATTGTATTAGAAAGAGAATTCACAGGGAAAGAACTAGAATACGTTGAAACGCAACATCCATTTGTTGATCGAGTTTCACTAGTGATAAACGGACAACACGTTACAACAGATGCTGGTACAGGATGTGTTCATACAGCGCCTGGCCACGGGGAAGATGACTTTGTTGTTGGACAAAAATATAATCTACCAGTTATTAGTCCTGTGGATGACAAAGGCGTATTTACTGAAGAAGCCGGACAATTTGAAGGTATGTTCTATGATAAAGCGAATAAAGAAATTACGGATCTCTTAAAAGAGAACGGTTCATTATTAAAATTAGAATTTATGACACATAGTTATCCTCATGATTGGCGTACTAAAAAACCTGTAATCTTCCGTGCAACGCCACAATGGTTTGCGTCTATTGATAAAGTACGTCAAGATATCTTAGATGCAATCGAAAATACGCACTTTAAAGTTGATTGGGGCAGAACGCGTATTTACAACATGGTAAGAGATCGTGGTGAATGGGTCATTTCACGTCAACGTGTTTGGGGCGTGCCATTACCGGTATTTTACGCAGAAAATGGCGACATCATTATGACTAAAGAAACAGTTAATCATGTTGCAGATTTATTCCAAGAACATGGTTCAAACGTCTGGTTTGAACGCGATGCAAAAGATTTATTACCTGAAGGATTTACACATCCAAGTAGCCCTAATGGTGAATTTACGAAAGAGACAGATATCATGGATGTTTGGTTTGACTCAGGTTCGTCACATCGCGGTGTATTAGAAGAACGTCCTGAACTATCTTATCCTGCAGATTTATATCTCGAAGGTAGTGACCAATATCGCGGTTGGTTTAACTCTTCAATTACAACTTCTGTTGCAACAAGAGGCATTTCACCATACAAAATGTTACTTTCTCACGGATTTGTTATGGATGGGGAAGGTAAAAAAATGAGTAAGTCATTAGGTAATGTTATTGTGCCTGACCAAATTGTGAAACAAAAAGGTGCAGATATCGCACGTCTTTGGGTAAGTAGTGTTGATTATTTATCAGATGTTCGTATTTCGGATGAAATCTTAAAACAAACGTCTGACGTATATCGTAAAGTTAGAAATACATTACGATTTATGTTAGGTAACTTAAATGATTATAATCCAGTAACGGATGCAATAGCTGAAGCAGATTTATTAGAAGTAGATAAATATTTATTAAATAGATTACGCGAATTTACTGCTCATACATTAGACAACTATGATAACTATGATTATTTAGATATTTATCAAGAATTACAAAACTTTATCAATGTTGAACTAAGTAATTTCTATTTAGATTATGGTAAAGATATTTTATATATCGAAGCGCAAAATGCACATAAACGTCGTAGTATGCAAACGGTGTTATACCAAATCGTAGTAGATATGACGAAATTATTAGCGCCTATTTTAGCGCATACATCTGAAGAAGTATGGTCTCATATTCCACACGTTGAGGAAGAAAGTGTTCATTTAAGCCGTATGCCAGAACGCGTAGAAGTAGACACCGAATTTATGGAAAAATGGAATACATTTATGAAATTACGTGATGATGTGAATCGTGCTTTAGAAGTTGCGCGTAATGAGAAAGTCATTGGAAAATCATTAGAAGCAAAAGTCATTATCGGCAATAACGATCAATTTGATGCTACATCATTCTTACAACAATTTTCTGACTTACAGCAATTGTTTATTACTTCTCAAGCAGAAGTAGTAGATAAAGTTGAAAATGGCGAATCATATCCATATGGAGATATCCGTATTGAACATGCACATGGTGAAAAATGTGAACGTTGTTGGAATTATAGTGAAGCATTAGGCGCTGTAGGCGAGTTAGATAATCTATGTCCACGTTGCCAAGCAGTAGTTAAAACACTTGTTTAAGTGTTATTCAAATAACATTTATTTTATAATATGTGAAATGAGGAATAGGATAGAAAACGCAGTGTTTAAAAAGGTTTCGATATGTTCCTAGCATAGATGCCTTGAAAGAAATATAGCTTGATATAAGCTTATTTTCATACCAAACAACTATTGCTAATAACAAAGATGAGTCTGAGACATTTCTTATGTTTCAGACTCTCTTTTTCGCTTATATAAGCATTTAACTAAAAATTTATCTAAACTGAAAAATTTTATTTTAAGTGAGCAAATTAAAATTTTTAATCTAGTGATTCGTATATAATAGAAACAATAAGCAATTAGAAAGGTGTTAAATATGTTCCATAACGAAAGTGCACATTTTGTAAATGGCATCTTATTAAATGTAAGAGATAAAGAAGAAATGAAGAAATTTTATGGTGATATCATTGGGCTGAATGTAGTCAATGAGTCATATTCTACCATGCAATATGAAATTGGTAATCTCAATCATTTTGTAACATTAAACCAGATTGATATGGGCAGAGAACCATTAATTTCAGAAGCTGGTTTATTTCATTTAGCCATTAAATTACCATCTAAAACAGATTTAGCTGACTTACTTGTACAATTGAGTGAATATAAAATACCAATCAATGGTGGAGAACACGACATTTCAACTTCATTATATTTGGAAGATACTGAAGGGAATGGCTTGGAGTTTTATGTAGATAATCCGATTGAAGATTGGTCTATTGAAAATGAAAAGGCAATTTTAGAAACCAAGCCATTAAATGTACCTAAATTATTAACACATGTATCAGATGATAAATGGCAAGGTATTCCTGATAAAAGCATCATAGGTTATATTAATTTAAAAACGGTTCGACTCAACAGAGTCAAACAATATTATAAAAACTATTTTGGTTTAGAACCATCATCTGAAGAAACGAATAGTGCTGTTTATTTAGCTTCAAATGGATATCATCAGCATCTTGTAGTTAATAATTGGTTATCAAGCATAAAAAGAATAGAAAATAACAGAACATATGGCTTAGCTTGCGTAGATTTTCATTTTCCAGAAACGACACATACATTATTAACTGGACCTGATGGTATTCAATTTAGATTTAATTATTATTCTGTGCTTTAAAATGAAAAATAGCACAAGAACGATTTTAAAAAGTTAGAACATTATTGAAACTGTAACTTTTTTTATAGGTTTGATTAGGATATAATGAGAGTTGTTATCAAAAGCGATCGCACGTAGAATAAATAGGAGGTACAGACATGAAACGTCAGTACTATATTGGTATTTCTTTATTTATAACAATCGTTATATTAATATTAGACCAAATCACAAAATACATCATTACTAAAACAATGCAAATTGGTGATTCATTTGAACTTATTCCTAATTTTTTGAACATCACCTCACATAGAAATAGTGGCGCAGCGTGGGGCATTTTAAGTGGTAAAATGGCATTTTTCTATATTATAACTGTAGTCATACTCATCGTGCTTATTGTTTTTTATATAAAAGAAGCGAAACATAATTTATTAATGCAAGTTGCTATAAGCTTATTGTTTGCTGGCGCTCTAGGCAACTTTATTGATCGTGTATTAAATGGTGAAGTTGTAGACTTCGTAGATACTTATATATTTAGTTATAATTTTCCAATATTTAACGTAGCTGATTCCAGTTTAACTATAGGCGTATTATTGATTATAATCGCTTTATTGAAAGATATGAAAACAGAAGAATAGGAGAGGTAATGTATGGAGATGCATGAGTTTAAAATAGAAAACGCTGTTAACGCAGGACAACGTATTGATAAAGTGTTGCCCGAATTTAACAATGAATGGTCACGGACCCAAATGCAAGATTGGATTAAAGAGGGGCTTGTTAAAGTTAATGATAAAGTAATTAAATCTAATTATAAAACAAAATTAAATGACCGCATTGTAGTCACTGAAAAAGAAGTAGTCGAAGCAGATATTAAACCAGAAAATTTAAATCTTGACATATATTATGAAGACAATGATGTAGCGGTTGTTTATAAACCTAAAGGTATGGTTGTTCACCCTTCAGCAGGGCATTATACGAATACATTAGTCAACGGTTTAATGTATCAAATGCAAAATTTATCAGATATTAATGGGGAGATACGCCCAGGTATCGTGCATCGTATTGATAAAGATACATCTGGCTTATTAATGGTAGCTAAAAATGATGTGGCACATCGCGGATTAGTAGAGCAATTGGTAGATAAATCAGTGACGCGTAAATACATTGCATTAGTTCACGGTAATATTCCACACGATTATGGTACTGTGGACGCACCGATTGGTAGAAATAAAAACGATCGTCAATCTATGGCAGTCGTGGACGATGGCAAAGACGCAATTACGCATTTTAATGTTCTCGAACATTTTAACAATTACACTTTAATCGAATGTCAATTAGAAACTGGTCGTACACACCAAATTCGTGTGCATATGAAATATATTGGCTACCCTTTAGTCGGCGATCCAAAATACGGTCAGAAGAAAACACTAGACATTGGTGGTCAAGCATTGCATGCTGCAGTAATTGGTTTTGAGCATCCTGTGACACAGGCATATATAGAAAAAAGTGCGCCATTACCAGATGATTTTGAACAGTTATTAAATGATATACGAAAATCAGATAATTAAATTAAAAATAAGATTTCTGTCCTCTCGGATTTGAAAAATGATGAATCGACCCCTTACTAAACGAATAGTGAGGGGTTTTTACTATAGTTATGCTATTTGGTTAACGGCAAAGCAGTCCATATATGGCCCGCTTAAAGTTTTTTTAATATAATTAAATATTTAAATTAACAAAAAGAAGGTGCATCTTCGAATAGTGCTTGCAACGATAGGTGATTCGTGATAATATAGTGACAGTTTAATAAAGAACGAACGTCTTTAAATGAAAGTCCAGAGAGGCTTCGAAGGCATGTAATGAAAATAGAATATACAAACAAAAATTTTAGTAAGTTAATTGCTAAAAATTCTCGTAGTCTACGAAATAACACGATAAAAGCATAACAGTAGATTGACACCATGTTATGCAGGAGAAATCATCTAAACGCACAGATACGTCTCTTGATACTTTGTTTGTAATATTTTATTAGTTAACCTCATGTCTTCTAAAGATATGAGGTTTTTTATATTATTAAGATTAAGGTAGGTGCCTAAAAATGTCAGAACGCGTTATCATGGATGAATCAGCCATTCAAAGAACAATTACACGTATCGCTCATGAAATTTTAGAATATAATAAAGGTACTGATCATTTGATTTTACTAGGTATTAAAACAAGAGGTGCGTTTCTAGCACATCGTATACAGCAAAAAATTGAACAAATTGAGGAGATAACCGTGCCAACTGGTACGATTGACGTCACTCAATTTAGAGATGATCTTGAGCAAACGACAGAACAGGCAAACGAAAAAACATACGAAATCGACGTCAGCCTTACAAATCAAGTCGTGATCATTGTTGATGATGTTTTATACACAGGACGTACAGTAAGAGCCTCATTAGATGCAATATTGCAGTACGCGAGACCTAAAAAGATTGGGCTTGCCACGCTTATTGATCGAGGGCATAGAGAATTGCCTATACGCGCAGATTTTGTTGGGAAAAATATCCCTACTGCTAGAGAAGAAGCTGTTTCGGTTTTTCTTAGTGAAATTGATAGCCGAAATGCAGTAGTAATTGAATAATTTAAAACCTTTTAATTCAGTACGAGAGACTGAAAAAGGGAGGGAATCCTGTGGTAATCTATGATAGTGAAATAAAATAATTAACCACATGAGATACTATAGCGATAAAGCACACGCTATAACATTCTCTTCATACCATTTGATTGGATGTTTAAGTATACGCATATGACAAACTACTTAAGTAGTTTGAAGTGTGAGGTACTTTAGTTCAAGGCAGAGGGTAGATACTTTTTAGTCTCTTTACATGAATATAATGTAAAGAGATTTTTTTATGAGAGGAAGCGTAAAAACATGGAGAACGAAACAATGTTCGAACGAACAGCCAAACCAGTACTAGATGTACGAGAACGACCTAAATTAGGACAATGGGCATTTTTAAGTACACAGCACTTATTTGCAATGTTCGGTTCAACAGTATTAGTACCGTTTTTAACAGGATTACCTATATCTTCTGCATTATTAGCATCTGGTATAGGAACCTTACTATATATTTTGATTACAAAAGCGAAAATACCAGCCTATTTAGGATCAAGCTTTGCGTTTATCACACCGATTATTACTGGTTTGAATTCGCATAGCCTTGGAGACATGTTAATGGCATTATTTATGAGCGGCGTTATGTATGTGCTTATAGGGTTAGCAATTAGATTAAGTGGGACGGGGTGGCTTATGCACTTGTTGCCACCAGTTGTAGTAGGACCAGTAATTATGGTCATTGGCTTGAGTCTTGCACCAACCGCAGTTAATATGGCTATGTTTGAAAACTCTGGAGAGATGAAAGGTTATAACTTAAGTTATTTAGTGGTAGCGATGATTACTTTGTTTGTTACTATTATTGTCCAAGGTTACTTTAAAGGTTTCTTGTCTTTGATACCGGTATTGATAGGAATCATAACGGGATATGTGGTATCGATATTTATGGGACTTGTTAATTTTAAGCCCGTAGCTGAAGCGAAATGGTTACAATTTCCAGAAGTATATTTGCCATTTAAAGATTATACACCGTCGATACATCTTGGATTGATACTTGTCTTAATACCGATTGTTTTTGTAACTGTAAGTGAACATATTGGACATCAAATGGTTATTAATAAAATAGTAGGACGAAATTTCTTTAAAGATCCTGGATTAGATAAATCGATTATTGGTGACGGTGTGTCAACGATATTTGCAAGTATCATAGGTGGCCCCCCGAGTACTACTTACGGTGAAAATATTGGTGTTTTAGCAATCACAAAGATTTACAGTATATACGTAATTGGAGGGGCTGCAGTGATAGCAATTATCCTCGGTTTTGTTGGAAAATTTACAGCGCTCGTTTCGTCTATACCAACACCTGTTATGGGAGGCGTATCAATATTACTTTTCGGTATCATTGCAGCAAGTGGTTTGAGGATGTTAGTAGAAAGTGAAGTAGATTTTGCAAGTAACCGAAACCTTGTTATTGCATCAGTCATATTGGTTATCGGGATAGGTAATTTGGTCTTTAACTTAAATGGCGTAGGTATCAACTTAGAAATCGAAGGTATGGCCTTAGCAGCATTAGCAGGTATCATATTAAATTTAATTTTACCCAAAGCATCTGCAACGATTAAATAAACAAGTATTTCATTATTAGGAGGCTGGAAAAATGGATAATTTACTATCAATGGAACATCTAACTACAAATGAGATTTATGAACTAATAGAAATCGCGAGCGGTATTAAAAGTGGTAACTTTAAGCCACATAGATATGAAGATAAGTTCGTAGCAAATTTATTTTTCGAAAATTCAACACGAACAAAAAGTAGTTTCTTAGTAGCAGAACAAAAATTAGGATTGAAGTTAATTGATTTTGAAACGAGCACTTCTTCTGTTCAAAAAGGTGAAAGTTTATATGATACATGTAAAACGCTAGAACAGGTCGGTGCAGATGTTCTTGTAATTAGACATTCAAATACCACATACTATAATGAATTAAATTCACTGAACTTGCCGATTATCAATGCAGGTGATGGGAGTGGCCAACACCCAACACAAAGTTTATTAGATCTCATGACAATTTACGAAGAATATAAAACTTTTAAAGGTTTAAATGTATTGATATGCGGAGACATTAAAAATTCTCGTGTAGCAAGAAGTAATTATCAAAGCTTGACTGCGCTTGGTGCAAATGTAATGTTCTCAAGCCCTGAAACATGGAGAGACGAAACTTTAGAAGCACCATATGTAGATATTGATCAAAAAATTGAAGATATAGACATTGTCATGTTGTTAAGAGTGCAACATGAAAGACATGATGATGGTGAGGTAGCTGATTTTGAAAACCAAAACTACCATCAAAATTACGGATTGACTAAGCAACGCTATAATCGCTTAAAATCCTCAGCCATCGTCATGCACCCTGCACCTGTCAATCGCGGTGTAGAAATTGACGATTGCTTGGTTGAAGCAGATAAGTCACGTATATTTAAACAAATGGAAAACGGTATGTACACGCGTATGGCTGTTATTGAATACATTTTACAAGCGAAAGGGGCAAAATTAAATGAAATTGCTAACTAATACAAAAATACTACAAGAGGGTGAACTTAAATCAGCCTCTATATTAATTGAAGGTAAATACATCAAGAAAATTGCACCACAAATTGAGGTAGACAATAATATCGAAATCATTGATGTACATGGACAATTTGTATCCCCTGGCCTGGTTGATGTACACGTTCATTTAAGAGAGCCAGGCGGAGAACATAAAGAAACCATTGTTACCGGTACTAAAGCAGCAGCAAGAGGGGGTTTTACTACTATATGCCCAATGCCTAACACACGTCCTGTACCTGATTCTGTAGAGAATTTAGAACATTTAAATCAATTAATTGAAAAAAATGCACAGGTAAGAGTCTTGCCTTACAGTGCTATTACTGTAAGACAAGCTGGCGAATCACATGTTGATTTTAAAGCGTTAGCAGATCAAAATACGTTCGCATTTACAGATGATGGCGTAGGTGTACAACAAGCTAATATGATGTATGAAGCAATGCAACAAGCAGCTAAAGTGAATAAGGCGGTCGTTGCACATTGTGAAGATAACAGCTTGATATATGGCGGCGCTATGCATGAAGGAGAGCGAAGTAAAGCATTGGGTATACCTGGTATTCCTAATATATGTGAAGCAGTACAAATTGCGAGAGATGTATTATTAGCAGAAGCAGCTGGCGCGCATTACCATGTGTGTCATGTATCAACTAAAGAAAGTGTCAGAACGATTAGGGATGCTAAAAAAGCAGGTATTCATGTTACTGCTGAAGTTACACCACACCATTTATTACTAACAGAAGATGATGTGCCAGGAGACGATGCAATTTATAAAATGAATCCACCATTAAGAAGCCAAGAAGACAAAGCAGCGTTAATTGAAGGATTATTAGATGGAACAATAGATTGTATTGCGACAGACCACGCACCACATGCAGAAGCAGAAAAAGCACAACCAATGACTAAAGCACCATTTGGTATCGTAGGTAGCGAAACTGCATTTCCATTATTATATACACATTTTGTGAAAAATGGTGATTGGTCATTACAACAACTTGTTGACTATTTAACAATTAAACCATCCAAGACGTTTGGTTTACCATATGGCAATTTAGAAGAAGGTGGTTTAGCTGACCTCACTGTCATTAATTTAGATGAAGAAAGAGAAATTAAAGCAGAAGACTTCGCTTCTAAAGGCAAAAACACACCTTTTATAGGTGAGAAAGTATATGGAACTCCTATATTAACAATAGTAGAAGGGGAAGTTAAATTTAAGGAGGAAAAGTAATGTTGCAAAAACGCTATTTAGTTCTAGAAGACGGTTCATATTATGAAGGTTACGCATTAGGGTCAAATAAATTAACAAAAGGTGAGATTGTGTTTAATACAGCTATGACAGGCTATCAAGAAACAATTTCAGATCCTTCCTATACTGGACAAATTATTACATTCACGTACCCTTTAATAGGAAATTATGGTATTAATAGAGATGATTTTGAATCATTAATACCAACATTAAACGGTGTAGTCGTTAAAGAAGCATGTGATTATCCAAGTCATTTTCGTAAGCAAAAAACATTAAACGATGTATTAATAGAATATGAAATACCCGGAATTTCAGGTGTAGATACGCGTAGTATTACCCGTAAAATTAGAAACTATGGCGTTTTAAAAGCAACGTTTACTGATAATAAGGAAGATATACAAAGGCTGACAGAGGATTTGAAAGTGATAGAATTACCAAGAGACGAAGTGAAAGCAGTCTCTACTAAAACGCCATATGTATCAACTGGTTATGATTTGAGCGTTGTGCTTGTAGATTTTGGAAAGAAACAAAACATTGTTAGAGAGCTTAATTCACGAGGTTGCAATGTGATAGTTGTACCTTATAATACAACAGCCGAAGAAATCATTAGAATGTCGCCGGATGGCATTATGTTATCTAACGGACCAGGGAACCCTGAAGAAATAGAGGTGGCAATTGAAATGCTGAAAGGCATTTTAGGAAAAATGCCTTTCTTCGGCATCTGCTTAGGTCACCAAATATTTGCACTTTCTCAGGGAGCGAGCGCTTTTAAAATGAAATTTGGACATAGAGGGGCCAATCACCCAGTCAAAGATTTAAAGAGTGGCAAAGTGGCATTAACGAGCCAAAATCATGGCTATGCAATCGATAAAGATTCATTGGTAAACACAGAGTTAGAGATAACACATATTGCAATTAATGATGGCACTATTGAAGGTTTGAAACATAAATCGTTGCCGGCATTTTCAGTACAATACCATCCCGAAGCCGCGCCAGGACCGACCGATTCCAATTATTTGTTTGATGAGTTTATTGAAATGATGCATTATTTTAAAACAAAGGAGTTTTTGACAAATGCCTAAACGTAACGATATAAAGACAATTTTAGTTATTGGATCAGGGCCTATTATCATCGGTCAAGCAGCAGAATTTGACTACGCAGGTACGCAAGCTTGTTTAGCATTACGCGAGGAAGGTTATCGTGTTATCTTAGTGAACTCAAATCCAGCTACAATTATGACAGACAATGAAATTGCGGACAAAGTTTATATTGAGCCATTAACGCATGATTTTATCACACGTATTATTCGTAAAGAACAGCCAGACGCGTTACTACCTACACTAGGGGGACAAACTGGGCTCAATATGGCTATAGAATTACATGAGAGTGGTGTTTTAGAAGACAACCATGTTCAATTATTAGGTACTAAATTAGAGTCCATTCAACAAGCAGAAGATAGAGAATTATTTAGAAACTTGATGAATGATTTGGATGTGCCTGTACCAGAAAGTGATATTGTCAATACATTAGCGCAAGCATTCCAATTTAAAGAAGCAGTAGGTTACCCGTTAATTGTTAGACCTGCGTTTACTATGGGGGGCACAGGCGGAGGTATTTGTTATAACGATGAAGAATTTAAAGAAGTCGTTTCAAATGGCTTACATTATAGCCCTGCGACACAATGTTTAATTGAAAAATCAATTGCTGGTTTCAAAGAAATTGAATATGAAGTGATGCGTGACAAAAATGGTAATGCAATGGTTGTATGTAATATGGAAAATATCGATCCGGTGGGTATACATACTGGTGATTCAATCGTGGTCGCACCAAGCCAAACGCTGTCAGATGTTGAATACCAAATGTTGCGAGATGTCTCATTAAAAGTAATACGTGCTTTAGGCATTGAAGGTGGTTGTAATGTACAACTGGCATTAGATCCACACTCGATGAAGTATTACATCATAGAAGTGAACCCGCGTGTTTCCCGTTCATCAGCTTTAGCTTCTAAAGCGACAGGTTATCCCATTGCTAAGCTAGCTGCAAAAATTGCTGTTGGTTTATCATTAGATGAAATGTTAAACCCTATTACCAAAACATCATATGCAGCATTTGAACCTGCGTTAGATTATGTTGTTACTAAAATTCCACGTTTTCCATTTGATAAATTTGAAAAGGGCGAGCGTGTTTTAGGGACGCAAATGAAAGCAACTGGTGAAGTGATGGCCATTGGTAGAACGTATGAAGAATCATTATTAAAAGCGATTCGTTCGCTAGAATACGGTGTCCATCACTTAGGTTTGCCCAATGGCGCATCTTATGATTTAGAATATATCAAATCACGTATTAAAGACCAAGATGATGAACGGCTATTCTTTATAGGCGAAGCGATACGTCGTGGCACAACATTAGAAGAGATACATGAATTGACTAAGATTGATTATTTCTTTTTAAATAAATTTTTACACATTATCCAAATCGAACATGGTTTAAAAGCGCATAAAGGCGATGTTGACTACTTAGCATGTGCTAAGCGTTATGGATTTAGTGATCGCGTCATCGCACACCGTTTTGATATGACAGAACCAGAAGTTTATGAATTAAGAAAACAATATAGCATAACCCCTGTCTATAAAATGGTAGATACGTGCGCAGCAGAATTTGAGTCAGCGACACCTTATTATTATGGTACGTATGAAACAGAAAATGAATCTATAATAACTGACAAAGAGAAAATATTAGTTTTAGGTTCAGGACCAATCAGAATTGGCCAAGGTGTTGAATTTGATTATGCAACGGTACATGCTGTATGGGCGATTCAACAAGCTGGTTATGAAGCAATTATCGTCAATAATAACCCTGAAACTGTATCTACAGATTTTTCCATTTCAGATAAATTGTACTTCGAACCTTTAACAGAAGAAGACGTAATGAATATTATTGATTTAGAACAACCTAAAGGGGTAGTCGTTCAATTTGGCGGTCAAACAGCAATCAATTTAGCAGATAAACTTGCAAAACATCAAGTTAACATCCTTGGGACATCATTAGAAGATTTAAACAGAGCTGAAGACCGTAAAGAATTTGAAGCATTGTTGCATACAATTGGTGTACCACAACCGAATGGTAAGACAACAACATCGCCTGGAGAAGCACTGGAAAATGCGAGACACATTGGTTATCCAGTGGTGGTTAGACCATCTTATGTATTAGGTGGGCGCGCGATGGAAATCGTGAATAGTGATACAGAATTAGAAAACTATATGAATCAAGCAGTTAAAGCCAGTCCAGATCATCCCGTATTAGTAGATCGGTACCTCACAGGAAAAGAAATCGAAGTAGACGCTATATCAGATGGCGAGACAGTGATTATCCCTGGCATAATGGAACATATAGAGCGAGCTGGTGTACATTCAGGTGATTCGATAGCAGTTTACCCACCTCAATCGTTGACACAAGCAGAAATCACAACATTGGAAGACTTTACGATTCGATTAGCTAAAGGATTAAATATTGTTGGGTTAATTAATATTCAATTTGTTATTGCACATGATGGTGTATATGTCTTAGAAGTTAATCCACGTGCGAGTCGTACAGTACCATTTTTAAGTAAAATTACAAATATACAAATGGCGCAGTTGGCTATGAAAGCCATTATAGGTACAAACTTAGTTTCGCTTGGTTATAAAGAAGGTATCCAACCCTATGCTGAAGGTGTCTTTGTTAAAGTGCCGGTATTTAGCTTTAATAAATTGAAAAATGTTGATATCACATTAGGGCCTGAAATGAAGTCAACTGGAGAAGTAATGGGCAAAGACCAAACTATGGAAAAAGCGTTATATAAAGGGCTAACAGCAAGCGGTATGGAAGTTAAAGATTGTGGTACTGTATTGATGACTGTCAGTGATAAAGATAAAAACGAAATTGTAAATGTTGCTGCTCGTTTGAAAGAAGTTGGTTACAACGTATTAGCCACAGAAGGTACAGCTAAAACATTACAAGATTATCATATTAACGCTGAAACTGTTGGTAAAATCGGTGGAGAGAATGATTTGTTAACTCAAATTCAAAATAACAATGTACAAATTGTGATTAATACCATGACAAAAGGTAAAGCGGTTGAGCGCGATGGTTTCCAAATCAGACGTGCTTCAGTAGAAAATGGTGTGCCTTGTTTAACATCACTAGACACAGCAGAAGCTTTGACCAGTGTAATAGAAAGTATGACTTTTACAATGAAAAATATGTAAATAAATCATTTATAAGCTAAGGACTCGAGCTTTGATATTATTAATATCTTAAACTCGGCTTTGGCACATGATATAAAAAAAGGAAGTGCGAGGCGTTAGATATGCAAAATAATTTACCTATCATTGCTTTAGATTTTGATTCTATAGAAACGGTTGAACAGTTTTTAGATCAATTTGATGAACCTTTATTCGTTAAAGTAGGCATGGAACTATTTTATCAAACTGGACCTTCCTTAATAGCATCAATTAAGGAACGGGGGCATCGCATTTTTCTAGATTTAAAATTACATGATATTCCCAATACAGTAAGTAAAGCAATGGAAGGTTTAAGTAAATTAGATGTTGATTTGGTCAATGTGCATGCAGCAGGTGGTTCAGGAATGATGAAACGTGCTTTAGAAGGCATTAGAAAATATAATCAACATACGAAAATTGTGGCTGTCACACAATTAACATCCACTACCGAAGCCATGTTGAACAATGAACAAAATATTCAAAGTACAATAGATGAAGCGGTACTTAATTATGCCAATTTGGCTAAGTCAGCGGGTCTAGATGGCGTTGTATGCTCGCCACTTGAAGCTGAATTGTTAACGCGTGAATTAGGAGATGATTTCTTAAAAGTCACACCAGGCATTAGGCCAGAAAATGCTACATCAGATGACCAACACAGAATCACTACACCAGAAAAAGCGAGTGCCTTAGGTTCTACCCATATTGTTGTCGGACGTCCAATTACTAAGAGTCAAACGCCGGTGACGAGTTACCAAAATATTAAAGAAAGTTGGTTTAAATCACATGACTAAAACAATTGCAAAATCATTATTAGACATAGAGGCAGTATCATTGTCTCCTAACAATCCATTTACGTGGAGTTCAGGTATTAAATCGCCTATTTATTGTGATAATCGAGTGACGTTAGGTTATCCAACTGTACGCCGACATATTAGAGATGGTTTGCGTGATTTAATTGAGTCTCATTTTGAAAATGTAGATATTGTATCTGGTACAGCAACAGCTGGTATACCGCATGCAGCTTATGTATCTGAAGTAATGGACTTACCAATGAACTATGTTAGATCAAAAAGTAAAAGTCACGGAAAACAAAATCAAATCGAAGGCGCAATAAGTCACGGTAAAAATGTGGTAGTTGTAGAAGATCTAATTTCAACCGGTGGATCTTCAATCACTGCAGTGGATGCTTTAAAAGCTGCAGGCGCAAATGTATTGGGCGTCGTGGCGATTTTTACATATGGTTTAAAAAAAGCTGAAACCTTATTTGAACAAGTCAATATACCATTTTATACTTTAAGCGATTATAATGAACTTATTGAAGTAGCTAGGGAAAATGGAGAAATTTCTGAAAATGATATTAGTACATTAGTTGATTGGAGAGATAACTTGTCATAATATATTAAATGGAGGGGATGTTATGACAGAAGACCCAAATGTAGCATATAATCATTTTGCGCATTTAAATAAGTTTCTTAAAAAATCAGAAGATTATAGACATCAATCAACTTCAGAAGATGAAAATAAAGGGTTATTAAATACTACTGAATCAGATATTTATAAAAAATCAAAATCAAACATTAAGCAAAAAGGTCATATCAAATAGTATGATTACCTTGTGATTGCGTGTAATTAAACTTGAAATGACGATATATGTTTTTATCCTATGGAAGGCTGGGCAGTAATGGCCCATGCTCAAAATAGAACTGAGGCCGGGGCATAATTATGCCTCGGCCTCAAACATCATATAGGTGTCTGTAATGAAAAGTTTTATAACAAGCATTTAAAATCACTATACCTTCTAGAAATTAATTCTCGACGAGGGGTTATGATAGCGTATCGTGCAATTGAGTGGAAAATGCAACTTGTGGGTGACATAATCTAACTCATTTTTAAATGAAATGGTTCAGTAGTGTCAAAATTAAGCAAGCGCAATAAAGAAATCAAAATTTAATTAAAACGTCTCTATTATTTTTTTAATCATATATAAACCTTGTTAACTTTTTTGGTTGATGCGTTTGAAAAGTTTTCAAAAAATAAAAAATGCAATATGCTATAGTTAATACATCAACGAATCATAATTTTTATAATAATAAAACCGATAATCAAAACTAAAGCTGCAATAAGAAGCGGAATAATATAAAAAGACATGAAATACCTCCAATGTTATTTATATTTATTTTAACTATAATTGTTTAAAAGTAAAATAATTTGTTGTTATAAGCATGATATGCAATTGCTGTGCAATGTGTCTTATTGAAAGTAAATCTAAAATACAATATCACTTGGTTGATTGAAATAAACACGAATAATAAAAAATAAATGAGTTTGTGAAGTGGGTATAGGAAAATGATATTTAATTTTTATATTTCTAACCTGCTTCCTTTATTTTATATTTTTTATGTAAGGGGAAATGATATGAGATTAGCAAAACAATTATTTAAAGATCATACTAAAAATGTGATTATCTGTTTGATTGGTGCTTTCATTAGTGCGATTGCAGTTAATTCGTTTATATTAGAATCTAATTTAGGTGACGGTGGCACGGTGGGTATAGCGTTAGCGCTTAAATATGCTTTTGGCTTTTCACCAGCAATTTCTTCTTTGATTATTAACACATTAGTTATTATTATCGGATGGCGGTTTTTAAGTACTAGAACAGCTGTTTATACCTTTATTGCGAATACGGCTATCTCTATCTTTTTAGATTTAACGGAAAATTTTAAGACAGGTATTGATAATTTTGTCATAAATGCTTCGTTTGGCGGGGTATTAGTAGGTGTAGGCATCGGTTTAGTCATTGCGGCTGGTGGTGTCATAGGTGGTACATCTGTAATTGCTAAAATGTTGAATAAATATTTTGATATCAAAACATCACAAGGTATTTTTGTCTTAGATGGATTAGTCGTTTTATCATTTTTATTTGTATTACCATTAGAGAATGTATTATTTACCATTATTATGATTTTTATAACAGAACGTGCAACTTCCTTTATCATTGAAGGATTTAACCCTAAAAAGGCAGTTACTGTCATTTCAAGTAAAAATGAAATAATCAGTGATAAAATCAATCGTTTTACTGGTAGAGGGTCAACATTGTTAAGAGGTAAAGGCGGTTACGGTAAAAATGAAACGAGTATGCTCTACGTCGTTGTGCCACAATCTCAAGTGACTAGAGTTAAAAAACTAATCAATGAAGAAGATGAAAATGCATTTTTAGTTATTCATGATGTGAGAGATGTTTTAGGTAATGGATTTATGAATTTATCTTAATTAAAAGTAAACCTATAGTTATTTAAATTTGATATGTTATTGAATTTTAAAATTGCATTAGTTCGATTTTTGAGTGAATTTGTTTTATTCTATAATTAAGATGTTTTAAGGAGGCAAGTACATGGTAGTTCCAAAAATAACGACGTTTCTAATGTTTAATGGTCAAGCAGAAGAAGCAATTAATTTATATATAGAAGCGTTTGAAGATGCCGAAATATTAGCAATGGTAAAATATGATGAAAATGATGAGGAACCGACTGGGGCAGTGCAACACGCTATTTTTCGATTAAAAGATCAAGTCTTTATGGCAATTGATAACATGAATGGTGTTGATATTGATATGAATCCAGCAATGTCATTATACGTTACAGTAGATAGCCCATTAGAAATGGAACGGTTATTTAGTAAGTTAAAAAGTGGTGGCGCAATTCTAATGCCCAGAACCGAGATGCCGCCATTTAGAGAATTTACATGGATTATAGATAAATACGGTGTGAATTTTCAACTTGCATTACCCGATAAAAAGTAACGTAAAGTAAACAGAGGTTGAGGTGTGAATTCCACGATAGCGCCCCTAAAAAATTTCAAAATTAAGCAATTTTTTAGGGGCTCATATTATATTGATATTTTGTATTGCTTTATCCCGTTGCCGCTATTCTGTCCAGATCCTGTAGATTCAAGGTACATGCTATCCCTGCAGATGTGTTGCAACCAAAATACTTGGTTTGACTAATGTACTGAATGTAAAGAAAATAATGTGTTAAGGCCTTGGAAAAGTTTAAAAAAGTAAAGAAAACGTCAATTTCTATTGAAATGATAGAAATTGACGTTTGTTTTTATCCAGAGATAGGTTTGTCTCGGTTTCTTTTTGTCGTTGTTAATTTTAAGCATTAGAACTAATTACTCACTATAGAAAGATATGAATATAAATAACAGTTAAACCTTAAATATAACAGAGGGGGGTGAAGGAGCGGTTTCAAAAAAACCCAATGTTTGTTTGTGTAGTCAACTTTTTATCAACTAGGTTAAATAACGCTTTATAAAAAATAGAATTTAGCCATACGTTCATTATCATGATTTAATTTTCATTTTTTGAATATGGTCGTAATCGGGAGTCGCGTAAAGCGTTTTTTGATTGTCGTAAGTAACAAATCCTGGCTTAGCCCCAGAAGGTTTATGAACGTGCCTGATTTGAGTATAGTCTACTGGTATTTGGCCTGAATTACCTGCTTTTGAAAAGTAACCGGATAACATTGCCGCTTCTTTAATCGAGTTTTCACTCGGGTTATCGTTCAAGATAACTACATGAGATCCAGGGATATCTTTAGTGTGAAACCAGAGATGGTTTTTACTTGCTTTTTTATTAGTTAAATAATCATTTTGCTTATTGTTTTTACCGACAAGAATAGTATCTCCATCTGTAGATATATATGTTTGTAGCTGGATTGTCGATTTCTTTTTCTTCTTATTTTGTTTACGTTGTTTCATATAACCTTGTTCAGCAAGTTCTTCTCTTATATCCTCAATATCATCAACTGAAATATGAGTAAGTTGTTGTTCTATATTTTCAAAATAAGTGATATTCTCTTTGGTTAAATCAATTTGACGTGCCAATTCGTGTTCTCTTGTTTTTAGTTTATTGTATTTTTTATAATAATTTTGAGCGTTTGTCGCTGGGGATTTTGTTGTATCTAATGGAATTGTAACTTCTTCACCATTATAATAATTGATTGTTGTTAAAAATTTATCACCTTGTTTGATTCTATAAATATTAGCAGTGATTAATTCCCCAAAAAGTTGTTGCATTTCTTTATCTTTGGTGCCTTCTTGCTCATCGATTAATTTGCTTAATTTGTTTTGGTACTTATGCAATTGTTGTTGTACAAATTTAACCAAGTCGTTGGCACGTTGTTTGACACGTTCTCTTTCGCCTCTAGCATCATAATATCTGTCTAATAAATCATGTAAAGATTCATATATTACAACATCGTCATAAAACTGTTCTAAGTTCATAAAATAGAAATCTTCTTTTCCTGTCTCATGATTTTTATGAAAAACAGGTGTAGGTGTTTCTTTCGTTTCACCCATCACACTATCAAATGCTTCTGGTAAGGTTTCTGTTGTCATAAATTGTCTGCGATTAACCATTTCATTCGTTATTAAAGGACTGAAACCTTCAAAATGATTGAGTAATTGTTTTGCTATTTTGCCGCTGTTAAAATCTATATATTTTAAAACTTCAGCACCCGTTGTATCATAAGGGTTCATTTTATTCTGAGTCGGCGGAGCATCATATTGGAAACCAGGCATTACTGTACGGTATTGGTTTGTATTAGGTGTTAAGTGTTTAAACCCTTCAATAATCTTCCGCTGTTCGTCTACTAAAATTAAATTACTATGTTTACCCATAATTTCTAAAATAATGGTACGGTGAATCGTATCACCAATTTCATCTTTACTCTGAACATCTAGTTCTACGCGTCTATCATTACCAATTTGTCTAATTGCTTTAATAAAACCACCTTCTAAATGTTTACGAAAAACACGTGCAAACATTGGTGGTTCAAAAGGATTATCATATTTTTTATTTGTGAGATGCATTCTAGCAAAACTAGGATGGATAGAGAGTAGAAGTTGATGATTTTGACGATTTTGACGCACTACAATAATAATCGTATCGTTTTCTGGTTGATTGATTTTGTGGATTCTTCCGTCAACGAGAAATTGTAGAGATTCTATCATTTTTCGTGTAAATAAACCATCGTATGCCATTACTATCAGCCACCTTATTTTTAATCATTCAACATATTGTAACATGATGAAATGATTTGGTCATGAACAAAGATTGTATGAACGTATGCTATACAATTAAACGTTCCTTATGGTATCATAGTCTAATAATAGAAGAATAGCTTAGAGAGGTAGTAAGTCATGGATAATGAGAAAGGTTTGTTGATTGTACTTTCTGGACCTTCTGGAGTAGGTAAAGGGACAGTTAGAAAGAAAATATTTGATGACCCAACCACATCATATAAATATTCTATCTCGATGACGACACGTGGTATACGTGAAGGCGAAGTCGATGGTATAGATTACTTTTTCAAAACAAAAGCAGAGTTTGAAGAATTAATTAAACAAGACCAATTTATAGAATATGCAGAATATGTGGGTAATTACTATGGGACGCCGGTGCAATACGTAAAGGATACTATGGATCAAGGGCATGACGTGTTTTTAGAAATTGAAGTAGAGGGTGCCAAACAAGTGCGCAAAAAATTCCCTGACGCATTATTTATTTTTCTAGCTCCGCCAAGTTTAGACCATTTACGTGAACGCTTAGTAGGGCGTGGCACAGAGTCAGATGAAAAAATTCAAAGCCGTGTACTCGAAGCACGTAAAGAAGTTGAAATGATGAACTTATATGATTATGTTGTGGTTAATGACGAAGTAGAATTAGCTAAACAACGTATTCAATCCATTGTCGAAGCTGAGCATTTGAAAAGAGAACGTATTGAAGCAAAATATAGAAAAATGATATTGGAGGCAAAAAAATAATGTTATATCCACCATTAAATGATTTAACATCTAAAATTACATCAAAATATTTAATTGCAACTACAGCTGCAAAACGTGCGCGTGAATTAGACGAACATCCAAGTAGTGCATTACTAAATAGATATAGTTCTAAAAAAGCAGTAGGCAAAGCCTTAGAAGAAATTGCTGGCGGCGAAGTTTATCCTGAAAAAACAAAATAAAATATTCTAAGCAAATGATCAATAAAAAATTGAAATTTTGAAAAGTACACCGAGTAAACTATGTGTATCTTAAAGTCTCACTAAAAATCTGGCTTTAAGGTTCAGCACATCATTGAGGTGTGCTTTTTTAATTTGTATATTAATTTGTGTATAATAAACAGTAATCATATTTTTACTCAATACGAGTACCTCATTCTTTAAATAGAATGATTTATATATTTGTTAGAGAAACTATAAATCATATTGATAAAAGCTTAGTTATCCTAGCTATAATAAATTAATACCAAATATTTATTTAGATAGGTTGATGATTGAATATATTTAATTGTTCGAAATCATTTTAAGATAGTGATGGGAAGACATAAATTATTTGGAGGAGAACTACGATGAAAAATATATTACTTGCTGTAACTGGTGGTATCGCTGCATATAAAGCAATAGATTTAACAAGTAAATTAACACAAGCTGATTATGAGGTCAGAGTTATGTTAACAGATCACGCACAAGAATTTGTAACGCCTTTAGCTTTTCAAGCTATAGGAAGAAATCCTGTTTATACAAATACTTTTATAGAACAAAACCCTGAGGAAATTCAACATGTGGCTCTAGGAGATTGGGCAGACGCTATTGTCGTGGCACCTGCAACTGCCAATACAATAGCAAAATTAGCAAACGGCATCGCAGATGATATGGTGACATCTACCATACTAGCTACAGAGACGCCTAAATTTATTGCACCAGCAATGAATGTTCATATGTATGAAAATAAAAGAACACAACATAATTTAGCTACTTTAAGTGCTGATGGTTATTATTTCTTAGAACCTGGCGAAGGCTTCTTAGCTTGTGGTTATGTAGCTAAAGGAAGAATGGAAGAACCATTGCAGATCTTAGAAAGATTAAACCAATATTTTAATAATGATCTACCGAATAAAAAAAATAGTAAATTTAAGGGCGTCCATGCGATAGTAACAGCTGGTCCGACTATTGAAGAATTAGACCCAGTTCGCTATTTATCCAATCGTTCTTCAGGTAAAATGGGCTATGCTTTAGCAGAATCATTATCAAAAAGAGGCGCTAAAGTTACACTTATATCCGGTCCAACACATCTAGACGCTCCTAAAAATGTAGAGCTTATACCAATAGAAAGCGCTCAACAAATGTTTGAAGCGGTTAAATTACGGTTTGATAGTACGGATATTGTATTTAAATCTGCAGCAGTATCTGATTATGCGCCAGCTGAAATGTTAGATCATAAACTAAAAAAACAAGCAGGGGACTTAACGGTAACATTTAAAAGAACGCCCGATATTTTAAAATATCTTGGAGAAAATAAGCATAAACAATTTTTAGTTGGTTTTGCAGCAGAAACTCAAAATATTGAAACATATGCTCAAAAAAAATTAAAAAGTAAAAATGTCGATGTCATCATAGCCAATAATGTCGGAGATCGAACGATTGGGTTTAGTTCAGATGATAACGCTTATACAATGTATTATAAAAACGGCAAGGCGGTAGAGTTAGGTAAACATAAAAAAGTCGTATTAGCGGAGCATATATTGGACAGTTTAGAAACAAGGTGGCAATAAAATGATAGCAAAAGTAATTGTGGATATACCTTCTAAAAGTGTTGATTTTACGTTTGATTATATCATTCCACAAACATTCCAATCGATGATAGATATTGGTATGCGCGTGATTGTCCCTTTTGGGCCAAGAACAATTCAAGGCTATGTAATGAATATAACAGATCAATCAGATGCGAGTATGGACATATCAAAATTAAAAGAAGTTAAAGAAATTCAAGATATCAAACCAGAATTGACGAAAGAATTAATTGAACTGACAGACTGGTATCATACGTATTTTGTTACAAAACGAATTTCAATGTTAGAGGTTATGCTTCCAAGCGCTATCAAAGCTAAATATACCAAGGTATTTGCTATTAAAGACGCTACAGATATACCCAATACATTGTTGCAACGATTCAATGCTGAAGGTCATTATGCATATAAAGAAGCTCAAAAAAATGAAGATCTAACAACTATTGCGCCATTTTTAAAGCAAGGAGCAATTACTGAAAAAACACTATTATCTCAATCTTTAAATAAAAAGAAACAACGTGCTGTGCGTATTGTTGAAGGTTTCGATTACGATATGGTATTAGGTTCTTTAGAAAAGTCTAAAAAACAATATGAGCTATATGCCTATTTAATGGATGAAAATCACCATGTCGTGTTATTAAAACAATTAGAAGAAATGGGCTTTTCAAAGTCGAGTATAGATACGTTATCACGGAAAGGCTTTATTGAAAAATATGACACTACTATAGAACGCGATCCCTTTGCGACACGTGTGTTTGAGCAAGATGAGAAACAATCACTGACTAATGAACAACAACAAGCGTATGAAACAATCATAGATACAATTAACAAAAAAGAACAACGGACATTTTTATTACATGGCGTGACTGGTTCTGGAAAGACAGAAGTCTATTTACAAACAATCGAAACCGTACTAAAGCAAGGTAGGCAAGCAATGATGTTAGTACCTGAAATTGCACTCACACCACAAATGGTATTAAGATTTAAACGTAGATTCGGTGATGAAGTAGCTGTTTTACATTCAGGTTTATCCAAGGGTGAACGTTATGATGAATGGCAAAAAATTAGAGATGGTAAAGCAAGCGTGAGCGTTGGCGCGCGTTCAAGTGTATTTGCACCATTTAAAGATTTAGGCATGATTATCATTGACGAAGAGCACGAATCTTCATATAAACAAGAGGATTATCCAAGGTATCATGCTAGAGACATCGCGCAATGGCGAAGTCAATATCATCAGTGTCCATTAATTTTAGGTAGTGCGACGCCTAGTTTAGAATCATTTGCTCGTGCAGATAAAGGTGTTTATGAACTTTTATCGTTACCAAATAGAGTGAATCAACAAGCCTTACCAGAAGTTAAAATTGTAGATATGAGAGCAGAGCTCACTTCAGGCAATCGTTCTATGTTCTCAGAAGGGTTGCGTAGTGCGATTCAAGATAGATTAGATAAAAAAGAACAAGTTGTTTTATTTTTAAATAGACGTGGCTATGCTTCATTTATGCTGTGTCGTGATTGTGGTCATGTCCCTCAATGTCCTAATTGTGATATTTCGTTAACTTACCATAAATCGACTGACCAATTAAAATGTCATTATTGTGGTCATCAAGAAGTTCCACCTAATAAATGTCCAAACTGTGAAAGTGAACATATTAGACAAGTCGGTACTGGGACGCAAAGAGTGGAAGAGTTGTTACAAGAAAATTTTGAAACAGCCAAGATTATTCGTATGGATGTGGATACGACTTCTAGAAAAGGGGCGCATGAACGATTGTTAGATGACTTTGGTTCAGGTAAAGGCGATATTTTATTAGGCACACAAATGATTGCTAAAGGATTGGATTTTCCTAATATTACATTAGTCGGAGTGTTAAACGCAGATACTATGTTAAACTTGCCAGATTTCAGAGCAAGTGAACGTACGTATCAATTATTAACACAAGTTTCAGGGCGTGCGGGTCGTCATGAAAAAGAAGGTGAAGTCATCATTCAAACTTACAACCCAGAGCATTATGCAATCAAAGATGTTCAAGATAACGACTACACATCATTTTTTGAAAAAGAGATGAATTACAGAAAATTAGGTAAGTATCCGCCATACTTCTTTTTAATTAATTTTACGATTGCCCACAAAGATATGAAGAAAGTTATGGAAGCATCTAAGCACATCCATAAAATTCTGTTACAACATTTAACAGATAAAGCGTTAGTATTAGGTCCATCTCCGGCGGCACTATCGCGGATTAACAATGAATATCGTTTCCAAATACTAATTAAATATAAAAGCGAACCTGCTTTACATGAAGCATTAACATATTTAGATGACTATTATCATGATCAATATTTAAAAGATAAATTATCACTTAAGATAGATATCAACCC
The DNA here is from genome assembly GCF_017892065.1 of Staphylococcus sp. GDY8P120P. Lineage (NCBI taxonomy): Bacteria > Bacillati > Bacillota > Bacilli > Caryophanales > Staphylococcaceae > Staphylococcus > Staphylococcus sp. GDY8P120P. Next base: position 265,394 of record NZ_JAESKI010000003.1, on the reverse strand, counting down.
TCAAATGATGATGTGATTTAGCGGTGTAAGCAGTTCAATCACAGTATTTTCAAGGGTTTCTAAGGTTGTTAAAATTTAATTAAGGGTAAACAAAAGGATAGACTGTTTTACTAACTATGCTTTTACTTCTTAGTTAGCAGTTTGTCCATTTGATAATAATATGATAACTAACCCTTTTTTAAAGAAGTAAAAGATAATGTTAAGGATATAAATATGTATATAAAAACTGAAACGAAGTATAGACGAACTCAATATAATATGCGTACATTTATTTTATGAATTTTGTCAATTGTGTGAAATTGGATTGTTTTATGTTTAGATTATATATTTATGTGGTAGATTTTAATTAATCTTGTTTACAAAATTATTTTTTAGGAGGTAATGAAACATGGCAGATGAAAGTAAATTTGAACAAGTTAAAGGCAACCTTAAAGAAACAGCAGGTAATGTAGTTGGTAATGAAAAATTAGAACAAGAAGGTAAAGAAGATAAAACTTCTGGTAAAGTGAAAGAAGCGGCAGAAAACGCCAAAGATAAATTTAACGATTTAGTCGATAAAGTTAAAAAATAATTTGTGAAAATTTTAATATGTATATGTCATAAACAGAGTAAATATTTTAGCGTTTGCTCTGTTTTTTAAATTTTAAAAATAGAACAAGTGTTCCGTGATGGGAATCGAGGTGATATAATGAAAGTAAATTTGGATTGGAATAAAGAATTTCAAGAATTTCAAGAAATTTTAAATTCTGGTGTCAACCCAGAATGGTTATACAACGCAAAAGCGAATTTGATATTAATGCCTGCCTTCACTGGTAAAGGTAAGCAATATTTTTATACGAAAGATATTCAAAAAGCAAGTAATACAACACCCTTCTATTGAACGTTTAAGATAAAATTTTAATTTAGATATGTCTAAATGCTTTACCCTATCTATGATTTAGGTTCATTGAGATAAAATAAAAGGTTTGCCCTATGCTTAAAACCCCTGCTTGTGAAATATTAAATGGCTTTATAAATATATATTTATAAAGCATATGGCTATTTTAAATTAAGTTTGTTTTAATACAAAATTTTAATTTGGTTGATTACTCCATTCTTTTATTTATTAAACTTGAAATTTAATGGTTGAATATAGCTTTTATATGTAGTAAATTTATTTGCTCATATTTTTTTATAAAGGAGTAATAGATATGGAGATGAGTATTGCAAATCAAAAAGACATAGAAACAATTATTAAATTAAGAAAAGAACAATTACTAGATCAAGGTATGCCAGCAACTGAAAATATTGATGATAATATGAGAGCATATTTTGAAAATGTTTTTGAGCAAAATAATATTTACCAAGTTTTTTTAATAGAGAATGAACAAATTGTATCAACAGGAGCAGTTGTATTTCAACAAATCCCACCAGCTTATGATAATTATACTGGTGTTGAGGGATACATTACTAATGTATACACGATTAAATCATATAGAGGATTAGGTTTAGGGAAACATGTACTAGATCAATTGCTTACGAAATGTAAAGAAGAAAATATAAGTGTAGTAAATTTAAAAGCTTCTAGCCAAGCAGCGCCATTATATTCAAAAATCGGTTTTATTAAAAACGCATCTTCAATGACAATTGAATTAGAAAATAGTGAAGTAAATCAATTTTAAAATCCATTTTTGATTATGATTACAAAAATGACTTATTACAACTTATAACAAAAAGTATTTACACCGTTTTTATAAAAATATAAAATATTTCAATTATGGAATTAATTTGTGTTTGCTTTTAATAGATAATACAGTTATATTGAATACTAAGGAGCTCAATATAAAATGGCAGCATAGATAATCGTATATGTAATGTGGTTCCATATGATTATAAAAGCATAATGAATCATCATTTTACAGTGTGAATACAAACGGGTTGGAGGTCTTGATATGAGTTTAATAAGTAATAGAGAAGCAATTGGTTTAAGCGTAGATGAATTAGTGAATCGCTTAACATCTATTTATAACACTGGTTTAAGCACTGAATTAATCGCACGTGTAGAAAGCAAGCAAGCCAAGTTATCAGAACATGATGTTAAAATTTTAACAGAATTTTTTAATACAACATCAGAAGACTTACTTGGTTAAGCATCAAATTCAAGTCCCCTCTAATTTTTAAAGGTATGTAAAATAGTCTGAGGTATATCAACCGTTTTCCAGACTTATATATAACATTGAGCGTTGACGAATGACATAGTGTGTATTTATAACAAAACCATTTATTTCTAGCCAACAATACGTAGACGAGATGGCGAAATCTTTTAACAAAAACTGATTTCTGTCTCGTCTTTTTCATTTTTTAATTGGAGCAACTTACGTTATTATAATAGATTTTAAAGTAGATTGAGGTTAAGAAATACAAAGTGAGAAGCAAGCGTTGTTATGTATTTTCATTTTTATCCCCCCTTATTTTTAGTTAAACTATATGATAATGACATAAATCGTATTTGAAAACGCTTTCTATTTATAAATTATAATGATAACATATTATTAATTTATAAAAGGGAGTGGTTTTATGAATAATACAAATCATCAAAAGTTTGTTAATAATATTATTTTAGAAAAAGAATCAACGTTAACAAAAACTAGTGAATACATATGGTCACATCCAGAAACTCGGTTTGAGGAGTATTTATCTTCAGGGAAATTGTTAGAGGTTCTTGAAGCAGAAGGGTTTGCAATTGAACAAAATTTAGGTGGCATTCAAACTGCTTTTAAAGGAGAATATGGTAATGGAAAACCAGTTATTGGTTTTTTAGGTGAGTTTGACGCTTTATCGGGTTTAAGTCAAAAACCGCTTATTGATGAAGAACAATCTATTGATGGACAAATCAACGGTCATGGCTGTGGTCATAATTTACTCGGTGTAGGTTCATTAGGGGCCGCTATTGCAACCAAAGCGTACCTAAAGTCGCATAACTTGCCAGGTACTGTCATTTATTATGGTTGTCCGGGTGAAGAAGGCGGCTCTGGTAAAACATTTATGTCTAGAGAAGGTGTATTTGATTCATTAGATTATGCTTTTTGCTGGCACCCTTCACCAGCCAATGCCATCATGAGCAACAAATCACTAGCTAATTTTCAAATTTATTTTCGATTTAAAGGTATCAGTTCACATGCAGCAAATTCACCAGAATTGGGAAGAAGCGCGTTAGATGCTGTTGAATTAATGAATGTTGGTGTGAATTATTTAAGAGAGCATATGCCTGATACTAATCGTATACACTATGCTGTGACAAATACAGGTGGCATTTCGCCTAATGTAGTTCAAGCTAACGCTGAAGTTTTATATTTGATTCGTGCTGAAAATTTAAAAGGGGCCAATGAATTGTTAGAAAGAGTGAAAAATATTGCTCAAGGTGCAGCCTTAATGACAGGTACTGAGTGTGAAATAGAAATTGATAAAGCATGTTCTGATTATTCTCCTAATAGAAAAATGGAAGAAATTATGTACCACTATTTAAAAGAAGAAGAATCAGAAATTGTATATTCTGAAAATGAATTAAATTTTGCTGAAAACATTTGGCAATCTTTAACACAAGCAGAAAAAGATAATGCGCAAAATATGTTGCAAAGTTTCGGGGTTATAAGCGACAGTAATAAATTAGACCACCAAAGACTAAGTCGTATCGTTAACGATTACGTTATTTCTGATAAACCGATGATGGGCTCTACTGATGTAGCGGACGTGAGTTGGGTCGTACCAACAGCTCAATGTACATGTACTACTGAAGCAATGGGAACACCATTACATACTTGGCAAATGGTTTCGCAAGGGACATCTACCTATGCATTTAAAGGGATGTTTCGGGCTGCAAGGATTATGGCTAATACGGCTTTGCATATTTTAAAAGATGAAAATCTTTTAAAATCTATTCAAAAAGAACATAAGGAAAAATTAGAAAAACATCCTTATAAAAATCCTATACCAGATCACGTCCAACCGTCGACGTTATAGTTTAATCATTGAAATATAGTGATATATTTCAGAATATTCTGACAAACAAAGGGGAAATTTGAATGGCAGAGAAAGTGAAAAAGCAAAGTAAATTTTTAAATAAAGTAGAATATTTAGGAAATAAATTACCGCATCCATTTTTTCTATTCATATATTTAGCAGTCATAGTAGTTATACTATCCTTTATTTTTAATATGTTCGGTGCAACTGTGAAACCACCAGGTAGTGAAAAAACGTTAGAAGTTAAAAATTTATTTTCAGGCGATGGTTTACAATACATGTTGAAAAATACAATAACAAACTTCACTGGATTTGCACCTTTAGGAATTGTTATCGCTATGATGTTAGGCGTAGGCTTAGCAGAAAAGGTAGGACTATTAGAATACGTAATTAGGAAAACAATTACAAAAGCTCCTTCTTCATTAGTGACATATGTTGTCGTATTTGTTGGAATTATGGGAAATATTGCATCAGATGCAGCAATGATTTTAGTCCCTCCATTAGCTGCAATTGTATTTTATAAACTTGGTAGACATCCAATTGCAGGGCTTGCAGCTGGATTTGGCGCAGCAGGAGCGGGTTTTACTGCAAATTTATTAGTGGTAGGAACAGATGCGCTATTATCAGGTATTAGTACAGAAGCGGCATCGATTATTGACGCAAGTATGAGTGTTTCACCAGTATCAAATTGGTATTTTAACATTGTATCTACGTTTGCGCTCACGGTTGTCGGTGGCTTGGTAACGACTAAAATCATTGAACCACGGTTAGGTAAATATAATAAAAAAGTCGAAGATTTGGAAGTAGATGAATCATCTCCAACTGCTAAAAAAGCGTTGATTAGTGCATTGATTGCTGCTTCAATTTATATATTAGCAATCATTATTACATTATTTATACCCAACAGCCCGCTTCGGGGCGACGATGGTTCAATCATAAATTCGCCATTTATAGATGGTATCGTCCCCATTATTTTAGTCCTGTTTTTAATATTAGGTATTACCTTTGGTATTGTTGATAGAAAAATTAATACTACACATGATATTGGTAAATATATGACAGATGCTGTTCGAGACTTATCGGGTTATATTGTTTTAGCATTTGCTGCAGCTCAATTTATTAGCTTTTTCCAATGGTCTAATATGGCTACTTGGATTGCTGTTAATGGTGCAGAGTTTCTAAAAAGTATTAATTTAACGGGATTTCCATTAATTATTATGTATATTATATTTACTGCTTTTCTTGGTTTTTTAATCACTTCTGGCTCAGCAAAGTGGGCATTAGAAGCGCCAGTTTTTGTTCCGATGTTTATGCAGCTTGGTATACATCCCGGTTTCACGCAAGTAGCGTATAGAGTGGCTGATTCTTCTATTGCGACTGTCACACCGCTAAATCCTTATTTTGTTGTCATATTATCGTTTTTAAATAAATATGATAAAAAAGCAGGTGTTGGTACATTAATATCATTAATGATACCTTACACTGTATCATTTTTAACCACATGGATTGTTTTAGTCGCGTTTTTCTATATAACTGGTTTACCAGTAGGGCCCGGCGTTACAAGAGAATTGAAATAAAGGAGTGATTGAATGTTATTAGACGATCATCAAAGATTATATTTAAGTCAATTAAGAAGGAAATTACACGCTTTGCCTGAACCAGGTTTTTTGGAAATCAATACAGCAAATGAATTATATCATATATTAAAATCATTAAATTTTGATTTGGAGATAGGTGAAGCAGTGATGGATACTCAATATATGATGGGAAGACCAAATGACACCGTATTGAATGAACACATTGCGTTTTTAGAACAAAATCATTTTACAATTGAAAAATTTAAAGATGGTTTAACTGGTATTGTTGCGACAAAAGAATTTGAAGAACCAGGACCAACGCTGGCATTCCGGTTTGATATCGATGCTCTCCCCATTAAAGAAAGTGATTCTAATCATCATCAGCCATATAAAGCAAATTTTATTTCAAAGCATGAAGGGTTTATGCATGCTTGTGGCCATGATGCTCATATGACCATGGGTATTGGTTTAGCGCAATTAATAAATTTGAATCATTTAAACAAGGGCCGTATTAAACTTATATTTCAACCTGCTGAAGAAGGTGTGCGTGGGGCCCTTTCTATGGTAAAAAAAGGCGTTGTAGATGATGTTGATCACTTTTTTGCGACGCACATTGGTCTAAATGGAAAATCCAATGAGATCATTACATCAATAGAAGGATTTATGGCTTCGACGAAATATGATTTATTTATATATGGTGAATCAAGTCATGCAGGTGCTAACCCACAAGATGGTAGCAATTCGATATTGGCAGCAGCAACACTTATTCAACAATTATATGCGATTCAAAGACATGAAAAAGGTGACTCTCGAATTAATGTGGGTAAAATTAATGGGGGTTCGAGTAGAAATATTATTGCGGATGAAGTGAAACTTGAAATTGAAGTAAGAGGTATGAATAACGAAGTTAACCAATTTATGAACGACCGTGTGACCGATATCATTAAAGGTATTGAAAATATGTTTAACGTTAACATCGTTCAAAATAAAGTGGGGGAAGCGCCAAGTATTCTACCTTCAAAAAAATTAAAAGAAACGGTATATCAATTAATTTCAAATGTAATGAGTGAGTTGAATATTACTAAAGATGAAACCACCCCTTCCGGCAGCGAAGATGCAACTTATTTTATTGAAAGAGTGCAAGAGCTAGGAAACGAAGGACTTTATTTAAATGTAGGTTCAGATCATCAATTCAACCACCACCACCCTCAATTTGATATTGTCGAACAAGATATTTTTAATGGTATTGATGTTTTATATACAATAGCAAAGCATTTTAATGGGTGAAAAATCGTAAATATATCAAGAAATTAGGGTATTGTTTTGGATTTAAAAGAGAATGAAATGTTTAATGCATAGTGAAATAGCTAATGCTGTTAATAAGTAAGATGTAACTTATTAACGTATCATGATAAATAGTTGAATCAGAAAGGAGTTGAGCCCAAAATATAATGTCTCAGCTTCAATGTGTAATGCATCAGTCTGTATACCACTTATTTATAAAAGGAACAAAGCGATTAAGTCAGCTTCAATCTAAAGAATTAGAACAACAATTTCCTGGTTTATTGAAATCGATTTTGTCTAATATAGAATAATGAACGTAATAAAACCTTTTTAATATGAGTTTATAGCGGTAGTCAGATGTATTATAAGCGGCGCCCTTTATGACTTTGAAGTTATTATAACTTTTTATGTTTATTATCTTAAAATATTTCATTTTAGTAATCGCGATTGCCTTTAATATTTTATAATCCTACTGCTCCTCATAAATGTTATACTTTTAATAATTTAAATATGCTTAGTGGGGTGTATAAAAATGAGAGTTAATGAATTTAATCAACCTATTGGAGAAGATTTAAAAGAGTTTGAATTACCAAAAGCACCGACAATTGATGTATTAGAAGGGAAATATTGTAGATTAGAAAAGTTATCTTCACACCATATTAAACGGTTATATCATCACTTTAAGGCAAACGAAGATGCACCTAATTGGACCTATTTACCTGATGAACAACCCCAAAACTATGAGGCTTTTGAATCTTATATTCATGCTAAAATACAAACGAAAGATCCGTATTTTCTTGCTATCATTAATCGTAGTGACCAAGATGTAGTTGGTATGTTATCTCTACTTAGAATTAACGAGAAAAATGCTTCTATTGAAGTTGGCCATATACATTATGCTAATAAAATGAAGCAAACGTGCGTTGCGACAGAAGTACATTATTTGTTAGCAAATTATATTTTTGGCACTTTAGGTTATAGAAGATACGAATGGAAATGTGATGCGCTGAATGAAGCTTCTATTAAAGCGGCAAAACGGCTTGGCTTTAAATATGAAGGGATATTTAGAAACCATACTATTTATAAAAAGCGAAGTAGGGATACGTGTTGGCTTTCCATGTTAGCGAGTGAATGGTCCGAGTATAGAATGAAATTTGAAAATTGGTTGGATCCATTTAACTATGACGAGTTTGGCATACAAATTAATAAATTATCACTATGATCCATTTAATTAACCGAGGGCTTGTTTTGTGTAAAACGCCTACGGTTATTTTTATAGTGTTAAAAAGAGAATGAAACGTAAATAACGTCTCAGCTCTGAATTCGAAAACGATTAATCGTTTTATAAGAAAGAGGCAGATTTTGCGAAAGCCACATGATTTCAATGCTATCGTTTATGAAAAATGCCATTGGTAGTGTAAGTTGAGGCATATTATAATCTTTATACATAAGGCACCTCGTTGATTTAGTTTAGTAGTGTTTATTAAATTATACGAAAGGGCCTTATTTTTTTGTGCTAAAACACATATTTTGTAACGATTTTCAACGTGCTCACGCTTGGGGAATAGTATGAGTGAGAGACTACAGGCACGAACCACGCCCAGGTATGCATGCACGGTTAAAATCGTCAGATTTTTATATAAAAAGGACTCCTCCATTTTAATACAGATGAGTCCTTTATTTTGAGGATGGATATTTAAGTCCCAGGGTTTTATACATGAGTTTACTCATGTAATTCACTTAGCCTTATTAGTTCTTGTGCAAGTCCCATATCATTTATATTATTTTTTCTAGTCATCCTTGAGGGCCAGCGCAACGAACTCATTTTATAAAAATATGTTTTTAACGCAACTGTTATTTTAACGAAGCTTGATGCAAATTCAACTAAAATAAGTTATAATGATGTGATGAATTTTTATGAGGAGTTAATTAAATGACAATAAAGCAACTTGTTTCGGGAAAAAACCCAATATTACAAAAAAAGATACCCGATGTGTCATTGTTTGATGAAAGTTTAGCACAATTATTACTTGATTTAGAAGATACTCTGTATGAAGTAGAAGCATCTGCAATATGTGCACCTCAAATAGGTATTTCTCAAAAAGTAGCTATTATAGATATGGAAGCAGACGGTTTATTACAACTTATCAATCCTAGAATAATAAGTGAATCGGATAAAACAGTAACTGACTTAGAAGGCTCTGTTTCTTTACCCGGCGTGTTTGGTGAAGTAAAAAGAAGTGAAATGATTGTAATAAAAAGTAATGACAAAAATGGAAATGAAGTAGAAATGACTGCATATGATGATATTGCGCGCATGATATTGCACATGATTGACCATTTTGAAGGTAAGCTATTTACAGCACGTGCCAATAAAATTTTGAATGAGGTAGAAATGGAGGCGTATTTCGATTATGAGTAAAATTATTTTTATGGGAACACCAGAATTTTCAACAAAAGTATTAGAAATGCTAATCGCTGAACATAATGTGATAGCAGTGGTTACACAACCAGATCGACCAGTTGGTAGAAAACGCAAATTGACACCGCCGCCCGTAAAGCAAGTGGCAGTTGAACATGCAATCCCGGTTTATCAACCAGAAAAATTATCACAATCTCAAGAATTGGAAGAATTAATTGGATTAAATGCTGATTTAATCGTGACTGCAGCGTTTGGTCAATTACTGCCAGAGTCATTATTACAATCACCAAAATTAGGTGCAATCAACGTTCATGCATCACTATTACCAAAATATAGAGGCGGTGCGCCAATACACCAAGCTATCATTGATGGTGAAAAACAAACTGGTATTTCTATTATGTATATGGTTAAAAAATTAGATGCTGGGAACATCATTTCCCAACAAGCAATTGATATTGAAGTGCAAGATGACGTTGGCTCTATGCATGATAAACTTAGTTTTTTAGGTGCGGATTTATTAAAAGAAACACTACCTTCCATCATTAATGGCACAAATGATAGTATTGCCCAAAATGATGATGAAGCGACATTTGCTTCCAATATACGTCGTGAAGATGAAAAAATTGATTGGTCAATGTCTGCAGAAGCAATTTACAATCAAATTAGAGGCTTATCGCCATGGCCAGTTGCACATACAATCATGGATGGTGAAAATTTAAAAATATATGCTTCTCGCATTGAAAAAGATAAAAATGGTGAACCTGGCACAATTATAGAAACGACTAAGAAGGCTATCATCGTTGCTACTGGTTCAAATGATGCAATCGCATTAACGGATATTCAAGTTGCAGGTAAAAAAAGAATGCTTACAGCTAATTATTTAAGTGGTGTGCAAGGCACGCTCGTTGGGAAGGTATTGTCATGACAATTGAAACAAATGTTAGATTATTAGCTTTTGAAACACTACAAGATATTATCGATGATAAAGCGTATAGTAATATTATTATCAATGAAGTATTATCAAATAATGAATTAAACAGAGCAGATAAAAATTTATTTACCGAGCTTGTATATGGTACTTTAAAAAGAAAATATACACTTGATTATCTGTTGAAACCATTTCTACGGACAAAACTTAAAGGATGGGTTAGACAGCTATTGTGGATGAGTATTTATCAATATGTTTATTTAGATAAAGTACCTCAGCATGCGATTATCAATGAAGCTGTTAACATTGCAAAGTTTAAAGGTGGTCCACATAACGGGAATGTAGTGAATGGCATTTTAAGGAATTTAATGCGCAGTGAGTTACCTGATTTTAGTGAAATTAAAGATGAAAAGAAACGCATTGCCGTTCAATATAGTTTGCCTAAATGGCTCGTTGACCATTGGACGACACACTTCGGTATTGATAAAACAGAAGCAATTGCTCAATCGTTTTTAACTAAAGTTACTACTACAGTTAGAGTGAACTTAACTAGAATTACAGTTGAAGAAGCAATACAGCGTTTAGAAAATGATGGTTATACGGTGACGCAAGACGAAGATATTACGGTTTGTTTACATATTAGTGGGAAACCGATTATTGAGTCTCGAATGTTTAAAGATGGCTTAGTATCTATTCAAGATAAAAGTTCTATGTTTGTAGCAGAAATCATGAATCTTCAAGAAGGAGATTTAGTATTAGATGCTTGTAGTGCACCAGGTGGAAAAGCTTGCCATATAGCAGAAACACTTCATGGGAGTGGACACGTAGACGCTACTGATATTCATGAGCACAAAATAGATTTAATTGATTTTAATATTCGAAAATTACGATTATCTAACATTTCTGCTTTTGATCACGATGCAACCCAAAAATATGATAAAGTGTATGATAAGATTTTAGTGGATGCACCATGTAGTGGCTTAGGTGTATTGAGACACAAGCCAGAAATAAAATATGAACAGAGTCAGCAAAGTATTCAATCATTAGTAAATATGCAATTAGAGATATTGAATAATGTTAAAGAAAGTTTACGCCCAGGGGGCACATTAGTTTATTCTACGTGTACCATTGAACAGTTAGAAAATGAAAATGTTATTTATACATTTTTAAAAGAAAATAAAGATTTTGAATTTGACCTATTTGAACATCCAATCAGTGGAGAAAAGGTAAAAACTTTACAAGTACTGCCGCAGCACTTTAACTCTGATGGCTTTTTTATTACTAGGATAAAAAGAAAGGAACAATAGACGATGATTACTACAGAAAAGAAGAAGAAAAATAAATTCCTTCCTGATTTCGAAAAGCAATCAATTTATTCACTTAGATATGATGAAATGGAAAATTGGTTAAAAGTGCACGGCCAACAAAAATTTAGAGCTAAGCAAATTTTTGAATGGTTATATGAAAAACGAGTGAATAGCATTGATGAAATGACAAACTTATCTAAAGCGTTAAGAGTATTATTGGCAGATAACTTTGCAATGACAGCTATGACAACAGTAGTTAAGCAAGAGAGTCGAGACGGAACAATCAAATTTTTATTTGAATTACAAGACGGTTATACTATTGAAACCGTACTAATGAGACATGAGTACGGTAACTCTGTATGTGTCACGACTCAGGTTGGCTGTCGTATTGGTTGTACATTTTGTGCTTCTACATTAGGTGGTTTAAAGCGTAATTTAGAAGCTGGAGAAATCGTATCTCAAGTACTCACCGTTCAGAAAGCATTAGACGAAACTGGGGAACGTGTATCACAAATCGTTATTATGGGGATTGGAGAGCCATTTGAAAATTATGATGAAATGATGGATTTCTTGAAAATCGTAAATAATGATAATGGTTTAAATATTGGTGCACGCCATATCACAGTGTCAACTTCTGGTATCATACCAAGAATTTATGATTTTGCTGATGAGGATATCCAGATTAATTTTGCAGTCAGCTTACATGGTGCAAACGATGAAATTCGTTCTAGATTAATGCCTATAAATAGAGCTTATAATGTTGAAAAATTAATGGAAGCTATTACTTATTATCAGGAAAAAACGAATAGACGTATTACATTTGAATATGGATTATTTGGAGGCGTCAATGATCAAGTTGAGCATGCAAGAGAGTTAGCACACTTGATTCAAAAACTAAACTGTCATGTCAATTTAATCCCTGTAAACCATGTACCAGAAAGAAATTACGTTAAGACACCAAAAGAAGATATTTTTAAATTTGAAAAAGAATTAAATCGATTAGGCATCAACGCCACAATAAGAAGAGAACAAGGTGCTGACATCGATGCAGCATGCGGTCAATTAAGAGCTAAGGAACGAAAAGTAGAAACGAGGTAATAGTATGCTAAAAGCACAATTTTTTACTAACACAGGTCAATATCGTGATAAGAACGAAGATGCAGGTGGTGTGTTCTATAACCAAACAGAACAACAATTACTTGTACTCTGTGATGGTATGGGTGGACATTTAGCAGGAGAAGTAGCTAGTCAATTTGTGACGAACGAATTGCAACGTCGTTTTGAAGAGGAAAATTTAATTGAACCTAAACAAGCTGAAGACTGGCTAAGAACTACATTAAAAGCTATTAACCGCGAACTGTACGAAATGTCAACGGAAAATGTTGAATATCAAGGTATGGGGACGACTTGTGTGTGTGCACTTGTATTTGATGAATATGTTGTTGTAGCTAATATAGGCGATTCAAGAGGCTATTTAGTAAATAGCAGAGAGATTGAACAAGTTACAAATGATCATTCTTTCGTCAATCATTTAGTTATGTTAGGTCAAATTAGTGCTGAAGAAGCATTTAACCATCCTCAAAGAAATATTATTACAAAAGTGATGGGAACGGATAAAGTTGTTACACCAGATATTTTTGTTAAAAAAACGAATTTTTATGATTTTCTACTTCTGAATTCAGATGGACTGACAGATTTTGTAAGAAACCACATGATACAAGAAGCATTAATGCAAGAAACAGATTTAGAAACACATGGTCAAAATCTTATTGAATTGGCATTGTCTCAAGATACAAATGATAATGTGAGCATTGTTTTAGCAGAAATCGAAGGAGATAAGGTATGATTGGAAAACTAATAAGTGAACGTTATAAAGTGATTAAAAAACTTGGCGGCGGTGGCATGAGTATAGTGTATTTAGCTGATGACACCATTTTGAATCGAAAGGTAGCAATTAAAGCGATTAGAATACCTTCTGGTGAGAAAGAAGAAACGATTAAACGTTTTGAGCGTGAAGTTCATAATTTAACACAACTTTCACATAAAAATATAGTGAACGTTTTTGATGTTACTGAAAATGATGAATATTTCTTCTTAGTCATGGAATGTATAGAAGGCCCCACTTTGTCTGAATATATTCAACAACATCGTCCTTTAGATATCCAAACTGTTATCAATTTTACGGAACAAATTATAGAGGGAATAAAACATGCGCATGATACAAAGATTGTACATCGTGATATAAAACCTCAAAACATATTGATAAATAGTGATCAAACGTTAAAAATATTAGACTTCGGTATTGCAAAAGCTTTGAGTGAAACAACAATGACGCAAACTAACCATGTTTTAGGTACTGTTCAATATCTTTCTCCAGAACAAGCTCGTGGTGACTCTACAGATAATGGCACTGATATCTATTCCATAGGTGTTGTCTTATATGAAATGCTTGTAGGTCATCCCCCATTCTCTGGTGAGACGGCTGTAAGTATTGCCATAAAGCATATTCAAGATCCTATGCCTAACGTTACAGATAAACGACCAGAAGTACCACAATCGTTAAGTAATGTCGTACTTAAAGCTACAGAAAAAAATAAAGCAGAACGTTATCAATCTGTTAAAGAAATGCTAGAAGATTTATCAACGGTGTTATCACAAGAACGCATGAATGAAGCAAGATACTATTCTGTGGATGCGGATACTAAAACTGTGCCTATTAATAAAGCAGAAATTGCCAACCAATCACGCGAAGAAGATAAATCGAAAAATATGCACCAAACAATGCAAATTCCAATTGTTAACCAACAATATTTTCAAACGAATGAAGAGCAATTATATGCAGTACCTCCTAAAAAGAGGTCTAAAAAGAAAAAGTTTTTCTATGGTTTGATCATTGTGTTACTTTTATTTGGGCTTTTTGGATTTATGGCTATGGGCATGTTTGGTAATAAATATTTAGAAACTCCCAATTTGATAGGCAAAACTGAAAAAGAAGCAGAAGGCATTCTAAAAGAAAATAAATTAGATTTAGGTAAAACGTCACGTGAATATAGTGATAAATATCCTGAAAATAAAATTATTAAAACAACGCCAGGTAAAGGTGAACGTTTAGAACAAAACAGCAAAGTTGATATTGTTTTATCTAAAGGCCCTAAAACAGCAGAAATGCCTAATTTATATGGATTACCTAAATCAGAAGCGTTAGATAAATTAAAAGATTTAGGAATCGATGACGCACAAGTCGATCAATCTTATACCAAACAAAATGTGTCAAAAGGTTTAATTGAAACACAAAATATCTCACCAGGCGAAAGAGTGAAAATCAGTAATAGCAATATTAAATTGACAGAATCACTAGGTATAAAACAGATATATGTAGATGACTATGAGGACAAATCATTTAAAACTGCTAAATCTGAATTAGAATCAAAAGGGTTTAAAGTAGTGACTGTAGAAAAACGTTCAGACAAATCGGTCGATAAGGATAGCGTAATTAGCCAATCACCGAAAGATAAAGAAGTTGACGAAGGATCTACTATAGAATTTGTAGTTTCTACAGGCAAGCCTGAATCCAAAGAGAAAAAAGAGGACAAAGATTCAGAGAAAAAGGAAGATGATGACTCATCAGATTCTGATAAGGATGAGAAAAAAGAAACCAAGGAATATACAGAAACATACCAAGTGTCATATACTGGTGATGATGATGAGAGTCAAGAAGTAAAGGTATATGTACGTGATAAAGATGATGAAGGGACGTCAGCTGCGCAAAGTTTCAAAATAAAAGATGACAAGACAGTCACTATTCCTATGACAATCGAAGAAGGTGAAACGGCGGGTTATACGATCCGTGTGGATGGTAAAGTCGTTGCAGATAAAGATATCCCTTACGATTTTTAGTGAATTGAAACATGTGAGCAAAAAGATTTAGCATATTAACCAACAAAAACAGAGCACTATTTCTACTGATACTGTGTAGAAATAGTGCTTTGTTATTTATTTGAAATTTTAATTTTTAACTGAATTAGTCTTAAATCGTATTTAAATTAAAAGGCCTTTGATATAATATAAAAAGTAAAGCTTAAAAAAGAAGGGGTGCCTAAGTGAAAACAGGACGCATCATAAAATCGTTAAGTGGCGTTTACCGTGTAGACGTCAGTGGAGAAATGTACGATACCAAACCACGTGGTTTATTTAGAAAAAATAAAATCTCTCCTATTGTTGGTGATGTAGTAGATTTCGATGTTGAAAATATAACAGAAGGTTATATCCAACATATTCATGAACGAAAGAATGAATTGAAAAGACCACCAGTCAGTAATGTAGACCATCTCATATTAGTGGTGAGTGCGGTAGAGCCTGATTTTTCGACTCAGTTATTAGATAGGTTTTTAGTTATTGCTCATTCTTATCATATGAGACCACGTATTTTAGTAACGAAGCGAGATATCACATCAGCTAAAATAGAAGATAATATTTTAGAATTATTAAAAGTATATGAAGATATGGGATACAAAACACAATTTATTAGCATTGATGAGGATATTAATCAAGTTTTTACACAATGGGGCGACGGTCTTGCTGTATTAAGCGGTCAATCAGGCGTCGGGAAATCAACATTATTAAACAAATACTTCCCAAATTTGAATATCGAAACACAATATATATCTAAAGCTTTAAATAGAGGTAAACACACGACAAGACATGTAGAATTATTTGAACGAAACAATGGCTATATAGCTGATACGCCAGGATTTAGTGCATTAGATTTTAATCATATTCAAAAAGAAGAAGTAAAACATTATTTTATGGAAATCAATACATATGGTGAACAATGTAAATTTAGAGATTGTAATCATATCAATGAACCCAAATGTAATGTGAAGCATGAATTAGAAAATGGTAATATAGCGCAGTTTAGATATGAACATTATTTACAAATTTTCAATGAAATTTCAAATAGAAAGGAAAGATATTAAGTGGCAAAATTATATCCTTCATTATTATCAGCAAATTTTTTACAGCTACAAGAAGAATTAAAAGCTTTAGAAAAAGCGGGCGTGGATGGCGTGCACTTTGACGTGATGGATGGACAATTTGTTCCAAATATTTCAATTGGTTTACCTATATTAGAAGCTGTAAGAAAAGGTACGTGTTTGCCAATAGATGTACATTTAATGATAGAAGAACCAGAAAAATACGTAGAACTTTTTGCAGAACAGGGCGCAGATATGATTTCTGTACATGTTGAAGCGACACCGCATATTCATAGAGTAATTCAACAAATAAAAAATGCAAATGTGCAAGCGGGTGTAGTGATTAATCCAGGTACGCCCGTAGAGTCCATTGCGCCTGTGTTGAAAATGGTAGATTATGTACTCGTAATGACAGTTAACCCTGGTTTTGGAGGACAATCGTTTATTCAAGAAAGCTTAGACAAACTTGATCAACTTTCGAACATCAAAAAAGAACTTGATTTAACATTTGAGGTCGAAGTAGACGGTGGTATTAATGATGAAACCGTTAAATCTGTAATAGAACATGGCGCAACAATGCTGGTTGCAGGTTCCTATTTCTTCAAACAAGATGATTATCAATCAGCGACTCAGATATTGAAAGGTTGAAATCGATGAAAGTCAATTTATTATGTGGTAAACGAAATTTGCCCAAAAATATTTTACAAAAAAAAGAAGACGAAGCTTGGATAGGTATTGACCGAGGTGCATTAAATTTAATCGAATCAGGTATTATACCAACATTTGCAGTTGGCGATTTTGATTCAATCACGAAAGAGGAAAAAGCTTATTTATCAGATAAGCTCACGATTAATCCTTACGCTTCTGAAAAAGACGATACTGATTTAGCGCTAGGTATCGGCCAAGCAATTGATTGTGGTTATAATGAGATTGATATATATGGTGCAACAGGCGGCCGTTTAGATCATTTTATGGGCGCTTTACAAATACTAGAAAAACCAGCCTATACACAACAACAAATTACCATTAAAATAATCGATCACCAAAATGAAATTTCATATTTATCTACAGGTGAGCATCATATTGAACGAGATATTAATTACCCGTATATATCATTTATACCTATAATGTATCCTACAATGATTTCATTAACCAACTTTAAATATGAATTGAAGCATGCGTCCCTACAATTAGGATCAACCTTAACCATATCTAATGAGCTGATTAAGGCACAAGGGATTGTATCAATTACTAAGGGTAGTGTGCTAATGATAAAAAGTAAAGATTAATATGAAAAAAGTCATTTTAAAGAAATAAAAAAAGACCAATCCTCCACATAAGGATTGGTCTTTTTCGTGCATTATATTTATTAAACTCTAGTTACTTTACCAGATTTTAAAGCACGTGCAGAAACCCAAACTTTTTTAGGTTTTCCGTCTACAAGAATTCTAACTTTTTGAAGGTTAGCATTCCATCTTCTTTTCGAAGAATTTAAAGCGTGTGAACGATTGTTTCCAGTTGAAGCTTTACGACCTGTTACGAAACATTGTTTGCCCATGAAAGTACCTCCTTTAATAAATATAAATACACGTATCTACTACATACCTGAATAATGTACCACATATAAAAGGATATGGCAATAAAATGAAAAAATTTTCTTTACAATGCTTATGCTTTTGTTACACTCATTTTATGGTATAATTCTAAACTGTGGATAAATATTGTGTTTTTTAAATTTAAAAACGATAAGTATCAAAGCTAAAATAAGAACCATAAACTAGGAGGCCCAATAAAATGACATTAGAAATCACAAATGATTATGGTAGTATTGATATTTCGAACGAAGTAATAGCTTCAGTGGTTGGTAGTAAAGCAGTAGAATGTTATGGCATTGTTGGTATGGCTTCTAGACAACAAGTGAGAGATGGCATTGCTGAAATATTAGGCTATGAAAATTATGCAAAAGGCATTGTTGTCAGAGAAGAAAATGGCGTGTTAGATGTTGATATGTATATTATTGTCAGTTATGGTACTAAAATATCAGAAGTAGCAAGCAATGTTCAGTCAACAGTGAAATATACATTAGAACAAACATTAAAAGTAAAAATAAATTCAATTAATATATTTATACAAGGTGTGCGAGTGGATAATGGCACGAAAAACTAGGAGGACATAACGTAATGGTTAGCAAAATAAATGGTAAATTATTTGCCGAAATGATAATTCAAGGGGCACAAAATTTATCTAATCATGCAGATTTAGTAGATTCATTAAATGTATATCCAGTACCAGATGGAGATACAGGGACAAATATGAATTTAACAATGACATCTGGTAGAGAAGCAGTAGAAGAGAATTTGTCACAACATATAGGTGAACTAGGCAAAACATTCTCCAAAGGTCTGTTAATGGGAGCGAGAGGCAATTCTGGTGTTATTTTATCGCAGTTATTTAGAGGATTCAGTAAAAATTTAGAAGAGTATAATGAAATTAATACACAACAACTAGCAGACAGTTTTAAGGCTGGCGTTGAAACAGCATATAAAGCAATTATGAAACCAGTAGAAGGTACAATCTTAACAGTGGCTAGAGATGCAGCAGATGCAGGTCTAGAAAAAGCCCCAGAAACAGAAGATTGTATTGAATTAGTGACTTATATTATAGAGCAAGCTAAAATTTCTCTAGAAAATACGCCTAATTTATTACCAGTATTAAAAGAAGTTGGTGTAGTAGATAGTGGTGGTAAAGGGTTAGTAGTAGTATATGAAGGCTTTCTTAAAGCTTTAAAAGGAGAAACAATAAGTGCAGAAACACAAAAATTAGATACAGATACTTTAGTGAACGAAGCGCATGATTTCCATGGCGTTATCAATACGGAAGATATTATTTATGGATATTGTACAGAAATGATGGTCCGTTTTGGTAAAAATAAAAAATTCTTTGATGAAAATACTTTTAGAGAAGATATGAGTCAATACGGTGATTCATTATTAGTGATTAATGATGATGAAATTGTAAAAGTTCACGTACATACTGAAAAACCTGGAGATGTGTTTAATTACGGACAACAATATGGTGAATTAATTAAATTAAAAGTTGAAAATATGCGCGAACAACACCGAGAAGTTGTTAAAAAAGAACAAAAAGGACAAAATGTTGATTCAAATCAAGATATGACAACAGTAGATACTGCAGTTATCGCTATTTCTATGGGTGAAGGTATATCAGAGTTGTTTAAATCGATGGGCGCTACGCATATCATCAGTGGTGGACAGACAATGAATCCATCTACAGAAGACATTGTCAAAGTAATTGAGCAATCTCAGTGTAAACGTGCAATTATCTTGCCAAATAATAAAAATATTATGATGGCAAGTGAACAAGCTGCGACGATAGTTGAAGCAGAAGCAGTTGTGATTCCAACCAAATCGATACCTCAAGGTATTGCTGCACTATTTAACTTTGATGTAGCAGACACGTTGACAAACAATAAAAAGCGAATGATTGAATCATTAGAAAT
This sequence comes from Staphylococcus sp. GDY8P120P, assembly GCF_017892065.1. Lineage (NCBI taxonomy): Bacteria > Bacillati > Bacillota > Bacilli > Caryophanales > Staphylococcaceae > Staphylococcus > Staphylococcus sp. GDY8P120P. The sequence continues at coordinate 245,384 of NZ_JAESKI010000003.1, read as the reverse complement.
AGTCACGTCAGGCTCTGTTACATATGCTGTAAGAGACACAAAAGTGGACGGCGTTGAGATTAAAAAAGATGCATTTATGGGCTTGGTCGAAGATAAAATTATTACAAGTAATGAGGATCAGATTGAAACAGTTAAAAACTTATTAGCAGAAATGATAACGGATGAAAGTGAAATTATCACTATGATTGTTGGAGAAGATGCGCATGCTGATATCACTTCAAGCGTTGAATCGTGGATTGAAGCGACATATCCTGATATAGAAATAGACCAACATCAAGGTAATCAACCCGTTTACCAATATCTGTTTTCAGTTGAATAGCTTTAAGTGAGTCGATAAAAATAACATTTTAATCCATATACGTAATTAGATAATCATATCTAGTTGCGTATATTTTTCTTTTTGCAATACATTGTTGCCATATTTAACCTATCTTGTTGAAAAAAGTGTATAATAAATCGGTGCATTTCATTTGAAAAATTCGCTAGTAAAGATAAATGATTTTGAAACTTTACTTATATATAATTTTTGTTCAAAATGGTGTGCCATTTTGGGTAATATTAAATTAAAAGCAGCACAACCAGAATTAGTTTATTATGTTAAGTTAACTTGTTATAATAATATAGATGCCATAAAATGTAAGCGCAACACTTTAGAACAATTAAAAATAAGGGCGGGGTATAATTTATGAAATATAAAACAGTTTTCGATATCATTGGACCGACAATGGTTGGTCCATCATCGTCACATACAGCGGGTGCAGTTAGGATTGGATTAGTGGCTAGAGACTTATTCAATGAAACACCAAAACAAGTTGATATATACCTTTATGGTTCATTTATGGAAACATATAAAGGCCACGGTACCGATGTTGCTCTTGTTGGTGGTCTATTAGGTTATGATACAGATGACGATCGAATCCAAAAAAGCATAGAAACTGCTGAGGACATTGGAATGAAAGTTAATTTTATTGAAATGACAGAAGAACGTTCTCATCCTAATACTGCTATGATTAATATGCGAGATGGAGATAAAGAAATTTCTGTAGAAGGCGTATCTATCGGTGGTGGCAAAATAGAAGTTGTCGCGATTAATGGATTTAGTATTGCAATTAGTGGCAATTACCCAGCACTTTTAGTATTCCATAAAGATACATTTGGCACGATTGGTCGCGTAGCTAATATATTAGGTGATTCGAGTATCAATGTGGGGAGTATGCAAGTTTCAAGAAAAGAAAAAGGTGACCAAGCCTTGATGACTTGTGAATTAGACGATGCTATAAATGATGAAATAATAGAAAAAATTAAAAACGTCGATGGTGTAGTGACAGTCTCACTCATGGGCGACGCTTAATGGAGGGATATCAATGTTTAAAAGCGTGAAAGAGCTTATTGAAAAATGTGAGGCAGAAAATAAAAAAATCTATGAAGTGATGCTAGAGCAAGAAATGGAAGTTACAGGATTATCAGAAGATGAAATATATGCACATATGGATAAAAACTTACAAACGATGGAAAATGCTTTAGATGAAGGATTAGAAGGTGTAACATCCACGACTGGTTTAACCGGTGGGGATGCGGTATTAATTAAAGCATACTTAAAAACAGGAAAATCTTTAGCAGGGCCTACATTATTAGATGCTGTTAGTAAGGCAGTGGCAACAAATGAAGTCAATGCTGCAATGGGTAAAATTTGTGCTACACCAACGGCTGGTTCTGCAGGTGTGGTTCCAGGTGTTTTATTTGGATTAAAACCCCGTCTTGAGCCTACACGTAAAGATATGTTGAACTTCTTACTTAGCTCTGGCGCCTTTGGATTTGTAGTTGCAAATAATGCTTCTATTTCAGGCGCAGCTGGAGGTTGTCAGGCGGAAGTGGGTTCGGCAGCTGCCATGGCAGCAGGTGCAACTGTTGAACTAGCAGGTGGCACACCTCAACAATCTTCTGAAGCTTTTGCAATTTGTTTGAAAAATATGCTAGGTTTAGTATGTGATCCAGTAGCAGGTTTAGTAGAAGTACCATGTGTTAAAAGAAATGCTGCTGGCGCGTCTAATGCTATTGTATCAGCAGATATGGCGTTAGCAGGTGTAACTTCTAGAATACCTACGGATGAAGTTATTGAAGCAATGTATAAGATTGGTCAAACAATGCCTTCTGCATTACGTGAAACTGGGCGTGGCGGCTTAGCAGGCACACCAACAGGGCAGCGTTTAAAACAAGAAATATTTGGTGATTAAAATGTCAAAAGTCAATTTAATAGAAAGTCCATTTCCTTTAGCTGAAATAAAAGGTTTAGGTCCAAAACGCTTATCGGTATTAAATGAATTAAATATTTATACAGTAGAGGATTTAATCTTATATTTACCAACGCGTTATGAAGATAATACTGTAGTTGACTTAAATGAGGCAGAAGATCAAGCGATGGTGACAGTTGTTGGGGAAGTTTATTCCACACCTACTGTCGCTTTTTTTGGTAGAAACAAATCTAAGCTAACTGTCCATTTAATGGTTAATAATATTGCTGTAAAATGCGTATTCTTCAATCAACCTTATTTAAAAAAGAAAATTGAGCTACATCAAACGATTACAATTAAAGGGAAATGGAATAGAAACAAACAAGAAATTAATGGGAACCGAATGTTCTTTAACCAACAAGTCATAGAGGGTGCGCAATTTGAACCTGTTTACCGCATTAAAGAAGGTATTAAACAAAAACCGCTTCGCGATATGATTCGTCAAGTGTTAGATCATGTGACTATCCATGAGTGGCTGTCTAAAACATTAAGACAGAAATATAAACTTGAAACGCTTGAAGATACAATTAAAACATTGCATATGGCACCTGACAAGAAATCATTGTTAAGGGCAAGAAGAACATATGCGTTTATAGAATTATTTATGTTCGAATTAAGAATGCAATGGTTAAATCGACTCGAGAAAACATCGGATGAAGCAATTGAAATTGATTATGATATTCATTTAGTTAAAAATTTTATAGAAGATTTACCTTTTGAATTGACTGATGCCCAGAAACAAAGTGTAAATGAAATCTTTAGAGATTTAAAAGCTCCGCTTCGTATGCATCGGCTTTTACAAGGGGATGTAGGTTCAGGCAAAACAGTAGTGGCTGCTATTTGTATGTATGCATTAAAAACAGCTGGTTATCAATCTGCATTGATGGTACCTACTGAAATCCTTGCAGAGCAACATGCTGAAAGTTTAGCTGAAATATTTGGTGATCGAATGAACATTGCCTTATTAACAGGTTCAGTTAAAGGTAAAAAAAGGAAATTATTATTGGAACAACTCGAAAACAATGAAATAGATTGTATCATTGGGACACATGCGTTAATACAAGACGATGTTGTATTTAACAACGTTGGGCTTGTAATTACAGATGAACAACATCGATTTGGCGTTAACCAACGTCAACTATTGAGAGAAAAAGGCGCTATGACTAACGTATTATTTATGACTGCAACGCCTATTCCTAGAACTTTAGCAATTTCTGTATTTGGAGAAATGGATGTTTCATCAATTAAGCAATTACCAAAAGGAAGAAAACCTATTATTACGTCTTGGTCTAAGCATGAGGCGTATGAAAGTGTCTTGCACCAAATGACCGTTGAATTGCACAAAGGTAGACAAGCTTATGTGATATGCCCCTTAATAGAGAGTTCCGAACATTTGGAAGACGTACAAAATGTCGTGGCATTATTTGAATCTATGCAAGCTTATTATGGTTCAAATAAAGTAGGCTTACTTCATGGTAAATTAACTTCTGAAGAAAAAGATCATGTGATGCAACAGTTTAGTAATCATGAGATTGATATTTTAGTTTCTACTACAGTCGTTGAAGTTGGCGTTAATGTACCAAATGCAACATTTATGATGATCTACGATGCAGATCGTTTTGGGTTATCAACGTTGCATCAGTTAAGAGGTCGTGTTGGACGAAGTGAACAACAAAGTTATTGTGTATTAATTGCTTCACCAAAGACTGAAACAGGTATTGAACGCATGAATATAATGACACAAACTACAGATGGTTTTGAGTTAAGTGAGCGTGACTTAGAAATGAGAGGTCCTGGTGATTTCTTTGGTGTTAAACAAAGCGGGTTGCCAGATTTCTTGGTAGCGAATGTAGTAGAAGATTATAAAATGCTAGAAGTAGCTAGAGATGAAGCAGCAGAACTTATTCAGTCAGGTACATTTTTTGAACCTGAATATGAACGACTTAGAACATTTGTCGAGAATAATTTGCTATATACGAGTTTTGATTAAGCGTTCAATGCGCATGTAGTAAGTTCATATATTTCAAACAGCAGTGTAGAAACGCTTTAAAAGCGCTACACTGCTGTTTATTATTTAATGAAAATATATTCATTTATTTAACGCCGACATCATTCCAAGCTTGTTCAATTGCTTTTGATTCGTTACCATTCTTGCCATATAGTTCATTGGCAGCTTGTTTTAATGCTATTTTTGCATCTGTAAATTCAGCATTTGATGATAGATATTGCGTTAATGCTAGGTAGTAAATTTGTTCTGCTTTATCTTTGCCAATAGATTGGATTGTAAGATACGCAGCTTTATTTGGAATGCCACTATTAATATGTACGCCCCCGTTATCATCAGTTCCAGTATAAAATTGATTCATGTGTGCTGGTTGATCATATTTTTCTGGATTTTGTAAGCTTCTTAAAGCATCTCCATCTTGATTCGGTGTATAAACATCTTCGCCCATTAGCCAGTTATCTGGATCGATGAAATAGCCAAATACGTCTGAAAATGATTCATTTAAAGCGCCTGATTGATTTGTGTACTCTAAATTAGCAGTTTCTTCTGTTACGGCATGTGTTAATTCGTGCCCTACGATATCTTTAGCACCTGATAGTGGGTTAAATGTTTTACCATCACCATCGCCATAAATCATATATTGTCCAGTCCATGCAGTGTTATTATAATTTTTATCATAATGTACGACAGAGTTAATATTTGCGCCTTTATTGTCATAGCTTTCTCTATCGTATTTGTCTAAATAATAATCATAAACTTCGTTTGCATAAAAATGTGCGTCGACGCCTGCGCGTTGAATATCTTTGTCAAAATTATTTGAATCATGGGTGATTTGTGAAAACTGATCTGTAGTTTCATTCGCTGTTTTGGTTTCGATATGAGTATCTTTGCTTGTGTCGTTTAATGAATATTGTCCGTTGTCATTGCTTAAGTAAAGTGGAGATTTTTTATCACCATTAACGCCTGTGCCAGAACCTTCTGCTGTTGCATGTTTTATTAGGTTTTGTTTTTTTATAATCTCTCCGGTGCTCGCATCGACTTGTATCTTCCAATGCGCGGCTTTAGGAGATAAATAATTTAATTCGATATTATGTATTAATTTGCCTTTTTCACTATTAATATCTAGTTGATTTTGAGTTACAATTTTATAACCTTTTAGATTTTTAACTTCATTTTTTTGTTTACCAATTGCTTGAAAAGCTAAATTTTCAGCTTTGGATGGTGATATGTTAGCTTTGTTTTTAATGTCAATGTGCTGTCTATGGATATGCCCATTTATAAGTGAGACGTTGCCTTGTTGATTCACATGTACTTTAATGGTGCTATCATTCGCTAATATATTATTGATTTTTGGTTTTAACTCATAATGTGAAGCGCCAGTGGTGTCAACGTTTTTATTGATTACTTTGTATTGTTTAAACGCATTTTTACTGATTGATTCATTTTTAGTTTTCTGGTTTCGATTAATGATAGATGAGGCGTTATTTTGTAAGTAATTTTCTACATCAGTATGGTTAGAAATATGTGTTGAGTCTGATGATTCCAATTGTTCTGGCACCACACTATTTGTTTCTTTTGCAAAACTAAAGGCCGAAGTAGATGTGAATAATGTAGCAGAGAGTAGCGTGCTTGTTATTGCTTTTTTCATTGTTCTTAACCCCTTTATTATAAAATGAATAATCAATTATTTCTAATGAAATTATTTAATATATAAAATACATCTTTTTTAATTAAACATTATATTTTTATTTAATTTAACATAAAAACTTTGTGGTTTGTATGTTATTTTTGAAATTATTAAAATAAAGCTTGAAATGAAAGAACTGAGAATTGAGTAAATAGAATGATAAAAAGTAGTACGTTTTTAGTTGAGCAATTGAAATAGAAAGTGTTATGATATGTTAGGAATGTTTAAGACTTGGTACTAAAAATAGGGAGATAGAATACTATGAAGTTAAAAAAACAGGAACGTCGTGAGGCAATTAAAAAAGAAATAGAAAAAAACCCCTTTATTACGGATCTTGATTTGAGTATTCTTTTTTCGGTCAGTATTCAAACAATTAGATTGGATCGTACATACTTAAATATTCCCGAGTTAAGAAAAAGAATTAAATCTGTTGCTAGAAAAAATCACGAAAGTATTCGATCTATTGATGGAAGTGAAATCATAGGTGATGTGATCAACGTAGAACCAGATCATCAAGCGATCTCTCTTATTAATATTGATGAAGATTCAGTATTTACTAGAAATGAGATTGCTAGAGGGCATGTATTATTTGCTCAAGCTAATTCACTATGTGTGGCACTTATACATAAACCAGTTGTGTTAACTAAAGAAAGTAACGTTACATTTTTAAAACAAGTTAAGTTAAATGATACAGTACGTGCAGAAGCAAAGGCTGTTGAAATAACAGATAAATATTTCATGATAAAAGTATGTTCGTACGTCAAAGATACTTTGGTATTTAAGGGTACTTTTAAAATGTATTATACAAGTGAGGATGAACAAAATGGTTAAAATAGCTATCGACATGATGGGTGGCGATGATGCGCCTGGCATCGTTCTTGAAGCTGTTGAAAAAGCGGTCAAAGATTTTAAAGATTTAGAAATAATATTATTCGGTGACCAAAATAAATGTGACATTAACCACGGACGCGTGGAAGTGCGTCACTGTACAGAAGCGATAACAATGGAAGACGAACCTGTTAGAGCAATCAAAAGAAAAAAAGATAGTTCAATGGTGCGTATGGCAGAAGCGGTGAAATCTGGTGAAGCGGACGGTTGTGTTTCAGCAGGAAACACGGGCGCTTTAATGTCTGCTGGATTATTTATCGTAGGTAGAATAAAAGGTGTTGAAAGACCAGCATTAGTATTAACTTTACCAACTGTTTCAGGTAAAGGTTTCGTATTTATGGATGTAGGTGCAAATGCTGATGCAAAAGCAGAGCATTTATTACAATATGCACAATTAGGTAATATTTATGCACAAAAAATCCGAAATATTGAACAACCTTCTGTTGCATTACTTAATATTGGTACAGAAGCAGCAAAAGGAAATACATTAACTAAAAAAGCATATCACTTAATGGAAGAACAACAAGGTTTTCATTTTTCTGGAAATGTTGAAGCTAAAGCATTAATGGATGATGCTGCAGACGTAGTTGTAACAGATGGTTATACTGGAAATATGATTCTAAAAAATCTAGAAGGTGTAGCAAAATCTATAGGAAAAATGCTTAAATCTACGCTTTTGAGTAGTTTTAAAAACAAATTAGCAGCGCTTGTGTTGCGTAAAGATTTGAATGATTTAACTTCGAAAATGGATTATGCCGAGTATGGCGGTTCAGTATTGTTAGGGTTAAATGGTATTGTCGTGAAAGCGCATGGTAGTTCAAATGCAAAAGCATTTTATTCAGCGATTCGTCAAGCTAAAGTTGCTGGAGAATTAAACATTGTAAATACAATGAGAGAAACGGTGGGGACAGAAAATGGGTAAAACAGCAATTATTTTCCCAGGACAAGGATCACAAAAAGTTGGTATGGCTAACGACTTATTTAACAATGATGAAAAAGCTACGTCTATTCTTAATGAAGCTCAAGCGCAAATGGACTTTGATATTCTAGAAACTATGTTTGAAGATGTTGAAGACAAATTAGGCCAAACTGAAAATACACAACCTGCTTTATTAACTCACAGTATAGCATTATTAAACGCGTTAGAGCACGTTGATGTAGATTATACGATGGGACATAGCTTAGGAGAATATGCAAGCTTAGTAGCAAGTGGTGTATTGAATTTTGAAGATGCGGTGAAAATTGTTCGCAAACGTGGGCAACTCATGGCAGCTGCTTTTCCAGATGGTGTAGGTAGTATGGCAGCTGTGTTGGGTCTCGACTACAATGAGGTGGATGAAATTTGTAAAGAACTTTCGACAGATGATGAAATCATTGAACCAGCGAATATAAATGCGCCTGGACAAATTGTTGTTTCAGGCCATAAAACATTGATCGATAAACTTGCTGCTGAAGGGAAGTCCATGGGTGCTAAACGCGTGATGACTTTAGCAGTATCTGGTCCTTTCCATTCATCAATGATGCAAGTGATTGAAGCAGACTTTGCCAACTATATTGAACAATTTGAATGGCGTGATGCATCATTTCCAGTCGTTCAAAATGTAAACGCTAAAGGTGAAACGAATGCTAAAACAATTAAAGATAATATGATTAAACAATTGTATTCTCCAGTTCAATTTATAGATTCAACAAAATGGTTAATCGACCAAGGCGTTGATCATTTTATCGAAATTGGGCCTGGTAAAGTACTTTCAGGTTTAATTAAAAAGCTAAGTAAAGATGTAAAACTTACTTCAATTCAAACATTAGAAGATGTAAAAGGGTGGAATGAAAATGACTAAAAATGCATTAGTAACTGGAGCATCTAGAGGTATCGGCCGTAGTATAGCAGTTGAATTAGCTGAGGAAGGCTACAATGTTGTTGTTAATTACGCTGGGAATAAAGCAAAAGCAGATGCTGTGGTAGAAGAAATCAAAGCAAAAGGTGTAGAAAGTTTTGCGATTCAAGCTAACGTTGCAAATGGTGATGAAGTAAAAGCAATGATTAAAGAAGTTGTTAGTCAGTTTGGTACAGTGGATGTACTTGTTAATAATGCTGGTATAACAAGAGATAATTTATTAATGCGCATGAAAGAAAGTGAATGGGATGACGTTATTGATACTAATTTAAAAGGCGTATTTAATTGTATCCAAAAAGTAACGCCACAAATGTTAAGACAAAAAAGCGGATCAATTATCAATTTATCCAGCGTAGTTGGTGCAGTAGGAAATCCTGGACAAGCTAATTATGTAGCGACAAAAGCAGGTGTGATTGGCTTAACAAAATCAGCAGCCAAAGAACTTGCTTCAAGAAATATTACAGTGAATGCTGTCGCGCCAGGATTTATCGTATCTGATATGACTGATGCGTTAAGTGAAGATCTTAAAGATCAAATGCTTGAACAAATTCCATTATCAAGATTCGGAGAGGATAAAGATATCGCTAATACTGTGTCATTTTTAGCATCAGATAAAGCGAAATATATCACTGGTCAAACGATACACGTTAACGGTGGCATGTTTATGGAATAATATACCAGACGACGTGAAAATCATTTTTGTATCACTTGAAGTGACTTGAAAATGTATGGCATGCTCTAAGGTATATGATGCATTCAATACTCATTTTTAATTGAAAAGCATCTAAAAAATTGTGGTTCAATAAATTATATTTATAACAACCCCATTTCATTAAATACTACTTGTATTTCGATTGATAACATGGGAAAATATAAAAGTCTATTATAGACTTTTTAAAGGAGGTGAATCGACGTGGAAAACTTCGACAAAGTAAAAGATATCATCGTTGACCGCTTAGGTGTTGACGCTGAAAAAGTAACTCAAGATGCTTCATTTAAAGATGATTTGGGCGCTGACTCACTTGATATTGCTGAATTAGTTATGGAATTAGAAGATGAATTTGGTACTGAAATTCCAGATGAAGAAGCAGAAAAAATCAACACTGTTGGTGATGCAGTTAACTTTATCAATAGTATGGAAAAATAATGAGCAAATATCTGAGTCGTGGATTTTACGGCTCAGATTTTTTATTTTAAAAAGAATTTAGTAAAAATTTGTTGTTTTTGAAACGTTGCCACCTATTTCTGTATGATTTAGAGGTTAGCATAGGAAGTTTAGGCAAAATTGCTTACTAGAAAATATAACACCTGTTGGGCTTTTTATTTATGGATAAAATAGCGCATCATTAACAGTTTTTCCTTTAGTTTTATAATAAATTCACGTAAAATGTAAATGCATAAGTACAATCAAAATTAAGATTGACTGAGGAGGAAATGTATTGGCGAATCATAAAAAAATGGAAATGGTTAAAGCATTCCAAGAAAAATTTTCTAAAAAAATGCAAGAATTAGATTTACCCTTTGATAAGGTGGATTTATACCAACAAGCCTTTTCACATTCGAGCTTCATTAATGATTTTAATATGAATCGATTAGAACATAATGAACGTTTAGAGTTTTTAGGAGACGCGGTATTAGAATTGACGGTTTCACGCTATTTGTTTGATAAATATCCAGAGTTGCCTGAAGGTAATTTAACGAAAATGCGTGCGACAATTGTTTGTGAGCCCTCACTTGTAATATTCGCAAATAAAATTGAATTGCATGACCTAATCTTATTGGGTAAAGGGGAAGAAAAAACAGGAGGCAGAACAAGACCCTCTCTTGTATCAGATGCCTTTGAAGCATTTGTAGGTGCACTATATTTAGACCAAGGATTAACGTCGGTGTGGAAATTTGCAGAGAATGTTATATTCCCATTTGTAGAAGAAGATGAGTTAGATGGCGTCGTCGATTTTAAAACGCAGTTCCAAGAGTTTGTGCATCGACAAAATAAAGGTGATGTAACTTATCGTTTAGTAAATGAGGAAGGACCAGCACATCACCGTTTATTTACTTCTGAAGTTATTTTAGAAAACAAGCCTGTAGCATTAGGCAAAGGCAAAACGAAAAAAGAATCAGAACAACAAGCTGCAGAAAGTGCTTATAAACTTCTGAAAAATAAAGAATTATAATAACAAATAGTAAAGCATTGTGTGAACTATACAACATTAATGCAAACTTTCATAATATATGATAAATAAAATTTAATTAAACATTAGTAAAAATAAACGAATGTATAAGTATTTCTAAAAGACGAACCATAATGAACTTGTTATAAATACTGGAATATAATATTAAATTATAACTGTACAATAGATGTTGAGATTTAAGCGTATTTGTACCAAATTTATTGACACGTTAATTATGCGAGGATGAGTAGATGGGGTTAAGACAGAAATTTAAACTTTTTAAAAAATTCGTTGTCTTCCTGAGGCATTGATGACTAGGAAAAACGCTTAAGCTAAGAGTATTACATAGTTCTAAGTATACACATAAACGATGCTAACTTTAAGATGGATAGCTATAGAAGGCATTCTTTTACAATAGTACTTTAAAGTTTGATATAAAGTGCTTCAAACTAGTCACAATTACTAATTTTATATTTGCATATATAAGCCCCAGTTTCTATCCCGCACCTAAGAAACACTTTAAAGGAGAATAGCATGGTATATTTGAAATCAATTGATGCCTTTGGCTTTAAATCATTTGCTGAACATACCAACGTACAGTTTGATGAAGGCGTCACAGCAATAGTAGGACCTAATGGTAGTGGTAAGAGTAATATTACGGATGCAATCAAGTGGGTGTTAGGCGAACAATCTGCTAAATCACTACGTGGTGCTAAAATGGAAGATATTATTTTTTCCGGTGCTGAACATAGAAAAGCTCAAAATTTTGCTGAAGTAAGATTAAAATTAGACAATAGTTCAGGTAAGTTAAATGTTGATACACAAGAACTGGCTGTGACACGTCGTTTATACCGCAGTGGAGAAAGTGAATATTATTTAAATAACGATCGTGCAAGGCTCAAAGACATTATCGAACTATTTTTAGATTCAGGATTAGGTAAAGAAGCATTTAGTATTATATCTCAAGGTCGGGTTGATGAAATACTCAATGCTAAGCCAATTGATAGAAGACAAATACTAGAAGAATCTGCGGGTGTTTTAAAATATAAAAAAAGAAAAGCTAATTCTGTTCAAAAATTAGATCAAACAGAAGATAACCTTACACGTGTAGAAGATATTTTGTATGATTTAGAAGGTCGCGTCGAACCTTTACGAGAGGAAGCGGCAATTGCAAAAGAATACAAACATTTATCTAATGAAATGGAAAAAAGTGATGTATTAGTAACGGTTTATGATATTGAACAATATAGCCAAAATATTCATGAGCTCGATGAAAATTTAAATCATTTGAAAAGTCAACAAGCTGCAAAAGATGCAGAAAAAGTACAACACACACAAGCACTAAATAAATATAAATCTGAACGACAGCAATTAGATGAAAAAATAGAATCATTGAATTACCAACTCGTTAAGGCAACAGAAGAAGTCGAAAAATTTGCTGGTCAATTAAATGTGTTGGAAGAACGTAAAAAAAATCAATCACAAACCAACGCGCGTTTTGAAGAAGAACAAGAAAGCCTCGAGATTCAAATTACGAATATCCAACAAGAGCAAGTAGATGCGAAAGAACAACTTACGCAGTTAAAAGAGAAACAAAAAGCGTTGAATGAAGAAATACAACAATATGAATCACAACTCTATGTATCTGATGAACAACATGACGAAAAATTAGAAGCAATTAAAGATGAGTATTACCAACTTATATCAGAACAATCAGATGTTAATAATGACATTCGCTTTTTAGAACATACAATTCAAGAAAATGAAAATAAGCAATCTCGACTTGATTCTCGACTATTAGATGCATATAAAGAATTAAAAAACATTCAAAATCAAATTAGCGAAACAGAGAAACAAAGTATGATCGCGCATAAAGATTTTAAAAAAGCGGAAAATCATTTGGCCGAATATGAAAAGAAATTAACACGACTAAAGAATCAACAAAACGAGCATGAAGAAAAGCTACACCAAGCTTATAGGTTTAATGAGAAATTAAAATCACGTATTGATAGTTTAGCAACACAACAAGAAGAATATAGTTATTTCTTTAATGGCGTAAAACATATATTGAAGGCTAAAAACAATAAATTATCTGGTATACGAGGCGCAGTTGCAGAAATAATCAATGTGCCATCCAATTTAACTAAAGCAATCGAAACGGCACTTGGTGCTTCTTTACAACATATTATTGTAGATTCTGAAAAGGATGGCCGACAAGCAATACAATATTTAAAACAGAACGGACTCGGTAGAGCGACATTTTTACCATTAAATGTTATTCAACCACGTCACGTAGCACATGATATTTTAAATATAACGGAAAACGCTACTGGGTTTATCAATATTGCATCAAACGCGATACAAGTTGAAGCGGATTATAAACATATTATCCAAAACCTGCTTGGTAATACAATAATTGTAGATAATTTAAAAAATGCCAATGAATTAGCGAGACAAATTCGTTATCGCACACGCATTGTAACGCTCGAAGGAGATATCGTAAATCCCGGAGGTTCAATGACTGGTGGTGGCGAACGTAAAACAAAGAGCATACTATCTCAAAAAGATGAACTTTCGACTATGCGTGCCCAATTAGAGGATTACCAGCAACAAACTGTTACATTTGAAAAGCAATTTCAAGCTATTAAAGAAGAATCTGAGGCGTTAAGTAATACTTATTTTGATACAAGTCAACATTATAATGCCATAAAACAGCGTGCTCATGAGTATGATTTAGAACTGGATAGATTACGTAAACAAGAAGCACATTTAAAAAATGAACACGAAGAATTTGAATTTGAAAAAAATGATGGCTACCAAAGCGAAACGAGTAAGCAAACATTAAATGAAAAAAAAGAACAGTTAGCAATCATTAAAAAACAATTGCAAAAATTAGAAGGCGACATCCATCTTTATACAAAACTGTCTAAAGAAGGTAAAGAAAGCACAACGCAAATACAACAAAAATTACATCAAAAACAATCTGATTTAGCAGTGATTAAAGAGAGATTAAGCGCTCAAAAACAATCTGAAAAGAGATTAAATAATCAACTGACACAACTCACAGATCAAAAGCAAAAACTAAAAGAACAGATTGAATTATTTAATTCGGATGAAATGACCGGGGAAAAAGCTTTTAAAACAATTCAAAACAACATTGAACAAAGTAAAAGTGATAAGAACCAATTAACGGAAGATTTAGAAACTGTTAAATCACAAAGACAATCGTTGAATGATACAATCGAAGTGACAGAACAGAAATTACAAGAAGCAAACCAAGATATTTTATCAATCGAAAATCGTTACCAAGACATTAAAGCTGAGCAATCTCGTTTAGATGTATTAATTAACCATGCGATTGATCATCTCAGTGAGCAATACCATCTGACATATGAACGTGCAAGCACATTATACACTTTAGAAGAAGACATTGAATCGTTGCGTAAAAAAGTTAAATTAACTAAAATGTCAATCGAAGAATTAGGTCCTGTAAATTTAAATGCAATTGAGCAGTTTGAAGAAATTAATGAACGTTACACATTCTTGAATGATCAACGTGCAGATTTAAGAGCTGCTAAAGCAACTTTAGAACAGCTAATAGAAGAAATGGATAAAGAGGTAAAAGATAGATTTAAAACTACCTTTCATGCAGTACAAAGCCATTTTTCAGAAGTATTTAAATCATTATTCGGTGGTGGACAGGCGGAATTACGTCTGACAGATGATGATTATTTATCAGCAGGTGTAGATATTATCGTACAACCTCCTGGTAAAAAATTACAAAACTTATCGCTATTAAGTGGCGGTGAGCGTGCTTTAAGTGCGATTGCTTTGCTATTTGCAATTTTAAAGGTAAGGTCTGCGCCATTTGTTATTTTAGATGAGGTTGAAGCTGCGTTAGATGAGGCCAATGTGATACGTTATGCACAATATTTAAAAGAATTGTCGAGTCAAACTCAGTTTATTGTTATAACGCACCGTAAAGGCACGATGGAGTTCTCTGATTGCTTATATGGTGTAACGATGCAGGAATCAGGCGTATCAAAATTAGTAAGTGTCAATTTAAACACTATTGATGAGGTCATGAAGGAGGAACAAGTATGAGCTTTTTCAAACGATTAAAGGATAAATTTACATCTTCTACAGAAAAACATAATCAGGACGAGCTAAACGAAGCGCAACAATCCGAATTAGATGTAGAACAATCTCAAGTATCAGAGGAACCACAAGAAAAAAACAAAAAACCCAAGAAATTAAAAGAAGCAGATTTTGATGACGACGGCTTAATCTCAATTGAAGATTTTGAAGAAATTGAAGCACAACAATTAGGAGCAAAATTTAGAGCTGGTTTAGAAAAATCACGTGAGAATTTCCAAGAACAATTAAATAATTTAATTGCACGATACCGTAAAGTAGATGAAGATTTTTTTGAAGCGTTAGAAGAAATGTTAATTACTGCAGATGTTGGGTTTAATACAGTAATGGAACTTGTTGAAGAGTTACGTACAGAGGCGCAACGTCGTAATATTTCTGAAACAGAAGATTTACGAGAAGTTATTGTGGAAAAAATCGTTGAAATATATCACCAAGATGATGAACATTCAGAGATTATGAACATTGAAAACGAAGGATTAAATGTTATTTTAATGGTAGGCGTTAATGGTGTTGGGAAAACAACAACGATAGGTAAATTAGCGCATCGTTACCAAGCTGAAGGTAAAAAAGTAATGCTTGCAGCTGGTGATACATTCAGAGCAGGAGCAATCGAACAACTCAAAATTTGGGGAGATCGTGTTGGTGTCGAAGTAATGAGCCAAAAAGAAGGTTCCGACCCAGCAGCTGTTATGTATGATGCAATTAATGCAGCTAAAAGTAAAGGTGTGGATATTCTCATTTGTGATACTGCAGGTCGTTTACAAAATAAATCTAATTTAATGAATGAATTAGAAAAAGTCAAACGTGTCATAGGTCGAGCAGTACCTGAGGCACCACATGAAGTTTTACTTTGCTTAGACGCAACCACTGGACAAAATGCATTATCTCAAGCTAAATCATTCAAAGAAGTTACCAATGTAACTGGTATTGTGTTGACTAAATTAGACGGTACTGCAAAAGGTGGTATTGTATTAGCGATACGTAATGAACTTAAAATACCAGTTAAGTATGTTGGTTTAGGTGAAAAATTAGATGATTTACAACCATTTAACCCCGAAAGTTATGTATATGGATTATTTGCTGATATGATCGAACAAAATGTTGATAGTTCAGATAAATCTGAGAATCATTCAGATAATAGTAATGAACAGAATGAAGGGCATACAGATGAGCCAAAATGATTTAATTAAAACAATACGTATGAATTATTTGTTTGATTTTTATCAAGCACTATTAACGGATAAGCAACGTAATTACCTAGAACTATTTTATTTACAAGATTATTCTTTAAGCGAGATTGCTGATACATTTGATGTGAGCCGTCAAGCAGTGTATGATAACATAAGAAGAACTGGTGATTTAGTAGAAGATTATGAAGCTAAATTAGGCCTTTATCAAAACTTTGAAAAACGTCAAAATATATATGAACAAATGAAACAATACGTTAATGATCCAGAAAAAATAAAACAGTATCTTCAATCACTTGAAGATTTAGAATAATAGAACACATAAAGGAGGGTATTGATATGGCATTTGAAGGACTGTCCGATCGTCTTCAAGGGACGATGCAAAAAATCCGAGGCAAAGGAAAAGTGACAGAAGCAGATATTAAATTGATGATGCGAGAAGTCAGACTGGCATTACTTGAAGCCGATGTTAACTTTAAAGTTGTAAAAGATTTTGTCAAAACCGTATCAGAACGAGCTTTAGGTTCAGATGTAATGAAATCATTAACACCTGGGCAACAAGTTATTAAGATTGTACAAGAAGAATTAACACAACTGATGGGTGGCGAAAATGCTACAATTCAGATGGCTAATAAACCACCAACAGTAGTGATGATGGTTGGTTTACAAGGTGCAGGTAAAACAACGACCGCTGGTAAATTAGCATTATTAATGCGTAAAAAATATAACAAAAAACCTTTATTAGTAGCAGCAGATATTTACCGTCCAGCTGCGATTGATCAGTTACAGACTGTAGGTAAACAAATTGATATTCCTGTCTATAGCGAAGGAGATCAAGTAAAACCGCAACAAATAGTAGAAAATGCAATTAAACATGCTAAAGAAGCACATTTAGACTTTGTGATTATTGATACTGCAGGTCGTTTACATGTGGATGAAGCATTGATGGAAGAATTAAGTGATGTTAAAGAGATTACACAACCAGATGAGATTATGCTTGTTGTGGATGCTATGACTGGTCAAGATGCAGTTAATGTCGCTCAATCTTTTGATGAACAGTTAGAGGTTTCAGGTGTTACGTTGACTAAATTAGATGGCGATACACGTGGTGGTGCTGCATTATCAATTAGAGCGGTAACACAAAAACCAATTAAATTTGTTGGTATGAGTGAAAAATTAGATGGCTTAGAACCCTTCCATCCAGAACGTATGGCATCACGTATATTAGGTATGGGTGATGTGTTAAGCTTAATTGAAAAAGCACAGCAAGATGTGGATGAAGACAAAGCCAAAGATTTAGAAAAGAAAATGCGTACGTCGTCATTTACATTAGAAGATTTCTTAGGACAATTAGATCAAGTGAAAAATCTTGGCCCGTTAGATGATGTTATGAAAATGATTCCTGGTATGAACAAGATGAAAGGTGTTAACAATTTAAATATGGATGAAAAACAAATTGACCATATCAAAGCGATTATTCAATCTATGACACCGAATGAGCGTAACAATCCAGAAACATTGAATGTATCCCGTAAAAAACGTATTGCTAAAGGTTCTGGTCGAACTGTCCAAGAAGTCAATAGACTAATGAAACAATTTAATGAGATGAAGAAAATGATGAAACAATTTTCTGGTGGCGGTAAAGGCAAAAAAGGTAAACGTAAACAAATGGAAAATATGCTTAACGGTATGAACTTGCCATTTTAATGTTTGCTTAAAAGACCAACCAAATGGATTAAACGAATACGTATGGAATATCAATACCTACGCTTAAAAGAAAAATTTGAGGCCGGGACATAAAGTTCTTGGACAAGAGAGAAGGCAATTTCTATTGAAATAATATAGAAATTGCCTTTTTCATTATTGTTTTGATTATAGTTAGCTCGTTGAGCTACTACTTTTCTTATATTAAGTGCCATTAATACAAAGCCCAGTTCTCTTTTGACTTTATTTATGCCTCTAACCGACATTCGAGTGAAACCCAAAATAGCCTTCATAAATCCAAAAACAGGTTCTACATCCATTTTTCTTTGATTGTAGATTTCTTTTGTTTCTGGTTCCGAAAGCTTTTGATTGATCTGGGCTTTGAAATATTCCCAGTTATAATTTCTCATTATTTTTTATTCGATTGTGAATTTGATTTCATACAATCGTTCTTCAGTGGACATTCTGAACAATCATCGCATTCATATAATTTAAAATCTCTCCTAAACCCATATTTATCATGGCGATAGGCATATCTTTTAAAACCAAGTCTTTTATGATTCGGGCAAATAAATTCATCATTGATTTCACCATATTCCCAATTGTGAGTATTAAAAATGTCACTTTTATATTTGTTAGTTTTATCTTTAATAAACATGCCATAAGTTATGAGCGGTGTTCGATTAAATTCATCTATAATTGCCATATAATTAGGTTCACTACCATAACCAGCATCAGCTACAATATATTCAGGTAAATGACCGTAGGTCTCTTTAATTAAAGTTAAAAGAGGAATCATTGTTCTTGTGTCTGTCGGATTTTGATACACATCATATGATAAAACAAATTGAGAATTTGTCGCTATTTGTAAATGATATCCTGGCTTAAGTTGTCCATTTTTCATATGGTCTTCTTTCATTCTCATGAAAGTCGCATCATGGTCTGTCTTAGAATAACTATTTCTATCTTGGAGTATGGCTTTTTGTGTTTTATATTTATACTTTCGTTCTGACTAAGCAGCGAATTTCTTTTTATATCTTTTGATTTCAGTTCGCTTTTGACGTGTTTGCTTTCTTAACCGAGTAGATTTTTCATGTTCAATGTAATGATTTAAATCTTCGATTTCTTTATCTAAATGAGTACCAATTAAATCTATTTCTTCTTGTGTTAATTTACAATTTAACTTCTTTCTGAAATCGTAGCCTGTTTCGCATTCCATGCTACAGCGTAAACAGCATCTGCATATTTAGTAGCTAAAGCAATGCCAGAATCTGAAGCGCGAGCTTGCATTGCGACAGGTTTACCTTGTGGGCTATTCGGCGTAGTTAAAGGGGCCTTGTACATTGAAATAGTGTCCTTCATAATTTATAGCGTTAATACCATCACTATTTACTAAAATATTTTTTCCTTGTTACCCAAAAAATCTGAAACATGGCAAGATTCTAATAATTGGTTTGTTACGAATACAAATTCATCTGCTTTTTTATAACGCTCATGATGGTCAGGTAGTCTGGACATACCGTGATTAGTCGCTTCTAAATCTGACATAAATGTGGCTAAACTCCAACCTGCGCGTCCATGACTCATATAATCAAGGCTTAATAATTGTCTTGCGATGGTAAACGGATTAGAAAAAGTACTCGAAATAGTAGCAACTAATCCGATATTTTGAGTAACTTGTGATATTGCTGCTAAATTCATTAAAGGATCAAACCAAAATGCTGGCATATCACTATCAGATTGAGCTGGGAAAGGTTGGTTATCTGCAAAAACACATCATCAAATACTCCTTGTTCTGCTATTTGGCCTAATGATTGATAATATGTTATATCACTAATGCGTCCAATGCTAGACTCAGGCATACGCCAAGCAGCTTGATGATGACCACAGCCATAAATTCAAACACCAATATTGAGATGTCGTGTATGTGTCATTGATTACTTCGACCTCCATTCCTCAATTATTTTTAATTCATTGTTAAGCCACCGTCAATGGTAAAGTTTTGACCAGTTATACCTTTGGCCTGGTCTGTAACTAAATAAGCAACCATATTTGCAACGTCTTGTGGAGATGTAACTTTACGTAATGGGGTAGTCTGTGCAATTAAATCAAATACTGCATCTGATGTTACTGCACTGGCGTCTGTAGATTTTAATAAGCCGCCAGAAACTACATTAGCATTGATGCCATATTGACCTAATTCGGCAGCGATATTTCTTGTGAAACCGATTAAGCCTGCCTTGGCTGTCGTGTATTCATGATAGGGGACGACCGGGTTTTGATATAAATTTGTTCCAATTGATAGGATGGTTCCTGATTTGTTTTGGATAAATTGTTGAATAACACTTTGCGTGACATTAAAAGCGCCTTTTAATGTACCATCAATTTGTTGTTGGTAATCCGTCCAAGATAAATCTTTAAACGATTTTTGAGAGGTAGGGTCAAACTTAAACCCTACTAGTGCATTGTTCACAACCGCATCTATTTTTCCAAAGTGAGTGGATGCTGTCGCAATTAACTGATCAACTTGTGCTCTGTCAGTGATATCTGCTTGTATTGCAAGCGCAAGGTCATTTCCGATTTCATTTACCAATTGCTTTGCCAAAGTTTCGTTCTGAACATAATTGATAATCACATTGTGGCCTTGAGCAGCTAAAGTTTTTGCAATCGTTGCGCCCAACCCCCTACTGCTACCAGTTACTAGAATTGTTTTACGCATTATTTCACTCCTAAAATAATATATTAAATAAAAAATACACAATCTTCACTAGGGAAGTTGTGTATTAAAAAGATATAGATGAAAGATTATAGATATTAAAATATCATCGTTATTTTCTAACACTTTCCTTCGCTAGTCTTGGCTAGATCAGGTTCAAAGGGTTTGAGTAAATCTCATCTCAGTTTAAAAAACACCCCTAGTGCGTGCATGATTTCATTTGTTTTCAATGTATATCTTTTCAAGCCTGATGTCAATATTGTTTCAACCCGGTAAAGTTTAAGTGTAGGGATACTATGATTAGAAAAATATATATTGGTAAAGAAGAAACGCTTTACAAAGTAGTTAATTACTGTTATTATTATTTCTTGTAGAAAATAAAAACTATGAAAATTAAAGGAGAGAATATAAATGGCAGTTAAATTACGTTTAACACGTTTAGGTTCAAAAAGAAATCCATTCTATCGTATCGTAGCAGCAGATGCTCGTGCGCCACGTGATGGTCGTAACATCGAACAAATTGGAACATATAACCCAAATAATGTGAATGCTCCAGAAGTTAAAATTGATGAAGCATTAGCATTAAAATGGTTAAAAAACGGTGCTAAACCAACAGACACTGTACACAACATTTTATCAAGAGAAGGTATCTTGAAAAAATTTGACGATCAAAAATAGTCGTTATTATTCACAAATATAAAATTTGTAAAGGCTGGGGCATGAAAAAGTGTCTCAGCCTTAAATATTATATTGGCAGTATTTGATAAAGCACTACTTATCCATGTGCTTTAGTTCATGTAATCTGTCTAACCCAAGTGATGCCTTCTAGTTAATTTCCAGGATAGTATCATGAAACTTTAGAAAAAATCGGATTGCTATTCTGTTTCATTTTCACACTGAAATAGTCTAAAAAGCATATTGACGATGTAGAAACGATATTTTAATATCATAGCAACTATAATGATTTATAATAATACAAATATTTCATGTTATAATAATTTAAGTTATAGTAAAGATGAAATCAATTATCAAAATAATTGATACACGGATATTATCGGAGGAACATATATGAAAGTTGAAATTGGTAAAATTATTAACACACATGGTATAAAAGGCGAAGTAAAAGTGAAATCCCATTCAGATTTTACTGATATACGCTTTCAACCTGGTGAATCTGTCATGATAGAACGTCAAAATGGAACGGCATTAGAATTAAAAATCGCGTCTTATCGTATGCATAAAGGATTACATATGCTTACTTTTGAAGGTATCAACAACATTAATGATATTGAATATTTAAAAGGTGAAACACTTTTACAAGAACGTGACCATGAAGAAATCGAATTAGGCGAACATGAGTATTATTATTCAGATATCATCGGGTGTACTGTGTTCGATGATAAAGAAACGCCAATTGGTAGAGTAATAGAAATCTTTGAGACAGGTGCTAACGACGTGTGGGTCGTCAAAGGCGATAAAGAATACCTTATTCCTTATATAGAAGATGTTGTTAAACGTATAGATGTGGAAGGTAGACGCATCGACATTACGCCTATGGAAGGGTTGTTAGAATAATGAAAATTGATTATTTAACATTGTTTCCGCAAATGTTTGAAGGCGTATTAAATCACTCAATTTTAAAAAGAGCGCAAGATAAAGAGATGTTACAAGTTAATACTGTAGATTTTAGAAATTTTGCTGAAAATAAACATAATCAAGTAGACGACTATCCGTTTGGCGGTGGTCAAGGCATGGTAATGAAACCTGAACCTATCTTTAATGCCATGAATAGTATTGAAAAAACAGAAAGCACACGTGTGATATTAATGTGTCCGCAAGGGCGGCCATTTAACCAAGCAATTGCGCAAGAACTGAGTCAAGCAGAGCATTTAGTTTTTATTTGTGGACATTATGAGGGGTATGATGAGCGTATACGTGAGCATCTTGTGACAGATGAAATTTCTATGGGAGATTATGTATTAACAGGTGGGGAACTACCAGCAATGGTAATGACTGACGCTATAGTCAGATTAATACCAGGTGTTTTAGGAAATCAACAGTCCCATGAAGACGATTCGTTTCAAGATGGCCTATTAGAATTTCCACAATATACAAGACCGCGTTTATACAAAAACTTGGATGTTCCGGAAGTATTATTATCAGGCAATCACGCCAATATTGATCAATGGCGTCATGAACAAAAAATTATACGTACTTGGGAAAAGCGTCCAGATTTATTAGCAGATTACCCACTTACAGACAAAGATAAAGATATTATAGAAAGATATAAAAAGCAATTGAAAAATGAATGACAATGTGCTAACATAATTTAAGTGTGCGACACACGAAAATCACTATGATCCGCTGCTATATATTTGTCTAGGCAAGAACATAGGTTGAAGGAGAGAAAAAATAATGAGCAATCACAAATTAATTGAAGCAGTAACACAATCACAATTACGCACAGACTTACCTTCATTCCGTCCAGGTGACACTTTAAGAGTTCACGTACGTATTATTGAAGGTACACGCGAACGTATCCAAGTATTCGAAGGTGTAGTTATCAAACGTCGTGGTGGAGGCATTTCAGAAACTTTCACAGTACGTAAGATTTCTTCAGGTGTTGGTGTGGAACGTACATTCCCATTACACACTCCAAAAATTGAAAAAATCGAAGTTAAACGTCGCGGTAAAGTACGTCGTGCTAAATTATACTACTTACGTGAATTACGTGGTAAAGCTGCTAGAATTAAAGAAATTCGTTAATCAGTATAAAAGTTATAAAAAAGAAGCGATTCCTAAAAGGAATCGCTTCTTTTTTATATTAATTATTTTGTTTTTGAGGGTTAAGCCATTTTGTAAATATGAAACTTAAGATGATGCCAATAATACTTATAATAATCAATTTCCATGTATGAGGGGGCGTATATTTAAGATTGATCGTCTCATGTCCCTGTTCTACTGGAATCACAGTCATAATTCCATTTCCTTGCTTAACAGGTAAATCTTTTCCATTATCTGTATATGCCTTCATGCCATCTCTATAAGCCATTGGTAATACGAGATAACCTTCGTCATTTTTATTTTTTTCAACCTTATAACCGCTTGCGTTTTGTGAAACTTTCACAGAATTTAATTGTTTACGTGCTTGGTTTAAAGTATTGTAATTTTCACCGTAAATGCCTTTAATATTAAATCGATAAGTACCTTTAGATAATTTGATATTTAAATCCTCAGTTGATTTAACACGCATTGTAATGGGAGTAACGAAACGTCGGTATTTATATGTTAATTTGTTTCGCTGTTGATTGTACTCATTCACGCCCACATCATGTGCTTTATCTGGTGTTAGCAATTCAACATCCATTTCTACATATAAATCCTTATATTGATTTGCTATAGAGGAGGGTAGTTGATATTTGATGCCACCTTGGTCTTTGGTTACATTTAGTTTGTTGTTTTGGATATACTGCGCGTTAATCAATTTAGATGAAGCTTGGTTTAATAAATTTTTGTTTGGCGTAAAATTTTGGTTAATAGTGGCTTTGTTATTGTTTTCAAATACCACACCTTGTAACATAGCTTGTTCTCTATCTAAAGGAGAGTCGAGATCGTTTTTGTTAAACACTTTTTTAGTTATATGTGCACTAGGATAGTCGATTTTATTAACTGAATGAAGAAATGATGCTTCATCAGAATGCTTGATAATATCTTGTTTAGAGAAACCATAAGGCATATTCATGTCTTTTGGACGACGAATACGGTCATTTACGTCCCAAAGTGCCATTAAGTTCGCTCTATTGGAAAGTAAGCGATATGTACTATTTTTATCTGTATGCATATTGATTTGTAACGTTTTATCATAATAATTTAAAATATCTCCATCAAAAATACTAGAGTACAATGCGATACCGTTGAAATGATAAAGCATGGGTGAATTCAACCCATATTGTGACATATAATCAATTCTACTGAGAGGATTATCATGACCTTTTTTGATAGATTCTATTTTTTTTGCTAACGCTGGGCTTTTATATTTTGAGTCATGCATTGAAGAAATAGTTGATTCGTATTTTTGAATATTATTAACATAATTATTTGCTAAAATAAAACTTTGTTGAATAATGAATAACGATATAATGGCAACATACGGCCATTTTGATTTGAATAAAGATTTTTTATAAAGCAAAACGCTAATAAGTATCATTAGGATAAAACATATCAGCATCCATGACATTTCTTGTTCTTTAACGATGAATTGCATCACCAACATGATAACCAACACAGGACTACAGGCTAAAATATATGATTTTAATGTTAATTCCGAAAGATGTTGAATAAATAATGCAATTAGGCCTGCTGTGGTAAGTGCAAAAATATAAACCCAACGACGTTCTGGCGTTGAAAAGCCGTTGAACATACTATCGAAAAGCGGGGTTAATGATCCCAGAAGCATGATCCAAGTTGCAATCGCAAATAATCTATAATAGTAATGTTTGTATAGTTTAAAAGATAATAATGCAACCACTGCTATAATTGAAACAGTAATATAAAATCCATTTGTAAAAAAATGTTTTTGCCGTGCAAAGTCTGTGATAAGGCCATAATCAAAATGAGGATTACTCACCCTATCATTATTTAAAAAAGAAGAAACGCCTGTATAAAAGCCCCAGATGCCAATTAAAGTGCTCAATAAAACGGCTGTTGGAATCATCCATAGTTGTTGCTTTCTAGAAACGATGTCCTTAGCATGCGGGAATATACACCTATATAAAAAGTAAGCAAAGATAACGATAGCTTCATAATAACTGAAGTAAAAATTTGAAAAAAGTGTTAAGGCAATCGCAAAAATAAACAAGCCTATTTTCTTTTCTTTATAGAACCTTTCAATCGCTAATATGGATAGTGGAAGAAATATAAATAAATCACCATAATACGACCAAGTAAAATTAAAATAAACCAGGGTTGTTGATGCGGCGTATAACATTGCACCTAAAAAAGATGTGTAATATTTAAGTCTTATATAATTAAATAAATAAAAGGCTAGGATAAAAGTAACGACGCCTTTACAGAAAGCGACAATTAATTGGTTACTTGCCCAATATGTAATATTACTAGGGTTACTGTTAAATACGGACTCGGTAAGCCAGACAAATAAAAAGTTTATCATCACAAATGGTGAGGTCGCATAATAATAAGATAAATCTTTGATGTAGTCTCCACCTAAACCAAAAGAATGATCATAAAAACTTTTGAATTGACTAACATGTTCGTACAGATACATTTGAAAAGGCATCATTTGTCTAAAGCCATCGCCATTACCGCTAAAGACAATACCCTGAGTCAAATAGTGGTAAATATGCGGTGTGAAAGTTAATAATGCTACTGCTATTCCCATTAAAAAAATACATAAAAATCTTGTTAATTTGTGAGACCAAAGTCTATGAAACATGGTCATACCTCATCTCAGACAAACTCCTTTATTTAAATTTAAATTTTTTGATTAAACACCAAAAAACACTTATTACGATACATATAGCTGAAATTGTAATCATTGTAAACCAATATTTAGGGCGGTATTTAATAACTATGTTGCTATCATTTTCTGAAACAGGGATACCTGTCATCATATAATTGACTTTTATAGGTTTTACCTTTTTATGATCTACATAAGCTATCATACTGTCACGAAAAGGTATATTAACCGTCGCGATGCCTTTTTGATGCGGCGCTAATGTCATCTTAACGCCATTTTTAATATCTTTATAGTGGTTGTTTTGTTGTAACTTAAACGCACGTTTAAGCTTATTATAGTTTTCACCATGAAGGCTTAGAATTTTAAAATGATAGTTTCCATTTGGGCTAAGCGTAATATTAATATTACCATTTTCATCTGGTTGCGTCCTATATAATTGAGTTTCGACCCCAGTTTTATACGTTGAATTATTATATAAACGCTGATTGGCATAATTATTAATATTAATCGTGTAATTACTATCGGGTTGACCGCGTCTGATTTTCAAAGTTAAATAAAAGTCTGTATAGCGTTCTCTTAAATCACTAGGTACGTGTATTTGTATGCTGCCATTTGATTGAGGCAGATAAATCTGGTTATTATCCCTAAAATCTATATTTTTGGATGATATATCAGTACTATTTTTAAGATTATTGGCATTATCAGTGTATGATTTCCCTTTATCATTGATAATGACACCATCTAACATTGCATGTTCTCTATCAATAGGCGTCTTTAATTTTTGAGCATCATATAAATGGTTGGTTACTTTGACTGAAGGTAAATTTAAAGTATTTTCATAAATTTGGTATTGTCCTTTACTTTCAACTTTTTTAAAATACGCAGGCACGTTATCTTGATAATCTTTTAACATTAAATATTTAATTGAAAATAAACTATTAATATTTTGTCTACCATTAGTAGATTGATATCTGCTTACAGATTCAGATTGTAAATTGATTTTTAACGCGTCATAATAATAATCTAAAATGTTATGGTCAAAAATACTTGAGTATATACTTGTACCTTTAAAAAATTGGTACATTGGTGTATTATCTTGTTCATTAACACGCCAATCGATACGTTCGTCTTCTGATTTAGAATAGTTCATTTGAGATACTAATTGATGTTGTAATGGCGTATTAAAAAGACTTGCATTAACATAATCATTATTTGCACGTTCAACGTGATCTTCAAAATAAATTTGATTTCGTATAAAAACATCCGCTACTAATGTTGCAAGAATCATTATGGCAATATAGTAAAAATAAGATAATTTATTACGATAAATGGACGCTTTGACGCATAATACTAATAAACCAACTAAACTGACAATCGGTGTAAACCATAGCCAGGATACATATGTATCATAGACCCATGCACTGACAAAAACAAAACCTAAACTTACTATTGAAGAAAATATGTAGTTTTTGATAGTTAATGTACTAAAATATTTTGCGTATAACCCCATGAGCATTGCAGCATTAAAAGCAATTAAATAATGCCATCTTTTTTGAGGCGCAGAAAACCCGTTAAATAACTGGTCGACAAATGGTAAAAAATGAGCACCTATGGACATAATCATAAAAATAGCAAAAAGTTTAAAATAAAAATGTTTATAAAGCTTAAATGATAACAAAGCTTGTATCACTATATATAAAATGACAATTAAATAATTATCGTAAAACAAGTTGGTATTTTGATTAAATGGTTCAAAGGCGTCTACGTTTCCATCAAAAGGTATACGTCTATTATTTAAATAAGCTTGTATCCCATGATAAAAAAAGAAAAGGCTACATCCAAGAGACAATAGCGCAGCCGTAGATAATGTATATATGGCTTTGAATCTAGGGATTATGTCGTGTCTATGTTTAAAAATCAATCTAGCTATAAAGTAAATTAAACCTACTACTAATTGATAATAAGCAAAATAAAAATTATTAATTAAGGATAAGGTTACTATCAAAATAAATATACCCTTTTTTCCTTTTTGTAAATATAATTCAATAGACCATAATAATAGAGGCAATAATATAAAAATATCACTAAAAAAGGGCCAATATACAGTAAACCTAAAATAAATAGGTGATATGACAAAAATGTATGAAGTCAGTAAGGAAATAATTGTATTATTAGTTATTCTTCGTACAAAACCAAATGTTGCTAACATAGCTAAACTAGATTTAATGATTGAGATAACAATTGCGTTTGTCATCCAAAACATCACATCTTGTGTATTTAAATGAAAGCATAAATCCACCGCAAAGATAAATAAAACGTTTAATATAAACAAGATATTTGTTGAAAAATAATAACTTAAGTCAGTGAAAAAATCTCCACCTAAACCGAAATCAGTTGCGTAAAACCATTGTCCTTGACTCCATTTATCATATAAATACATTTGAATAGGTACCATTTGCTCCATACCATCATTAGGACCAGTAAATAAAATACCATCACTAATAAATCTGTAAATAACATATCCATGACCAATGATTGCTAATATAAAGCTTAGTATTATGTAAATAAGTATCCTTTTCATGAATAATCTCCTGTAATTTAAGTCAATTTAATTCTATTGTAACCATTTTTTTGAATGATTGATAAAAATTACTATTATTTTATCTATATTAAATAATAGTGATTTTAAAAATATATTTAAATCATTACAACGCGTTGAAGATGTAAATTCAGTACTAATGATACAATGATTTAATTAATTAGAGCTTACAACAAAAAAATACTGTAAAATAGTGATTATCATCGTAAAGTAAAGCAAAATTTTTATTTATCTTTAATCGAGCAACATGTTATCATTTTAAGGTCAAATAATAGAGGAATAAATTTTAAAATATTGAAAATACAGTATAAGAAAGGTGAAGCAAATGGTAATCCAATGGTATCCAGGCCACATGGCAAAAGCAAAACGCGAAGTTGCTGAACAATTAAAAAAAGTAGATGTTGTATTTGAACTTGTAGATGCTCGTATTCCTTATAGTTCACGTAATCCAATGATTGATGAAGTCATACAGCAAAAACCAAGAGTTGTGATCTTAAATAAAAAAGATATGGCAAATTTAAAAGAATTAGAAAAATGGGAATCATATTTCAAGTGTAAAGGGTATTACCCAGTTGCAATCGACGCTAAGCATGGTAAAGGTTTGAAATTAGTAGAGCAAGCTGCTATTAAAGCGACACAAGAAAAATTTGAACGTGAAAAGAAAAAGGGTTTAAAACCACGTGCAATTAGAGCTATGATTGTCGGCATCCCAAATGTAGGCAAGTCTACATTAATTAATAAATTAGCGCATAAATCTATTGCTAAAACAGGTAATACACCTGGAGTAACAAAGCAACAACAATGGATTAAAATCGGTAATTCACTTCAGTTGTTAGATACGCCGGGGATTTTATGGCCTAAATTTGAAGACCAATTAGTAGGAAAAAAATTAAGTATTACGGGTGCAATTAAAGATAGTATTGTTCATTTAGATGAAGTTGCCATCTATGGTTTAGAATTCTTAAAGGAACACGACTATGAAGGGCTTAAAAACCACTATAAAGTTGATGTTGCTATAGAAGCGGAAAACATTGAATGGTTCGATGCTATCGGACGTCGTAGGGGATTATTACGTAGTGGGAACGAAGTGGATTACGAAGCGGTAATTGATTTAATTATTCATGAAGTTAGAAACGCTAAAATTGGCACTTACACATTTGATGTAATTAAAGAAATGGATGTGTAACCTTAGAATATGAAACAGACAATAAAAGAAATTAAAGCACATTTAACTCAACTTCAGTCTATTAAAGCAATTCAACAACAAGCATATTTTATGGACAAACGTATAGGAGTTCAAAAAGCGATAGCGACTCGACTTAAACAATTAGACAAAGCCCAACAATTGGTAAAGCAATATGAAGCAATGTCTTATTATGAAACACAAATATTAGAAAAAGATAACAATGCTTTTGTTTGCGGTATTGATGAAGTTGGTAGAGGACCACTTGCTGGGCCAGTTGTAGCATGTGCCGTTATTTTAAATAGCGGTCATCAGTTTACCGGTCTTAATGATTCAAAACAACTTTCATCAAAAAAACGTAAAATGTTGGAAAGTCAATTACTAGAAGATTTGTACGCGTATGCTTTTGGTTATGCATCTGTTGAAGAAATTGATCAAATTAATATTTATGAAGCTACAAAATTAGCAATGAATCGGGCGATTGACGGGCTACCAGTAAAACCGACGCATCTTCTTATTGATGCAATGACATTAGAGACTGATATACCGCAGACATCATTAATTAAAGGAGATGCTAAAAGTGTATCGATAGCTGCAGCAAGTGTTTTAGCTAAAGAGAATAGAGATCGTTACATGATTAAACTTGCTCAAAAAAGCCCCGGATATGGTTTTGAAAAAAACGTTGGATATGGAACACAACAACATTTAGATGGAATTAAGCAGTATGGGATTTTAAATGAACACCGAAAAACTTTTGAACCAATTAAATCACTTTATAAATAATCATAAAATTAAAAGAATTGAAATAAGTAGTTTAAATGAGTTTACAATAGCGCTTTCATTTCCTATAATTAAAGGTGAACTTAACCTAAGAAACAGGAGGATGGAGAATGAATATCCACGAGTATCAAGGTAAAGCAATATTTCGTTCAATGGGCGTTGCTGTCCCAGAAGGACGCGTAGCATTCACTGCAGATGAAGCAGTGGAAAAAGCAAAAGAATTAGATTCAAATGTATATGTTGTAAAAGCACAAATACACGCTGGGGGTAGAGGTAATGCAGGCGGTGTTAAAATTGCAAAATCACTTTCTGAAGTGGAAACATATGCAAAGGAATTGTTAGGTAAAACCTTAGTGACACATCAAACGGGTCCAGAAGGTAAAGAAATTAAACGCCTTTACATAGAAGAAGGCTGCGATATTCAAAAAGAATATTATGTTGGATTTGTAATTGACCGTGCAACTGACAGAGTAACATTGATGGCTTCAGAAGAAGGCGGTACTGAAATTGAAAAAGTTGCTGCTGAGACACCTGAAAAAATCTTTAAAGAAACGATTGATCCAGTTGTTGGTTTAGCGCCTTATCAAGCAAGAAGAATTGCTTTCAACATTAATATTCCTAAAGAATCCATCAATAAAGCAGCTAAATTTTTAGTATCACTTTATAATGTATTTATAGAAAAAGATTGTTCTATTGTAGAAATTAACCCACTAGTGACAACTGGTGATGGTCAAGTACTTGCGTTAGACGCAAAACTTAATTTTGATGATAATGCATTATTCAAACATAAAGATATCCAAGAATTACGCGATTTAGAAGAAGAAGATCCAAAAGAAATTGAAGCTTCTAAGTATGATTTATCATACATTGCTTTAGATGGTGACATTGGTTGTATGGTAAATGGTGCTGGTTTAGCAATGGCAACGATGGATACAATCAACCACTTTGGTGGAAACCCAGCGAACTTCCTTGACGTAGGGGGCGGCGCAACTAAAGAAAAAGTTACTGAAGCATTTAAAATCATCTTAGGAGATAAAAATGTAAAAGGTATCTTTGTAAATATCTTCGGCGGCATAATGAAATGTGACATTATCGCAGAAGGCATTGTTGCTGCAGTTAAAGAAGTAGAACTTACACTACCACTTGTTGTACGTTTAGAAGGTACAAATGTTGAAAGAGGTAAAGAAATCCTTAAAGAATCTGGATTAGCAATTGAACCAGCTGCAACAATGGCAGAAGGCGCACAAAAAATCGTAAAACTTGTAAAAGAAGCGTAAGGAAAGGATGGGAACGCTAAGATGAGCGTAATGATAGATAAAAATACAAAAGTAATTGTACAAGGTATCACAGGATCTACTGCACTTTTCCATACAAAACAAATGCTTGAATATGGTACACAAATTGTTGCAGGGGTAACTCCAGGTAAAGGCGGACAGGTAGTAGAAGGCGTGCCTGTTTTTAATACAGTTGAAGAAGCTAAACAAGAAACTGGTGCAACGGTTTCGGTAATCTATGTACCTGCGCCATTTGCAGCAGATGCTATTTTAGAATGTATAGAAGCTGAATTAGACTTAGCGATTTGTATTACTGAACATATTCCAGTAATTGATATGGTTAAGGTGAAACGTTATTCAGAAGGTAAGAAAACACGTGTTATTGGGCCGAACTGTCCAGGTGTTATTACTGCTGATGAATGTAAAATTGGTATCATGCCAGGTTATATTCATAAAAAAGGTCATGTGGGCGTAGTTTCACGCTCAGGTACATTGACTTATGAAGCAGTACACCAATTGACAGAAGAAGGCATTGGTCAAACAACAGCAGTGGGTATTGGCGGAGACCCGGTCAATGGTACGAATTTTATTGATGTATTAAAGCAATTTAATGAAGACGATGAAACAAAAGCAGTTGTAATGATTGGTGAAATTGGTGGCACAGCAGAAGAAGAAGCTGCTGAATGGATTAAAGATAATATGGACAAACCAGTTGTAGGTTTCGTAGGTGGTCAAACTGCACCTCCAGGAAAACGTATGGGCCACGCAGGTGCTATTGTCTCAGGCGGTAAAGGAACTGCAGAAGAGAAAATCAAAACGCTTAATAGTTGTGGTGTGAAAACTGCAGATACACCATCTGAAATTGGCACAACATTAATCGAAGCTGCTAAAGAAGTAGGCATATATGAACAGTTACTTACTGTCAAACAGTAATAATGAATGCATCAAATTAAAACCAGCACAAATTCCAACATATGTTGGAGTTTGTGCTATTTTAAGTGGGGTTGTTCACCCTGTTTTCACGTGTAAAAAATACATAGGCCTATCCAAAAATAATTCAGCATGCGTTGTAGCTGAAATTAATTTTGGATAGGTCTATTTTATTGATTGATTTGGGCATTTGGGTTATGGTTTTGATTAATTATAAAATTACTTCTTAAAAATAGATTACATTTCTTGTTTAAATGAATCTAATTTGTAACCCGTTTTTATGCCGTTTTACTTTATAATAAGGTTATAAAGGAGAGCGATAAATGGACATTAATCATCTATACTTAAAGTTACGCTTTGCAGGAATGACAACGAGACAAATACATCAATTATTTAATTATGAATGTGATTTTGGCTCTTACAATAAGAGAGAACAGCAGTATAAGTTGAAATTGTATTTAACTAAAATTAAATCAACGAAAAAAATGAGTATATATGATAATTTTATTAAGCATGATATCGAATCTATTTTATTACAATTAGATAGGTGGAAAGTAAAATTCATCGGAATCAAAAACACTGCGTATCCAAATTTACTCCGTGAAATATTTGAGCCTCCACTTATACTTTTTTATAAAGGAAACCTATCATTGGCACAAAATGCACAAAGTCTTGCGGTTGTTGGTTCTAGGCAAGCTACAAGTTATACAAACGAGGCCTTAAGGATTCTTTTTCCTTCATTTAAAAAGAGAAATTTAACAATTGTTTCTGGCTTGGCAGAAGGCGCGGATAAATTAGCACATCAACACGCTTTAGCGCACCATATGCCTGCAATAGCAGTTTTAGGATTTGGACACTTAAACCATTATCCTAAGACAACATACGTTATCAGAAAGCAACTGGAGCAAAAAGGATTAGTCGTTAGCGAATACTTACCATATCAAAAACCACTCAAACATCACTTTCCAGAAAGAAATAGAATTATTAGTGGTCTATCAAAAGGTGTTTTAATTACAGAATCGACAATCAATAGTGGAACATCTATAACAACAAATTGTGCATTAGATCAAAATAGAGAAGTGTATGTTTTACCAGGGTCAATATTTAATAAAATGACAATGGGTAATTTAATTAGTGCGCAAGAAGGCGCCAAAATCGTAATATCTGCAAAAGATATCATAGAAGATTATCATTAATTCTCTGTGGTTATTTGCATGCGTTAAAGCTCAAATTTACAGCCAGTGATAACATGTGAATAAACGATGACTTTTCTTAATTTTAAACCTAATTATTCCTGTGATTAAATAAATTTAAAATTAAAAACATTGACAAAAACAAAATAGACCGTTTATCATTTATCTTTGTAATTAGAAATGCAAGGGGGTAACTACTTTGGCAGAAAATTTAGTCATAGTTGAATCGCCTGCAAAAGCTAAAACCATTGAAAAATATTTAGGTAAAAAATATAAAGTTATCGCATCTATGGGGCATGTAAGAGATTTGCCGAGAAGCCAAATGGGCGTAGATGTAGAAAATGACTATGAACCCAAATATATTACTATACGCGGCAAAGGTCCTGTTGTTAAAGAATTAAAAAAACATGCTAAGAAAGCTAAAAAAATATTCTTAGCAAGTGACCCTGACCGTGAAGGTGAGGCAATTGCTTGGCATTTGGCAAACATATTAGACTTAGAAGATTCAACTGAAAATAGAGTAGTATTTAATGAAATAACAAAGGATGCTGTGAAAGAAAGTTTTAAACATCCAAGAGGCATTGAGATGGAACTTGTTGATGCTCAACAAGCAAGAAGAATATTAGACCGTTTAGTTGGATATAATATTTCTCCTGTTTTATGGAAAAAAGTAAAAAAAGGTCTTTCTGCTGGTCGCGTACAATCAGTCGCTTTGAGATTAGTGATAGATAGAGAAAATGAAATTAGAAATTTCAAACCAGAAGAATATTGGAAAATTGAGGGCGAATTTAGATACAAAAAATCAAAATTCAATGCTAAATTCCTTCATTACAAAAATAAACCATACAAATTAACAAACAAAAACGATGTTGAAACAATAACGTCCCAGTTAGATGGAGATCAATTTGAAGTAACGAAAGTAACTAAAAAAGAAAAGACGCGTTATCCTGCTAATCCTTTTACGACCTCGACGCTGCAACAAGAAGCGGCGAGAAAATTAAACTTTAAAGCGCGTAAAACAATGATGCTTGCACAACAACTGTATGAAGGTATTGACTTGAAGAAACAAGGTACGGTTGGTTTAATCACATATATGCGTACGGATTCTACAAGAATTTCTGATCAAGCTAAGAATGAAGCAAAGGATTATATTAAAGAAACTTATGGTGATAATTATACTTCGAATCGCAAGGCCAAAGGTCAAGGAGATCAAGATGCTCACGAAGCTATTAGACCATCAAGTACTTTACGTACACCTAATGAAATGAAAAGTTACTTGACTAGAGATCAACATAGACTATATAAACTTATTTGGGAGCGATTCGTTGCAAGTCAAATGGCTCCAGCTATTTTAGACACAGTAGCATTAGATTTAACACAGAACGATTTAAAATTCCGTGCAAATGGCCAAACAATTAAATTCAAAGGATTTATGACTTTATACGTTGAGACAAAAGATGACAGTGATGAAGGTAAAGAAAATAAATTACCTAATATCGATGAAGGTGAAATGGTAACTGCAACTCAAATTGAACCTTCACAACATTTTACTCAACCCCCACCACGTTATACGGAAGCAAGACTCGTAAAAACGTTAGAAGAAATGAAAATCGGTCGCCCATCTACTTATGCACCAACTATTGATACAATTCAAAAAAGAAATTATGTTAAGAATGAAAGCAAACGCTTTGTACCAACTGAGTTAGGTGAAATTGTACATGAGCAAGTTAAAGAATATTTCCCTGAAATTATCGATGTAGACTTTACAGTTAATATGGAAACGCTATTAGATAAAGTGGCCGAAGGAGAAATTGCTTGGAAGAAAGTTATTTCTGATTTTTATAGCAGCTTTAAGCAAGATGTAGAGCGTGCAGAAGAAGAAATGGAAAAAATTGAAATTAAAGATGAACCTGCCGGTGAAGATTGTGAAGTTTGTGGTGCACCTATGGTTATAAAAATGGGTCGATATGGAAAATTTATGGCATGTTCCAATTTCCCTGATTGTAGAAATACAAAAGCTATCGTTAAAACAATCGGAGTAACATGCCCAAAATGTAAAGAAGGCGACGTTGTTGAACGAAAATCTAAAAAGAATCGTATTTTTTACGGATGCTCTAAATATCCAGAATGTGACTTTGTAACTTGGGATAAACCAATCGGCCGTGACTGTCCAAAATGTAAGCATTACTTAGTTGAAAAAAAACAAGGGCGTAAAAGTCAGGTTATTTGCTCAAATTGTGATTACAAAGAAGAAGAGCAAAAATAACAATTATATATAAATTGATTATTAGAAAAGTGTAACAATTTCATTTTTTAATAGTTATTAGCAACTTACGATTCATATTTTATAACATAGATGTATGTTATTAATATTATAATAAAAAATCGTAGTTGCTATTTTTGTGTATAGGGGGAAAATAAATGTCTCAAATTGTCAATGTTATAGGGGCTGGTCTAGCTGGTTCAGAAGCGGCATACCAATTAGCTCAAAGAGGTATAAAGGTGAATTTAATTGAAATGAGACCGGTGAAGCAAACGCCAGCACATCATACAGATAAATTTGCCGAACTAGTCTGCTCTAATTCATTACGTGGTAACGCATTGACTAATGCTGTTGGTGTATTGAAAGAAGAAATGAGGCGCATGGGTTCACTCATCATTACTGCAGCTGATAAAGCACGTGTTCCAGCCGGTGGTGCGTTAGCTGTTGATCGACACGATTTTGCTGGTTACATTACTGACACATTAAAAAAGCATCCTAACATAACTGTAATCAATGAAGAAATAAACAGTATACCAGAGGGTTATACTATTATTGCAACTGGACCATTAACAACTAACCAACTAGCGACTGAAATTGTAGAAGTTACTGGTAAAGACCAATTATACTTTTATGATGCAGCAGCGCCTATAGTTGAAAAAGATAGTATTGATATGGATAAAGTTTATTTAAAATCTCGTTATGATAAAGGTGAAGCTGCTTATTTGAATTGTCCAATGACTGAAGATGAATTTAATCGATTCTACGATGCATTGCTAGAAGCTGAAGTAGCGCCAGTAAATGAGTTCGAAAAAGAAAAATATTTTGAAGGGTGTGTGCCTTTTGAAGTTATGGCAGCACGTGGGCGCAAAACATTGTTATTCGGACCTATGAAACCAGTAGGGTTGGAAAATCCTAGAACTGGAGAACTTCCGTATGCAATTGTGCAGTTACGGCAAGATGATGCAGCAGGAACATTGTATAACTTAGTAGGTTTCCAAACGCATTTGAAGTGGGGTGCTCAAAAAGAAGTGCTCAAACTAATCCCAGGCTTAGAAAATGTTGAAATTGTTAGATATGGTGTCATGCATAGAAATACTTTTATCAATTCTCCAGACGTTTTAACTGAAACTTATGAATTAAAAGGAAGAGAAAAACTTCATTTCGCTGGTCAAATGACTGGCGTAGAAGGCTACGTAGAAAGTGCTGCAAGTGGTTTAATCGCTGGTATCAATGTCGCTCATAAAATCGAAAATAAAGGGAAAGTTATTTTTCCTAGAGAAACGATGCTAGGCAGCATGGCTTATTATATTTCACATGCGAAAAACGAAAAAAACTTCCAGCCAATGAATGCTAATTTTGGTTTATTACCATCTTTAGACGAAAAAATTAAAGATAAAAAAGCCCGTTATGAACAACTTGCTCACAGAGCATTAACATATTTAGATAATTATAAACAAACATTGTAGAATTTATAACTAATCTATGTTGTTTCAGAAAATTAAGAAAGTTTTCCTCAATTTAATAGTTATGTTTCGCAGTTCCCTCTATCGATATGCTACAATTTATGTTGATGGAGGGGTTTTTATTGGAAGAAATCCAGCAAGCATATCTATACATGCTTAAAGTAGAACGTCAATTTTCAGAGCATACTTTGAAATCATACTATGATGATTTAGAGCAATTTAATGACTTTTTAAACCAAGAATATTTAAGCTTAAAAACATTTGAATATAAAGATGCCAGAAACTACTTGAGTTATTTATATTCAAAAAACTTGAAAAGAACATCAGTTTCTCGTAAAATTTCTACGCTGAGAAGTTTTTACGAATACTGGATGGTTCAAGACGAAAACGTCATAAATCCATTTATACAATTAGTACATCCTAAGAAAGAACAATATTTACCACATTTTTTCTATGAAGAAGAAATGGAAGCATTATTTCATACAGTAGAAAAAGACCTAAAAAAAGGTTTGAGAGATCGTGTGATTTTGGAACTTTTATATGCAACTGGCATTAGAGTTTCAGAGTTAGTTAATATAAAAGAACAAGATTTGGATATGAACTTGCCAGGTGTTAAGGTTTTAGGTAAAGGTGGCAAAGAACGTTTTATCCCATTTGGAGAGTTTTGTAAGCAAAGTATTGAACATTATTTAGAATCATTTAGCCCGAAAAAAGGGAATGAGAACGATTATTTGCTAGTCAATATGAACGGTGCGCCAATTACTGAGCGTGGCGTTCGTTATGTGTTGAACGATGTAGTGAAACGGACAGCAGGCGTGACTGATATACATCCACATAAATTAAGACACACATTTGCAACACATATGCTCAATCAAGGCGCGGATTTACGTACCGTGCAATCATTATTAGGTCATGTTAATTTATCGACTACAAGTCGTTATACACATGTTACTAATGAACAGTTGAAAAAAGTATATTTAAATGCACATCCTCGTGCAAAAAAGGAGAATTAGTATATGAGTACATCTATTCATGCTACGACCATCTTTGCAGTCCAACATAACGGTCATTCAGCAATGGCTGGTGATGGTCAAGTTACACTTGGAGAACAAGTAATTATGAAACAAACTGCTAGAAAAGTGCGACGTTTATATAATGATAAAGTATTAGCCGGCTTTGCAGGTAGTGTTGCAGACGCGTTTACATTATTTGAAAAATTCGAAACAAAATTACAACAATTTAACGGCAATTTAGAAAGAGCTGCAGTTGAATTAGCACAAGAATGGAGAGGCGACAAGCAATTAAGACAACTAGAAGCGATGCTTATTGTTATGGATAAAGAATCCATACTTGTTGTTAGTGGAACTGGAGAAGTTATTGCGCCAGATGATGATTTAATTGCAATTGGTTCAGGCGGTAACTACGCATTGAGTGCTGGTAGAGCATTAAAACGTCACGCGACTGATTTAAGTGCACGCGAAATGGCTTATGAAAGTTTAAAAGTTGCGTCAGACATATGTGTATTTACTAATGACCAAATTGTCGTGGAAGAACTTTAAATAAAATATTTTTGAAGTAAAAAGTGATAAAGCAGAAAAGAGCGTAAACAACAATATTATTGTATAATAAATAACGGAATTTAAAATGAGAAATTCATAGTTACGGAGGTATTTTTTTCTATGGAGTCGAATGGTATTAAATTAACGCCAAAAGATATCGTTTCAAAACTTAACGAATACATTGTCGGTCAAGATGATGCAAAACGCAAAGTGGCAGTAGCATTAAGAAATCGATATAGACGAAGCTTATTGTCAGACGAAGCAAAACAAGAAATTGCACCTAAAAATATATTGATGATTGGTCCAACGGGTGTAGGTAAAACAGAGATTGCGAGACGAATGGCTAAAGTTGTTGGCGCACCTTTTATTAAAGTTGAAGCCACGAAGTTTACAGAAGTAGGATACGTCGGCCGTGATGTGGAAAGCATGGTTCGAGATTTAGTTGACATCGCTATCAGATTAGTTAAAGATCAGAAAAAAGCTTTAGTTAAAGACGAAGCAAGAACCAAAGCAAATGAAAAATTAGTAAAACTTTTAGTTCCCAGTATGAAGAAAAAGGCTAATAATAGCAATGGTAGTAATCCATTAGAATCTCTTTTTGGCGGAGCAATACCCAATTTCGGTCAAAATAATGAAGAAGAAGAAGAAACTCCAACTGAAGAAATCAAGACAAAACGTTCTGAGATTAAACAACAATTATTAAATGGCGAGCTTGAAGAAGAGAAAGTTAGATTAAAAGTTGAACAAGACCCTGGCGCTTTAGGTATGCTAGGAACAAATCAAAATCAACAAATGCAAGATATGATGAACCAATTAATGCCTAAGAAAAAAGTTGAAAGAGAAGTTCCAGTTAAAACAGCACGTAATATATTGACAGATGAATATGCGGATGAACTTATCGACCAAGAAACTGCTAACCAAGAAGCAATCGAATTAGCTGAACAAATGGGAATTATCTTTATTGACGAAATAGATAAAGTCGCAACTAATAATCAAAGTTCAGGCCAAGATGTTTCGCGTCAAGGTGTACAGAGAGACATTTTACCTATACTTGAAGGTAGCATGGTCCAAACTAAATATGGTACTGTTAATACTGAACATATGCTATTCATTGGTGCAGGGGCTTTCCATGTCTCAAAACCAAGTGATTTAATTCCAGAATTACAGGGCCGTTTCCCAATTCGTGTTGAATTAGAAAGTCTTTCTGTAGAAGACTTTGTAAGAATCCTTACAGAGCCTAAACTATCACTGGTTAAACAGTATGAAGCATTGCTCCAAACTGAACAGGTTACGGTTAATTTCACAGAAGATGCAATTAAACGTTTAGCAGAAATTGCATTCCAAGTTAACCAAGATACTGATAATATTGGTGCACGTAGGTTGCATACAATACTTGAAAAAATGTTAGAAGATTTATCATTTGAAGCACCAAGTATGCCACATGCAGTAGTTGATATCACGCCTCAATACGTTGATGATAAGTTGAAATCAATTTCAACGAACAAAGATTTAAGTGCGTTTATTTTATAATATAAATAAAAAGGAGTAGGAATATGAGCTTATTATCGAAAACTAGAGAATTAAATACACTTTTGCAAAAACATAAAGGTATTGCTGTAGATTTTAAAGACGTAGCACAAACGATAAGTAGCGTAACGGTAACGAATGTTTTTATCGTATCAAGAAAAGGGAAAATTTTAGGATCAAGTTTAAATGAACTTCTAAAAAATGAACGTATTATTCAAATGTTAGAAAACCGACATATACCTGTTGAATATACAGATAAATTGATGGATGTAAAAGAAACGCAATCTAACATTGGCATAGAAAGTGATTTATCAGTATTCCCACCTGAAAATAAAGACGTGTTTAAAGATAGTAAATCAACAATCTTTCCAATATTAGGTGGTGGAGAAAGATTGGGGACATTAGTGCTTGGGCGTGTACAAGATGATTTTTCTGAAAATGACTTAGTGTTAGGTGAATACGCTGCTACAGTTATCGGTATGGAAATATTACGTGAAAAACACAATGAAGTTGAGCAAGAAGCGCGAGATAAAGCAGCAATAAATATGGCGATTAATTCACTATCCTATTCAGAAAGCGAAGCAATTGAACACATTTTTGAAGAATTAGGCGGTAAAGAAGGTTTATTGATTGCTTCAAAAGTAGCAGACAGAGTAGGGATTACACGTTCTGTTATTGTAAATGCTTTGCGTAAATTAGAAAGTGCAGGCGTTATTGAATCCCGTTCATTAGGCATGAAAGGAACATTCATTAAAGTTAAAAAAGAAAAATTCTTAGATGAATTAGAAAGAATTAAATAATTCATCACAAAGCGAGCGCTCGGGATAAAGCTTATGTTGAATTTGCTCCTTGAAAGGCGATATGAACCAAGTTTATGTATAAGAGACATTTTTGGGTCAGTTTTTCGAGAAAGGATGTCTTTAAAAATTACCCCCAAAGAGTTGAGTAAGCATCATATCAGGCCTATTTGACATTCATTCATAACATAATAAGTGGCTGAGACATAAACTAACCGCTCAGCCACTTATTAATGAGAAATTGTAAACTGAACTATTGCTTTATACGTATAGGTATGATATATTTATTCACGGCTATAAAGCCAATACGCACACGAAAAGCAGAAGTATAAAGGGTGCGATAT
This sequence comes from Staphylococcus sp. GDY8P120P, assembly GCF_017892065.1. Lineage (NCBI taxonomy): Bacteria > Bacillati > Bacillota > Bacilli > Caryophanales > Staphylococcaceae > Staphylococcus > Staphylococcus sp. GDY8P120P. Next base: position 203,294 of record NZ_JAESKI010000003.1, on the reverse strand, counting down.
TAAATTATCGTGTTTATATGAGCTTTTTGTGGAGGTAAAAAACCAGTAGGAGGATTTTAATTATGGCAGTAATTTCAATGAAACAATTACTAGAAGCAGGCGTTCACTTCGGTCACCAAACACGCCGTTGGAACCCAAAAATGAAAAGATACATTTTCACTGAAAGAAATGGTATCTATATTATCGACTTACAAAAAACAGTGAAAAAAGTTGAAGAAGCGTACAACTTCATGAAACAAATTTCAGAAGATGGCGGAAAAGTTTTATTCGTTGGTACGAAAAAACAAGCACAAGAATCAGTTAAAGCTGAAGCAGAACGTGCAGGTCAATTCTACGTTAACCAAAGATGGTTAGGTGGAATTTTAACTAACTATAAAACAATTTCAAAACGTATTAATCGTATTTCTGAAATTGAAAAAATGGAAGAAGATGGCTTATTCGAAGTATTACCTAAAAAAGAAGTTGTAGAACTTAGAAAAGAATATGACCGTTTAATTAAATTCTTAGGCGGAATTCGTGATATGAAATCTATGCCTCAAGCATTATTTGTAGTTGACCCTCGTAAAGAGCGCAACGCAATTGCTGAAGCACGTAAATTACACATCCCAATCGTTGGTATTGTGGATACTAACTGTGATCCAGATGAAATCGATTATGTTATCCCTGCAAACGATGATGCTATCCGTGCCGTTAAATTATTAACTGGTAAAATGGCAGATGCAATCTTAGAAGGTCAACAAGGTGTATCAAATGAAGAAGTAGCTGCAGAACAAAATATTGATTTGAATGAATCAAAAGAAGAAGCTACTGAAGCAGAAACAACTGAAGAAAACACTTCTGTTGAATCAAACTAAGAATAATGTAAAATGGGTGATAAGATATTTAAGCTTATCACCTTTTTTTAAAATAAATATAATAAAATTTATTAAATAATGGAGGAATACGAAATGGCAATTTCAGCTAAACTTGTAAAAGAATTACGTGAAAAAACTGGCGCTGGCATGATGGACTGTAAAAAAGCGTTAACAGAAACTGACGGTGACATCGATAAAGCAATTGATTTCCTACGGGAAAAAGGTATTGCAAAAGCAGCTAAAAAAGCTGACCGTATTGCGGCAGAAGGTTTAGTACACGTTGAAGAAAGAGGTAATGAAGCAGCAATTGTAGAAATTAATTCTGAAACTGACTTCGTAGCACGTAACGAAGGTTTCCAAGAGTTAGTCAAAGAAATTGCTATCCAAATTTTAGATACTAAAGTTGAAACTGTAGATGCTTTATTGGAAACAGAATTAGCTGACGGTAAAAGTGTTGACCAACGTATGAAAGAAGCAATCTCTACAATCGGTGAAAAATTAAGTATCCGTCGTTTTGCTGTGAGAACAAAATCTGACAATGATGCATTTGGTTCTTATTTACACATGGGCGGCCGTATCGGTGTGTTAACAGTTGTTGAAGGTACAACGGATGGCGATGCTGCTAAAGATGTTGCAATGCATATTGCTGCAATCAATCCTAAATACGTTTCATCAGAACAAGTTAACGAAGATGAAATCGCTCATGAAAAAGAAGTTTTAAAACAACAAGCATTAAACGAAGGTAAACCAGAAAAAATTGTTGAAAAAATGGTTGAAGGCCGTTTACGTAAATATTTACAAGAAATTTGTGCAGTTGACCAAAACTTTGTTAAAGATCCTGACCAAACAGTTGAAGCTTTCTTGAAATCAAAAGGTGGAAAACTAGTTGACTTCGTACGTTATGAAGTAGGCGAAGGTATGGAAAAACGTGAAGAAAACTTTGCTGACGAAGTAAAAGGACAAATGAAATAATTTTTCATAGTTTGAACAAGAAAGAAGACACCTTTTGTGCGCCGTATGAAAGATTTACTTTTATATTGGAAGGCCTACTGTGTCTTCTTTACTTGTATCAAATACATATTTTTACAATAGAGAGGATAAGACAATGGCTCAAACTTCTAAATATAAACGTGTCGTTTTAAAATTAAGTGGTGAAGCGCTCGCAGGCGATGATGGATTTGGAATTAACCCGATTATTATTAAAAGTGTTGCTCAACAAGTAGCTGAAGTTGCAAAAATGGATTGTGAGATTGCAGTTATTGTTGGTGGAGGTAATATTTGGAGAGGTAAAACGGGTAGTGACCTCGGTATGGACCGTGGTACTGCAGATTATATGGGCATGTTGGCTACTGTTATGAATGCTTTAGCGCTACAAGATAGCCTAGAGCAATTAGATTGTGATACACGTGTTTTAACATCCATCGAAATGAAACAAGTTGCAGAACCATACATTCGTCGACGCGCAATCAGACACCTAGAGAAAAAACGGGTTGTCATTTTTGCAGCTGGAATAGGGAATCCATATTTCTCTACTGACACTACTGCTGCTTTACGTGCTGCTGAAGTGGAAGCAGATGTTATCTTAATGGGTAAAAATAATGTTGATGGCGTTTATTCTGCAGACCCTAAAGTAGACGAAAACGCAGTAAAATATGAACACTTAACGCATATTCAAATGCTTCAAGAAGGTTTACAAGTCATGGACTCGACAGCATCTTCGTTCTGTATGGATAACAATATTCCATTAAATGTATTTTCTATAACAGAAGAAGGTAATATTAAACGTGCTGTTATGGGTGAAAAAATAGGAACATTAATTACAAAATAATTTAGAGGTGTATGAAAATGAGTGACATAATTAATGACACGAAAACAAAAATGAAAAAATCGATTGACAGTTTATCTAGAGAACTAGCAAATATCAGTGCGGGTAGAGCAAATTCAAACTTGCTAAATGGCGTTACAGTAGATTATTATGGTGCACCTACGCCAGTTCAACAACTTGCTAGTATCAGTGTGCCAGAAGCACGTCTTTTAGTCATTTCTCCATATGACAAATCATCTGTTGGTAATATTGAAAAAGCAATTAATGCAGCAAACTTAGGCGTCAACCCATCCAACGATGGCGAAATTATTCGTATAAGTATACCTGCCTTAACAGAAGAACGCCGTAAAGAACTTGTAAAAGAAGTTAAAAAAATTGGTGAAGATTCTAAAGTTGCAGTTAGGAATGTGCGCCGTGATTCAAATGATGAGCTTAAAAAGCAAGAAAAAAACGGTGACATCACTGAAGATGACTTAAGAACTCAAACTAATGAAGTTCAAAAAATAACTGACGATTCTATAAAAGACATTGATAAATTATTAGAAGAAAAAGAACAAGATATTATGTCAGTATAAACATGGTAATGATGATATGACTTCAAATCAACAGTAGGCATAAACTTTTTAATACTTGAGATTTGAAAAGAAGCATATTATAAATTTATCTGAACTGTATCAAATCAGACTTTGGTACAGTTTTTTTATTTGTTTATTCATTGCGCTTATCTAGTATGATAAAATGGTAGATAATTGCATTTAAAACCTATTAATAATAAGCAGAGATGATAACGCTCGGAGGAAATACCATGTTTAAAAAGTTAAACAAGAAGAAAAAAAACCAGCCTATAGAATCTAATAGTGAAATAGATTTACATAATGTACCTAACCATGTTGCTATCATTATGGATGGTAATGGTCGATGGGCTAAACAAAGGAAATTGCCTAGAATCAAAGGCCATTACCAAGGTATGCAAACAATTAAAAAAATAACTAAAGAAGCTAGTGATTTAGGTATTAAGTACTTAACACTTTACGCGTTTTCAACAGAAAATTGGACGAGACCTAAGAATGAAGTCAATTATATCATGAACTTACCGGTTAACTTTTTAAAAACGTTTTTACCAGAATTAATCGAAAACAATGTCAAAGTTGAAACAATTGGTTTTTTAAAAGAATTGCCAAAAGCAACGCTTGAGGCCATAGATAAAGCGAAAGAAAAGACTAAAACCAATACTGGTTTAAAATTAATTTTTGCAATTAATTACGGTGGACGTGCTGAAATTGTTCACAGTGTAAAATCAATTTATGAGAAATTATCTTCAGAGGGGTCATCCAGTGATCAAATAACCGAACAGATGATTAACGAGTATTTGATGACACATAGTTATCCTGATCCAGACCTTTTAATAAGAACTTCAGGAGAACAACGAATTAGTAACTTTCTTATCTGGCAAGTATCTTACAGTGAATTTATTTTCAATGAAAAATTTTGGCCAGATTTTGATAAAGAAGAATTAATAAACTGTATTAAAATTTATCAATCTCGGCAAAGACGCTTTGGCGGATTATAAATGGTTAGGAGAATAGTATGAAAGTTAGAACTTTAACAGCAATCATAGCACTTATTGTTTTTCTTCCTGTATTGTTAAAGGGTGGCCTTATTTTAATGTTGTTTTCATATTTGTTAGCGTTTATTGGCCTTAAAGAATTGCTGAATATGAATATGATTAAGTTTTTGTCCATTCCAGGAATTATAAGTGCATTAGGTATTTTAATTATTATGTTGCCACACGAAGCTGGAGCATGGGTAAATGATTTTCAATTAAAATCTTTAATAGCAATGAGTTTTATTTTATTAAGTTATACAGTGCTTTCTAAGAATAGATTTAGCTTTATGGATGCCGCATTTTGTCTTATGTCTATCGCTTATGTAGGTATAGGCTTTATGTATCTTTATGAAACGAGATCTGAAGGATTACATTACATACTATTAGCTTTCTTAATCGTTTGGTCTACAGATACTGGTGCTTATATTTTCGGTAGATTAATGGGCAAACATAAATTATGGCCTGTAATCAGTCCTAATAAAACCATTGAAGGTTTTATAGGAGGCATTATTTGTAGTTTAATTGTTCCACTTATTATGATGATTTTTGTGGATTTTGGTATTACGGTTTGGTTATTATTATTATGTACTGTTGTATTGAGCATGTTTGGCCAGTTAGGCGATTTAGTAGAATCAGGTTTTAAACGCCATTTTGGCGTGAAAGATTCTGGCCGAATTTTACCCGGTCATGGTGGTATATTAGATCGTTTCGATAGTTTTATGTTTGTGTTACCACTTTTAAACATTTTCTTAATTTAAGTGATTTTACAAGAAAAGATGTGCTTTTAAAATTGTATAATCGTAAAATCAAGGAGTTAATAAATTAAATACTGATTATATTATCAGTGATTTGATTTTTTAACTCCTTTTCACAAACAAAGATAATATAAAGTATTTATGTCACAAAAGCAGTATTATTTTCTTAATACTGTTTCAAGTTATGTGTATCAGTTAGTACTGTTATGTTATAATTTTATAATCAAAAGTAATATATCGCTCTATAGATTATAATAAATTACAAATAATGGAACAATTTTTCGGAAAATATGAGGTGTATCAATTTGAGTTTTCTAGTGACAATCATTTCTTTTATAATCGTCTTCGGTATTCTTGTAACAGTTCATGAATACGGTCATATGTTTTTTGCTAAAAGAGCTGGCATCATGTGCCCAGAATTTGCAATTGGGATGGGGCCTAAAATTTTTAGTTTCAGGAAAAATGAAACGCTATATACCATCCGTTTGCTGCCTGTTGGGGGTTACGTACGAATGGCAGGAGATGGATTGGAAGAACCTCCCGTTCAACCGGGCATGCATGTTAAAATAAAGCTAAATGATAAAGATGAGATTACACATATCATTCTAGACGACCAACATAAATTTCAACAAATCGAAGCAATTGAAGTAAAACAATGTGATTTTAAAGAAGATTTATTTATTGAAGGTGTAACGGCATATGATCAAGAAAGACATCGTTACCATATAGCGAATAAAGCTTATTTTGTAGAAAATGGTAGCTTAATTCAAATTGCGCCAAGAAATCGTCAATTTACACACAAAAAACCTTATCAAAAATTCTTGACGTTATTTGCGGGTCCGTTGTTTAATTTCTTGCTTACATTAGTATTATTTATTGGCTTGGCTTATTACCAAGGAACGCCAACGAATACAGTTGACGAAGTAGCCAAAGATACGCCAGCAGCTCAAGCAGGTTTGCAATCGGGAGACAAGATTGTAAAAATCGATCATCATTCTATCGATAGTAAATCTGATATTGATAATGCAGTATCACAGATAAAAAACAACAATACGCAAATAAAAGTAGAACGTGATGGTAAAACAGAAACATTACAAGTGAAACCTAAAAAGGTAGAACAAAAACTTACCAAAACACATTCAGAAACCAAATATTTATTAGGTTATACTGCAACAACTGAACACACGTTATTTAAACCGATTGTGTCGGGCGTAGAGCGTTCGTTAGAAGCAGGAAAATTGATATTTACTGCGATTTTAAGTATGATTGCGAGTATTTTTACGGGTCAATTCTCTTTCGACATGCTCAATGGACCAGTTGGAATTTATCACACTGTCGACTCTGTAGTTAAGACTGGTATTATTAATTTAATTTCTTGGACTGCATTACTAAGTGTGAATTTAGGTTTAATGAACTTATTACCAATTCCAGCACTGGATGGCGGTCGTATCTTATTTGTTATTTATGAAGCTATTTTCAGAAAACCACTTAACAAAAAAGCTGAAACTACGATTATTGCTATAGGTGCAGTATTTGTATTAATTGTTATGGTATTAGTTACATGGAATGATATTCAACGTTATTTCTTATAAAAGGAGAGCATTTAAATGAAACAATCTAAAGTATTTATACCAACGATGAAAGAAGTACCAGCTGCTGCTGAAGCTTTAAGTCATCGACTTCTGTTAAAAGCAGGTTTGATTAAACAAAGCACAAGTGGAATTTATAGTTATTTACCACTTGCTACAAAGGTTTTAAATCATATTGAAACGATTGTAAGAGAAGAAATGGAACGCATCGATGCTGTTGAAATTTTAATGCCAGCATTACAAAAAGCAGAGCTATGGGAAGAATCAGGTCGTTGGGATGCATATGGCCCAGAATTAATGCGTTTGCAAGATCGTCATGGCCGTGAATTCGCGCTTGGACCAACACATGAAGAGCTTGTGACTTCTGTTGTAAGAGATGAACTTAAATCATATAAACAATTACCACTTACATTATTCCAAATACAATCTAAATATAGAGATGAAAAACGTCCACGTTTTGGTTTACTTCGTGGTCGTGAATTTATCATGAAAGACGCTTATTCATTTCATGCAGATGAGACATCGTTAGATGAAACATATCAAGATATGTACAATGCTTACGTGCGTATATTTAAACGTGTTGGTATCAACGCTCGTCCGGTGGTTGCTGATTCTGGAGCAATTGGTGGCAGCCATACGCACGAGTTTATGGCATTAAGTGAAATTGGTGAAGATACAATCGTATACAGCGAAAATAGTGACTATGCTGCTAATATTGAAAAAGCAGAAGTCATTTATCATCCAAATGAGAAACATGTTGAAATTGCTGAATTAACAAAAATAGAAACGCCTCAAGTTCATACTGCGCAAGAATTAGCCACATTTTTAAACAAACCATTGGATGAGATTATCAAGTCTATGGTATTTAATGTTGATGGTGAATTTATTATGATACTCGTTCGTGGTCATCATGAAATTAATGACGTTAAATTAAAAGCATATTTTGAAACAGATCATATTCAATTAGCTACTGAAGATGAAATAAAAAATCTATTAGGTGCTTCACCAGGTTCACTTGGACCAGTTTTTGACAAGGATATCAAAATCTATGCAGATCATTTTATAAAAGATTTAAATAACATGGTTGTAGGTGCAAATGAGGATGGTTACCATTTATTAAACGCTAATGTTGGTCGCGATTTTGAAATAGATGCTTATGGTGATTTTAGATTTATTTTAGAAGGTGAACAGCTAGCAGACGGATCTGGTGTTGCTAACTTTGCAGAAGGCATAGAAGTTGGGCAAGTATTTAAACTTGGCACTAAATATTCCGAAGCAATGAACGCTACATTTTTAGATAACCAAGGCAAGGCCAAACCATTATTAATGGGGTGTTATGGCGTAGGTATTTCTAGAACGCTAAGTGCTATTGTAGAGCAAAATAACGATGACAATGGAATAATCTGGCCAAAATCTGTGACACCTTTTGATTTACATTTGATTACAATCAACCCTAAAAAAGAGGAGCAACGTGAATTAGGCGATCAATTGTACGCACAATTAAAAGAGAATTGTGATGTGCTTTATGATGACCGAAAAGAACGTGCAGGTGTTAAGTTTAATGATGCAGATTTAATTGGTTTACCAATTCGAGTAGTTGTCGGTAAAAACGCAGCTGAAGGTGTCGTTGAAGTTAAGCGTCGGGATTCAGGTGAAAGTGAAGATGTCCAAATAGATAATTTAAGTCATTATGTCAATGAATTATATAAGAATTTATAATACAAAGATATATGATGTTTATTGGAAAAGTTACTACACTAAATAGACATATAAATAAACAACTAACAATGATTCATCCAGTATATCTGGCGTGGCGTTCATGTATTAAAAATATATGAAAATATGACGTGATTACTGACTGATTTAAAGTTAATTTTGGCCAAAAAATTTGTGAACACGGCTAACGAATCAGGGGGGCGGGAATACGAAATCAATTTAGAAATTTTGATTTCAATCTCGCTCCCATTTGTTATTATTTATTATAATGGTATATAGTTTAAGTTTAAGTATTAGAAATCCAATCTTTTCCGTTATATTATAGAGAATGTAAAAAATACATACGCCGATATTTGCTGATATTTAAAGTGAATATTAAAAACAGGAAACGTAGTGTAATTATTAGTAAGGTGGTTATCGTCTTGTCAATGACAAATCAGGAAAAATTTAAAATCCTAGCTGACCAAATAAAAATTGCAGACCATTTGGACCCAGAAATTTTAGAACAAAGTGAATTAACACGTGTAGATGTTAAAACGACCGACCGAACTTGGGTATTTCAGATAACATTTCCATACTTTTTATCTATAGAAGATTATCTATTATTCAAACATGCAATCACTGAAGAATTTAAAACAATAGCTAAAGTAGATTGCAATTTCACGATAACGAATAAGGCGAATCAAGATGAATATGCAATGAAATACTTTAGCCACTGTATTGATCAAACTAAATTATCACCAAAAGTAAAAGGGCAACTTAAACAAAAACGTTTGATTATGTCAGGAGATGTCATCAAAGTTATGTGTCAAAATGATATAGAACGTGATCACTTTGACAAAGCTTGTAATGGCAGTTTGATTAAAGCCTTTCAACAATGTGGATTTGCTATTAGTAGAATATTATTTGAAACAGATAATGCATCTAACGGTGACGATTTAGCATCACTCGAAGCTCATATTCAACAAGAAGATGAGCAAAGCGCACGTGAAGCTACAGAGAAATTAGAAAAAATGAAAGCTGAAAAAGCAAAACAACAAGATAATAACGAAAGCACTGTCGCTAAATGTCAAATTGGAAAACCAATTCAAATAGAAAATGTAAAACCTATTGAATCCATCATAGAAGAAGAATTTAAAGTTGCAGTAGAAGGTGTTATCTTTGATATCAACTTAAAAGAACTAAAAAGTGGACGCCATATTGTAGAGTTGAAAGTTACAGACTATACAGATTCTTTAGTGCTAAAAATGTTTACTAGAAAAAACAAAGACGATTTAGCGCATTTTAAAGCTTTAAGTGTAGGTAAATGGGTTCGCGCTCAAGGTCGAATAGAAGAAGATTCTTTTGTGCGTGACTTAGTAATGATGATGTCTGATATTGAAGAAATCAAGAAAGCAGTTAAACAAGATAAAGCTGAAGAAAAACGTGTTGAATTCCATTTACATTCTTCGATGAGCCAGATGGACGGCATACCTAATATAAGTGCATATGTAGATCAAGCTGCAAAATGGGGTCATAAAGCTATAGCAGTTACTGATCATAACGTTGTACAAGCATTTCCAGATGCGCATGCTGCTGCAGAAAAAAATGGTATTAAAATGATTTATGGCATGGAAGGTATGTTGGTAGATGATGGTGTACCTATCGCTTATAAGCCACAGGATATAGACTTAAAAACTGCAACATATGTTGTGTTTGACGTTGAGACAACAGGTTTATCTAACCAATACGATAAAATTATTGAACTTGCAGCTGTTAAAGTGAAAGAGGGAGAAATCATTGATAAATTTGAACGTTTCAGTAATCCACATGAACGATTATCTGAAACAATTAAAAATTTAACGCATATTTCTGATGATATGTTAGTAGATGCTCCTGAAATTGAAACAGTACTCACAGAATTTAAAGAATGGGTTGGAGATGCCATCTTTGTAGCCCATAATGCTTCATTTGATATGGGCTTTATCGACACAGGTTATGAAAAAGCTGATCTAGGCGCCTCAACTAACGGTGTGATTGATACGTTGGAATTATCAAGAACGATCAATACAGAGTATGGTAAACATGGCCTAAACTTCTTAGCTAAAAAATATGGTGTAGAATTAACACAACACCATAGAGCGATTTATGATACAGAAGCTACAGCTTACATTTTTATTAAAATGCTAAAACAATTAGAAGAAGCAGAAGTTTCTAATCATCAAGATATCAACACCTCTTTATCTAATGAAGATGCATATAAACGAGCTCGCCCTAACCATGTAACACTTATCGTTCAAAACCAACAGGGACTCAAGAATTTATTTAAAATAGTGAGTGCATCGCTCGTTAAATATTATTATAGAACGCCAAGAATTCCACGTTCACTTTTAGATGAGTATCGTGAAGGTATTCTTGTTGGCTCAGCATGTGATGAAGGAGAAGTTTTCACCGCAGTTATGCAAAAAGATCAGTCACAAGTTGAGAGAATAGCTAAATATTATGATTTTATTGAAGTTCAGCCACCAGCATTGTACCAAGACTTAATAGATAGAGAACTGGTTAGAGATAATAAAACATTGCATGAAATATATGACCGTTTAATCCAAGCTGGTGACGCAAATAATATTCCGGTGATTGCTACGGGTAATGCACATTATTTAAATGAGCATGATGCTATTGCACGTAAAATTTTAATCGCATCCCAGCCTGGTAACCCTTTAAATCGTAGTACATTACCTGAGGCGCATTTTAGAACCACAGATGAAATGTTAGATGAATTACATTTCTTAGGTGAAGAAAAAGCATATGAATTAGTCATTAAAAATACAAATGAATTAGCTGACCGCATCGAACGTGTTGTGCCAATCAAAGATGAATTGTATACACCACGTATGGAAGGTGCCAACGATGAAATTCGAGAGATGAGTTATTCAAACGCCAGAGCTTTATACGGTGAAGACTTGCCTCAAATTGTCATCGACCGATTAGAAAAAGAATTAGAAAGTATTATCGGGAATGGCTTCTCTGTGATTTATTTAATATCACAAAGACTTGTGAAAAAATCATTAGACGATGGTTATTTAGTAGGTTCCCGTGGTTCAGTCGGTTCAAGCTTTGTAGCGACGATGACTGAAATTACTGAAGTTAACCCACTACCGCCTCACTATATTTGCCCACAGTGTAAACAAAGTGAATTTTTCAATGACGGTTCGGTCGGTTCTGGTTTTGATTTACCAGATAAAAAGTGTGGAACATGTGGTTGTGATTTAATTAAAGAAGGACAAGACATCCCATTCGAAACATTCTTAGGTTTCAAAGGTGATAAAGTACCTGATATTGACTTAAACTTTAGTGGTGAATATCAACCTGAAGCGCATAACTATACAAAAGTATTGTTTGGTGAAGATAAAGTGTTCCGTGCTGGTACGATAGGCACAGTGGCAGAAAAAACAGCATTTGGTTTTGTAAAAGGCTTTTTAAACGACCAAGGTATTCATAAAAGAGGAGCCGAAGTAGATAGATTAGTTAAAGGGTGTACTGGTGTCAAACGTACGACTGGACAGCATCCAGGGGGCATTATCGTTGTTCCAGACTATATGGATATTTACGACTTTACACCCGTTCAATTTCCAGCAGATGATCAATCATCTGCGTGGATGACAACACATTTTGACTTCCACTCAATACATGATAATGTCCTAAAACTTGATATTTTAGGTCACGATGACCCAACGATGATTCGTATGTTACAAGATTTATCTGGTATCGATCCTAAAACAATCCCTGTTGATGATAAAGAAACAATGGGTATCTTTAGTTCTCCAGAACCATTAGGCGTGACCTCAGAACAAATTTTATGTAAAACAGGCACTTTTGGCGTGCCTGAGTTTGGTACAGGGTTTGTGCGACAAATGTTGGAAGATACGAAACCGACGACTTTTTCAGAATTAGTTAGGATTTCTGGTTTGTCACATGGTACAGATGTGTGGCTAGGTAATGCGCAAGATTTAATTCGTTCAGGTACTTGTGACTTATCGAGTGTAATTTGTTGTCGTGACGATATTATGGTTTATTTAATGTATAATGGCTTGGAGCCTTCATTAGCATTTAAGACTATGGAGTTTGTTCGTAAAGGTAGAGGCCTTACCGATGATATGGTAGAAGCAATGGTAGACAATGAAGTGCCAGATTGGTATTTAGATTCATGTAGAAAAATTAAATACATGTTCCCTAAAGCCCATGCTGCAGCTTACGTACTAATGGCAGTACGTATCGCTTATTTCAAAGTGCACTATCCACTTTATTATTATGCTAGCTATTTTACAGTTCGTGCATCTGATTTTGATTTATTATCAATGATTAAAGATAAAGACGGCATCAGAAACACTGTAAATGATATGTATTCACGTTATATGGATTTAGCTAAAAAAGAAAAAGATACTTTAACTGTACTAGAAATCATGAATGAAATGGCTCAACGTGGTTACCGTATGCAGCCAATCAGCTTAGAAAAAAGTAAAGCGTTTGATTTTATAATTGAAGATGATAGTTTGATCCCACCATTTATATCTGTGCCTGGATTAGGTGAAAACGTTGCGAAAAGAATTGTTGAAGCACGTGAAGAAGGTCCATTTTTATCTAAGGAAGATTTGAATAAAAAAGCTGGTTTATCACAAAAAGTTATTGAATATTTAGATGAACTAGGTTCATTACCAAACTTACCAGATAAAGCACAATTATCTATATTTGATATGTAACAGTGCAAGTAATAAATGGTATTTAAGTATTAAATGCAAGTTTAAAGGAAAGCCGTGTGATGTTTAGCTATCATCCCATATGTGAAAAGATATAGTTGTTTGTATAGAAAATAAACATATGGTATAATAATGTTGCTTAAAAAATTAGACTCAGGCAGGAAGAGTGGGCGTTATACCCGCTCTTTTCTATTTGCCAAAAAAGGAGGTCAGTATGAGTAAAGTAACTGAGCAAGTTGAATCAATCATTCAACCCGTCCTTGACGACTTAAATTTTGAATTAGTAGAAGTCGAATACACAAAAGAAGGTAAGGATCGCTTCTTGAGAGTATCTATTGATAAAGAAGGTGGCGTCGATTTAAATGATTGCGCCTTAGCATCTGAAAAAATCAGTGAAATGATGGATGCAGAAGATCCTATTCAGGAAATGTATTACTTAGATGTGGCTTCTCCAGGTGCCGAAAGACCTATAAAAAAAGAAAAAGATTTCCAAAATGCCGTTTCAAAACCCGTTTTTGTTTCTTTATATGCGCCAATTGAAGGTGGGAAAGAGTGGTTAGGTATTTTAAAAGAGGTAACAAGTGAAACGATTACTATGGAAGTTAAAGAAAAGTCAAAAACAAAGCAAGTTGAAATTCCAAGAAATAAAATCGCTAAAGCACGTCATGCTGTAATGCTTTAATGTGATGAGGAGGATGATAAGCCGTGTCAAGTAATGAATTATTATTAGCTACAGAATATTTAGAAAAAGAAAAAAAGATTCCAAGAGAAGTTTTAATTGATGCAATTGAAGCAGCACTAATTACTGCTTATAAAAAAAATTACGATAGTGCAAGAAGCGTTCGTGTAGAATTAAACATGGATGAAGGTACTTTCCATGTTATCGCGCGTAAACAAGTTGTAGAAGAAGTGATGGATAATAGAGAAGAAATTGACTTAAGCACAGCTTTAGTTAAAAATCCAGCTTATGAAGTGGGCGATGTTTATGAAGAAGATGTAACGCCTAATGATTTTGGTCGCGTAGGTGCACAAGCTGCTAAACAAGCTGTAATGCAACGTTTACGTGACGCTGAGCGCGAAATATTATACGATGAATTTATCGATAAAGAAGACGATATTGTTAATGGGTTAATAGATAGAGTTGACCATCGTTATGTTTATGTAAATTTAGGACGTACAGAGGCAGTATTGTCTGAAGCTGAAAGAAGCCCTAATGATAGTTACATCCCTAACGAAAGAATCAGAGTATATGTAAATAAAGTAGAACAAACAACAAAAGGGCCGCAAATTTATGTTTCACGCAGTCATCCAGGATTATTAAAACGCTTATTTGAACAAGAAGTCCCGGAAATTTTTGATGGCACAGTAATTGTTAAATCTGTTGCCCGTGAGGCTGGCGATCGTTCTAAAATCAGCGTACATTCTGACAACCCAGATATAGATGCTGTGGGCGCGTGTGTAGGTGCTAAAGGTTCTCGTGTTGAAGCGGTTGTAGAAGAACTCGGTGGCGAAAAAATTGATATCGTTCAATGGAACGAAGATCCAAAAGTATTCGTGAAAAATGCGTTAAGTCCATCTCAAGTTTTACAAGTTATTGTTGATGAAGCAAATCAATCAACTGTTGTAGTTGTGCCAGATTATCAGTTATCATTAGCGATTGGCAAACGTGGCCAAAATGCGCGCTTAGCTGCTAAATTAACTGGTTGGAAAATTGATATTAAATCAGAAACAGACGCTAGAGCTGCAGGTGTTTATCCATCAGAGGAATCAGAAGAAATAGCGGAAAACGAAAACACTGATGAAACTGAAGATAATGATTTAAAAACATACAATGCTGATCCAGAAGCATTCGATACAACAGCTGAATCAGAAACAGAAGTAAAAGATGATGCTGATGTAATTTCTGAAGAAGACACTGAAAAATAATTTGGAGTGAGCTTTATGAAAAAGAAAAAGATTCCAATGCGTAAATGTATACTTTCAAATGAAATGCATCCTAAAAAAGATATGATACGAGTTGTTATTAATAAAGAAGGCAAAATTTTTGCTGATGCTACTGGAAAACAACAAGGGCGTGGTGCTTATGTATCAAAAGATGTTAAATTAGTAGAAGAAGCACAAAAACAAGGTGTTTTAGAAAAATACTTTAAAGTTGATGCTGAAACATTAGACCCAGTGTATAAAGAAATTATACGTCTTATTTATCGTGAAGAGATACCTAAATGACCTTAGAGAAAATCGTAAATTTTTTAGGTTTAGCAATGCGTGCTGGAAAAGTTAAAACAGGTGAGTCAGTCATTTTAAATGACTTAAAGAAAAACAGACTAAAGCTCGTAATTATTGCAACTGATGCTTCTGAAAACACAATAAAAATGTTTCAGAACAAATGTGAAAGTTACCATATATCATTTCGTATATTTGGAACAAGAGCTGAATTAGGACAAGCTTTAGGTAAAGCAGAACGAGTAAACATTGGAATCACTGATCAAGGCTTTGCTAAAAAGCTAGTGTCAATGATTGATGAATATCGTAAGGAGTGACTATATGAGTAAAAAAAGAATTTACGAATACGCCAAAGATTTAAAATTAAAAAGTAGAGATATTATAGATGAATTAAAGAAAATGGACGTTGAGGTAACGAGCCACATGCAAACGTTAGAAGACGACCAAATTAAGGCATTAGATAAAGTATATAAACCTGAACAAGCTAAACAATCAGAGAAATCACAACAACAAGGTCAAAGCCAACAAAAAACGACAAATAATAAACCTAATAAAAAAGACAACACTAGTAATAACCAAAAGCAAAATAATAAAAACAATAAAAAGAATAATAAAAACAACAAAAATAATAAAAAGAATAAGCAAACTAAACAAGAAGAACCAAAAGAAATACCTTCACAAATTACTTATCAAGAAGGTATAACTGTTGGAGAACTTGCAGAAAAAATAAATGTAGATTCATCAGAAATTATTAAAAAATTATTCTTATTAGGCATAATGGCAAATATTAACCAATCATTAGATGATGAAACTTTGGAATTAATCGCTGGTGATTATGGCGTAGAGATTGAAAAAGAAGTTGTAATCGATGAAGAAGATTTATCGATTTACTTTGATGACGAAACAGAAGACGAAGATGCAGTAGAAAGACCTGCAGTTGTTACAATTATGGGTCACGTTGACCACGGTAAAACAACATTATTAGATTCTATTCGTCATACAAAGGTAACAGCAGCAGAAGCTGGTGGTATCACTCAACACATTGGTGCATATCAAATCGAAAATGATGGCAAGAAAATCACATTCCTGGATACACCAGGACACGCAGCTTTTACAACGATGCGTGCGCGTGGTGCACAAGTAACAGACATCACAATTTTAGTAGTAGCGGCGGATGACGGCGTTATGCCACAAACAATCGAAGCCATTAACCATGCTAAAGAAGCTAATGTGCCAACTATAGTAGCGGTTAATAAGGTTGATAAACCAACTGCTAACCCAGACCGTGTTATGCAAGAATTAACAGAGTATGGTTTAATACCTGAAGATTGGGGCGGCGATACAATTTTCGTTCCACTATCTGCATTAAGTGGTGAAGGTATTGAAGATTTACTAGAAATGATTGTATTGACTTCTGAAATGCAAGAATTAAAAGCTAACCCAAGTAAGAAAGCAGTAGGAACAGTGATTGAAGCTGAATTAGATAAATCACGTGGACCTTCTGCATCACTTTTAGTTCAAAATGGTACATTACATGTCGGTGATGCATTAGTTGTTGGTAACACTCACGGTAGAATCCGTGCAATGGTTAACGATTTAGGGCAACGTATTAAATCAGCAAACCCTTCTACACCGGTTGAAATAACAGGCATTCATGATGTGCCTCAAGCAGGCGATCGTTTTGTTGTATTTAAAGACGAAAAACAAGCAAGACGTATCGGTGAAGCACGTCATGAAGCTAATGTATTACAACAACGTCAAGAAAGTAAGAGCGTGTCATTAGATAACCTATTCGAGCAAATGAAACAGGGTGAAATGAAAGATTTAAACGTAATTATTAAAGGTGATGTTCAAGGTTCAGTAGAAGCACTTGCAGCGTCCTTAATGAAAATTGAAGTAGAGGGCGTAAACGTTCGTATTATACACACAGCAGTTGGTGCGATTAACGAATCAGATGTGACATTAGCAAATGCTTCAAACGGTATTATCATCGGCTTTAATGTGAGACCTGACTCTGGAGCAAAACGTGCAGCAGAAGCTGAAGGGGTAGATATGAGATTACATCGTGTAATTTACAGTGTAATTGAAGAAATTGAAGCTGCAATGAAAGGCTTGTTAGACCCAGAATACGAAGAGCAAATCATTGGACAAGCGGAAGTACGTCAAACATTTAAAGTATCAAAAGTTGGTACCATTGCTGGTAGTTATGTTACAGATGGTAAAATTACTAGGAACGCTGGCGTACGTGTTATTCGTGATGGCATTGTGCAATTTGAAGGCGAACTTGACACATTAAAACGTTACAAAGATGATGCTAAAGAAGTAGTACAAGGCTATGAATGTGGTATTACAATTGAGAAATATAATGACTTAAAAGAAGGCGACATTATTGAAGCCTTTGAAATGGTTGAAATCAAAAGATAATTATTAAACAAAAACACGCTATATCAATTAAGACAAGTTTCATTATAAAATGATTAATTACCGTGAGCTAAAAATTTATATTAGCTTACGGTCTTTTTATGTTGAATATGTTATCTTGTGGGTAAGAGGTATAATATGCTAATAATACAGTTTTTGAAAATGAGATTAACTCAATATTTTCTCAAATCACTAATTTAATGTTCAAAAATTAAAATTTAAATCCCGTCTTTTTATGATTGTAAATGAGTGTAAAAAATATAGTGAGATTGCTTAATACCTTTAACATAGACACTAGTTGTCTATATACTTAATTAAAATTAAGATAAATAGGAGGTTATAAGTTATGAGTGAATATTTAAAAGAAATCAATGAATTTTGGCAGGAATACATGGCTCAATATAACTCTATTTATGATTTAGATACCTTAAATAAAATGGTAAAAAATAATGACACAACTGCTTTCTTGCACCCACAAGATTTAGCATATTTAAAAAAACATTTTGGGGATAATTTCAGTGAGATACCAAGATTTAAAAAAATGGTTGATTACGCAAATGGAAAAGTTAAAATTAATAAAAACAGACAACGCGTGGTTCAAGAAAATGCAGAAATAAGTCCTGCAATAGCTAGACCTTACTTTGGTAATCCTGAATCAGCAGATATTGTTATATTGAAAAAACAAGCAGAAAACGATTTTAAAATTAATGATCCGAACTTACCAGTAGAAGTAGTATTACGTTATCGCAACAGAGTGTTAAGTGATATTCAAGGTAAATTAAAAATGAATGGTCAAAAAATATTTCTCCCCTACTTGGATAGGCATTGTTGGTTTGAAAAATATTTATATAGCAATGGATCAATCCTAAAGCAATTTAGGATTAATCCTAACAGAGTAATGGTAATGAATTTCTTCCCATATCAAACAGGGCATACAGCAGGATTACCTAAAGATTTTTTAACATTCAACCATTATTTACCCTCACAAGAAATGAATTTTGGACTTATGTTAAAAATTATTAATGATGAAAAACCAAGAATTTATATTGTTAGTGAAGAAGAATTGTTTATATCCATATTTAAAAATTTCGCAGATAGCGAATTGTATCAATACCTTGTAGAAAATTTATTCGTACTTTCTTCTAAACAGAATAGGCATATTACTGTCTGCAATGTGTTAAGTTATAAAGAACATATTACTCGGCTAAGAAAAAAAGAAACATTGAGTAAAACGGATTACTATAATTGGAATAAGCAACAAAAAATAGAACGTGATCAAGGGAATTCTGATTTTATACAAAAGCTAAAAGCGATTCAGCGTCCAGCTGAACTGCTTCATTGATTAAATATTAGTTTGTACAACTTGAAAAAGGTGATTTTCGTTTTTTAAAAATGAAAATCATCCTTTTGCTATTTTAGATATCATAGTTTTTAAATAACGATTTTAATTTAATTTTAAAGTCTTCAACATATTGCGAAGGTTTTAATAAGGTAATTAATTGAGGAAATTCAAGTGCAAGGGTAAAGCATTCTTTTTTTGAAATAATAAGTTCAGCGTTAACATAATTGTCGTCTATATTTGCCGTCATAATTATAAATTGTGATTTTATTTCAGACCAAATTGAATTGTGAATGTTTATAGTGACAGTTGGGGTTTTCATAAAAACGCTATTATCAAAAGATTCATCATGCTGGTAAACGTGATTGATGGAAGTTAAATCATGGATGTGGATGTTGCCATTGTATAAATAAGTAACCCAAAAACGTTTATTGAAGTATCGTGTATAGATTGGGATAACTTTAAATGTCTGGTGATTTATATCGTTGATTGAAATCATTTGATTATTTTCAATAGCGAGTTGAATTTTCAAAATTAAGGTTGATTCAGTTAATTCACGATTAATATGAAATTGATTTAATAAAGTGTTAGACAGTAGCTTTTCTGCTAAATTAGAATGTGCATTTAATCCTAATATCAAATTATATGTATCTTCATGAATATTAGGGGTGAAACTTTTCATTCTAAACAGTAAGTTGAGGATTCTGTGATTTTTAAACTTAAAACGGTCAATTCTAAGACGGTGCCGACCTATATTGTTTTCGTAAACGATTCTGCCATTTAATCCTTCCCATTCTTGATCTTCGTATAAAAAATTATTTATATCACTGAAATCTCTTTGTATTGACCTAATGTTAACGTTAAGGCTTTGTGCTAGTTCTTCTTTACTCAATTTCTTTCCATTTAACAAACGAGTATAAATATAAAGCAATCTCTCTGGTTTATCCAAATATACACGCTCCTAACTAATTTAATAGACAGTCAAATATCTAATTAGCTTAAATTATAACATGTTTCATTTCTATAACGTGTAAAATTTTAAGTGAATAAAAAATAATTATAATTATTTTAGAAATTTTAAAATTTAAATAACGTGCTTGATTAGCGATTTAGAAATATGTATTGTCTTGAAAATGTAATAATGTTTCATTAAAATACAGTTTGGCAATATAAATTGTGCCTAACTGTTGTTATAAAATATAATAACCGATAGGTAATAAAGAAATATGTTAAAATTACTGACACCATTAACAGTATATAGTTTAAATAAAGCATAAATTGATATCATATTCTTAAATTACAGGGAGAGGTATAAACGCTTTGTCATTTTATAAAACTAGCCTAAGTTAATGTGTCATACAATGGATTCAGATCGCAATATTCTGTTTTTAGAATACTTTAATGATTATGATTAACAAAATAGTAAAAATATGTTTTTGTTTTAGCCACTTATACAAATGTATTAAATAAAATATTTGGATAGAACAGGGAATTATGGCATTATGTCATTTTTCATGAATAAAAAATTGAATGAAATTTGTTTGACGGTATGAAATAAACTGTCATATAATCTGTTAGTAAGGGAAGTATACATGTAGTATGATATATGTGAGGTGAAATTTATGAATATGAGAGCTGAACGCGTTGGCGAACAAATGAAACAAGAAGTTATGGATATCGTTAACAATAAAGTGAAAGACCCAAGAATTGGTTTTCTAACCATTACTGATGTGCAATTAACAAATGATTTATCTATTGCAACAATTTATTTAACTGTACTTGGAAATGACAAACAAATTGAAGATACGTTTAAAGGTTTAGAAAAAGCAAAAGGTTTTATAAAATCTGAAATTGGTTCAAGAATGAGATTAAGAATTGTTCCAGAAATCAAATTTGAGTATGATGAATCAATCGATTACGGAAATAAAATTGAAAGAATGATACAAGATTTACACAAAAATGATTAATATAAGCAAGCTGAAACAGGAAACCTTTAAGGTTGTTGTTTCAGCTTTTTTATGGCCATTTATTTGTTAATACGTGTTAATATAAATAAGGAATGATATAAAAGAACGTTTAAAGGTGGCGTAAGCATGTATAATGGTATATTGCCAGTTTACAAAGATCGTGGTTTAACAAGTCACGATATTGTATTTAAATTGAGAAAAATTTTGAAGACAAAAAAAGTAGGACATACTGGTACGTTAGATCCAGAAGTATCAGGCGTGTTGCCAATTTGTATAGGGTCAGCTACTAAGGTGAGTGACTACATTATGGAAATGGGCAAAAACTATGCTGCAACTGTCTATTTAGGGTACAGCACCACTACAGAAGACCAAACTGGTGACATTTTAGAAAAAGAGATAATCAAGGAAAATGCGGTGTCATCTGAACAAGTGGATTATACTTTAGATCAATTTAAAGGAATTATTACTCAAATTCCGCCCATGTATTCTTCAGTAAAAGTAAAGGGAAAAAAACTTTATGAATATGCAAGAAATAATGAAACAGTAGAAAGACCATCTAGAGAAGTTAAAATTTATAATATTCAACGGGTATCTGACTTACGTTTTACAAACCATGGTTGTCAATTTGATATCCACGTGGAATGTGGAAAAGGAACTTATATTAGAACGTTGGCAACAGATATAGGGAAAGCACTCGGCTTACCGGCGCACATGTCTCAATTAACTAGAACACAAAGTGGTGGTTTTGATATTAAGGATAGTTTGGCGGTCGACGACATCAAGTCACTACATGAGCATGAAACATTACAAGCATGCCTTTTTCCTATAGAATATGGATTGAAAGGTCTGAAAAGAATTGACATTTCAAATGAAAAACAAAAATTTCAGATTCTAAACGGTCAAAAATTTAATATAAATGAATTTGAGCAACCAATTGATACGGTGGTTGTGATGTTTGACATGAAAGATAATAAGGCGTTAGCCATTTATACACCACATCCAGATAAACCATATGAAATTAAACCCAAGAAGGTATTTAACTAAAGGAGAAATACGCATGAAAGTAATTGAAGTAACTCATCCAATTCAAGAAGATCAATATATTTCAGAAGATGTTGCAATGGCTTTTGGCTTCTTTGATGGCATGCACAAAGGCCATGCAGAGGTATTTGATACTTTAGAAAAAAAAGCACAAGAATCGGATTTAAAAAAAGCAGTAATGACTTTTGATCCCCATCCGTCAGTGGTGTTAAATCCTAAACTTAAACGAACGGATTATTTAACACCTATTCAAGATAAAATAGAAATTTTAGAATCTTATGGTATTGATTATTGTATCGTCATTAATTTTTCTTCTAAATTTGCAAACGTCAGCGCAGAAGAGTTTATTCAAGACTATATTATTAATAATCATGTTAAAGAAGTGATAGCAGGATTTGATTTCACCTTTGGTAAATTTGGTAAAGGTAACATGCTCATATTAAGTGAAATGTCCGAATTTAATACAACTATCGTGAGTAAACAAGAAATTAAATCAGAAAAAATATCTACTACTGAAATTAGAAAAGCGCTGAAAAGCGGAGAATTACAAAAAGCAAATGATGAGTTAGGTTATCGCTATCTTATCAAAGGAACAGTTGTACAAGGTGAGAAACGCGGACGTACAATTGGTTTCCCAACTGCAAATGTACAACCCAGTGGAGATTACGTGTTACCTAAAAACGGCGTCTATGCCGTAAGTATGAAAATAGGCGCTGAAGAAATAATTTATCGTGGCGTCGCAAATGTTGGTGTGAAACCAACATTCCATGACCCTTCTAAGGCTCAAGTGGTCATAGAAGTTAACTTGTTTGATTTTCATGAAAATATTTATGGTGAGCGCGTCATTGTTTATTGGCATCATTATTTAAGACCAGAAGTTAAATTTGATGGTATTGACCCTTTAGTAGAACAAATGAATAAAGATAAAGAAAAGGCGAAATACTTACTTTCTGTTGATTTTGGCGACGAAATATCATATAATATTTAAGTCTAATGTGTTTCGCACATTGAAGGCACCTTTACCTTGGCAGTTCGAGACTCCGACGGTCTGCTCAGATAAAGGCGCATAAAAATAAAAAGGAGGAAATTGACTATGGCAATTTCACAAGAACGTAAAAATGAATTAATTAAAGCATATCGTACACACGAAGCGGACACTGGTTCTCCAGAAGTACAAATCGCTGTGTTAACTGCAGAAATTACTGCATTAAACACTCACTTACGTGAACATACGAAAGACCACCATTCACGTCGTGGACTATTAAAAATGGTAGGTCGTCGTAGACACTTATTAAACTACTTACGTAGCAAAGATATTCAACGTTACCGTGAATTAATTAAATCATTAGGTATTCGTCGTTAATCTTTAGACGTATATGAATGGGGAAAGAACCTTTGGGGTCTTTCCCTTTTTTATAATTTGATATTTGAAACTATATAATAAGTTATATACTAATATAAATAATGATTGATAAATGATATGATAGGACTAATAGATAAATGAGAGGAGATTCATAATGTCTCAAGAGAAAAAAGTTTTTAAAACTGAATGGGCAAATAGATCTTTAACGATTGAAACGGGACAGCTTGCAAAACAAGCAAACGGTGCGGTACTTGTTAGATATGGTGAAACAGTCGTGTTATCAACTGCTGTCGCCTCAAAAGAACCTCGTGATGGTGACTTTTTCCCATTAATGGTTAACTATGAAGAAAAAATGTATGCTGCAGGTAAAATACCAGGTGGCTTTAAAAAACGTGAAGGACGTCCAAGTGACGAAGCTACATTAACAGCACGTTTGATTGATAGACCAATCAGACCGCTTTTCCCAAAAGGTTATAGATATGACGTCCAAATTATGAATACAGTATTAAGCGCTGATCCAGATTGTTCTCCTGAGATGGCAGCGATGATAGGTTCATCAATGGCATTGAGTGTTTCTGATATTCCTTTCCAAGGGCCCATTGCAGGTGTGAATGTAGGTTACGTTGATGGCGAATACGTGATTAACCCTACAGTTGCACAAAAAGAAGTGTCTCGTCTTGACTTAGAGGTTGCAGGTCATAAAGATGCTGTAAATATGGTAGAAGCTGGTGCGAGTGAAATCACAGAAGATGAAATGCTTGAAGCTATCTTTTTTGGACATCAAGAAATTCAGCGTTTAGTTAGCTTCCAAGAAGAAATTATTGATCATATTCAACCAGAGAAAAAAGCGTTTGTTCCAGTTGAAAAAGACGAAACACTTGTTGAAAAAGTTAAGAATTTAACAACATCATATGGATTAAAAGATGCAGTGTTAACTTTTGATAAACAACAACGTGATATCAATTTAGATGCACTTAAGGAAAAAGTTGCAGCAGTATTCGTTGATGAAAATGATGACGAAAATGAAGATTTAATCAAAGAAGTTTATAGTATTTTAGATGACTTAGTTAAAGAAGAAGTTAGACGTCTAATAGCAGAAGAGAAAATTAGACCTGATGGTCGTAAAACGGACGAAATTCGGCCTTTAGAATCAGAAGTTGGTATTTTGCCAAGAACACATGGTTCTGGGTTGTTTACAAGAGGACAAACTCAAGCCCTTTCAGTATTAACTTTAGGTTCAATGAGTGAATACCAAATCCTAGATGGACTTGGTGAAGAAGAGCAAAAACGCTTTATGCATCACTACAATTTCCCTAATTACTCAGTTGGCGAGACAGGTCCAGTTCGTTCACCAGGTCGTCGTGAAATTGGACATGGTGCACTAGGAGAACGTGCGTTAAGCCATATTATTCCAGATGTTAAAGATTTTCCATATACAGTAAGAATTGTAAGTGAAGTATTAGAATCAAATGGTTCATCTTCTCAAGCTTCTATCTGTGGTTCAACATTAGCGTTAATGGATGCAGGTGTGCCAATTAAAGCACCAGTTGCTGGTATCGCTATGGGATTAGTTACACGAGACGATAGTTATACTATATTGACTGATATCCAAGGTATGGAAGATGCGCTTGGCGATATGGACTTTAAAGTAGCAGGTACATCTGAAGGTATTACTGCTATTCAAATGGATATTAAAATTGACGGGTTAACTAAAGAAATTATCAAAGAAGCGCTAGAGCAAGCTAGAGCAGGTCGCCTAGATATATTAGATCACATGCTTCAAACGATTGATACACCACGTAGCGAATTAAGTGCTTTCGCACCAAAAGTTGTAACAATGACAATCAAACCGGAAAAAATTAGAGATGTTATTGGACCTGGCGGTAAAAAAATCAATGAAATTATTGACGAAACTGGTGTTAAATTAGATATTGAACAAGACGGTACAATATTTATTGGTGCAGTTGATAAAGAAGCAATTGAAAAAGCGCGCAGTATCATTGAAGAAATTACGCGTGAAGCAGAAGTGGGAGAAGTATACGATGGCAAAGTAAAACGTATTGAAAAGTATGGTGCTTTCGTTGAACTATTCCCAGGTAAAGATGCGCTTGTACACATTTCTCAAATTGCGAATGAACGTATCAATAAAGTAGAAGATGTGTTGAAAGTAGGAGACACATTTAAAATTAAAGTTACAGAAATTGATAAACAAGGTAGAGTAAATGCCTCACATAAAGCATTGTTATCTAAATAGCATGTATGCGTAGAGACTAGTAAAATGATGAGAACTTCTTACAATAGAATTTTCGAGATTCTATTGTAAAAATGTTCCAATCAGAAAAACTGGTTTCTTTTTTTATTTCCCACTATTTATGAGTTACAGTTGTGTTTTTTATCAATGCAATTCCGTTTTAAATACTAAATCATTTACATAAAAACTGAATCCAATCTATCTAGCGTTATTGTGAGTTACTTTCCCAATCATAAAAGCGAATAACCTGTATCATTTATGATAAATAGGGTAGCTACTTTAATAGTGTACATAAGGCCTATTTTAACTTATAATAAACTATGAGTTTACATATGGACGGGTAATTTAAATAGGAGGTAACATTTTGAGTTTAATTAAGAAAAAAAATAAAAATATTCGCATTATCCCGCTCGGAGGAGTTGGAGAGATTGCGAAAAATATGTATATCGTTGAAGTAGACGACGAAATGTTTATGTTAGATGCAGGATTGATGTTCCCAGAAGATGAAATGCTGGGCGTCGATATTGTCATTCCTGATATTCAATACGTAATAGAAAACAAGGATAGATTAAAAGGCATTTTTCTTACGCACGGGCACGAGCATGCTATAGGGGCTGTAACTTATGTGCTTGAACAAGTTGACGCACCAGTTTATGGTTCTAAGTTAACAATCGCATTAATTAAAGAAAATATGAAAGCCCGTAACATTAATAAAAAAGTGAGATATTATACAGTTAATAATGAATCTATCATGCGTTTTAAAGGCGTGAATGTCACGTTCTTTAATACAACACACAGCATCCCAGATAGCCTAGGCATTTGTATACACACATCATATGGTGCAATTGTATACACAGGGGAATTTAAATTTGACCAAAGTTTACAAGGACATTATGCACCTGATTTGAAAAAAATGACGGAGATAGGTGAAGATGGCGTATTTGCTTTGATTAGTGACTCAACAGAAGCTGAGAAACCAGGCTATAATACACCAGAAAACGTGATTGAATCACATATGTATGATGCATTTACAAAAGTCAGAGGTAGATTAATTGTTTCATGTTATGCTTCTAACTTTATTCGTATTCAACAAGTTTTAAACATTGCACAAAGACTTAATAGAAAAGTATCATTCTTAGGACGTTCATTAGAAAGTTCATTTAATATTGCTAGAAAATTAGGTTATTTCGATATATCTAAAGATTTACTTATACCAATTAATGAAGTTGATAATTATCCTAAAAATGAAGTTATTATTATCGCTACCGGTATGCAAGGAGAACCAGTTGAAGCTTTAAGTCAAATGGCGCAAAAGAAACACAAAATCATGAATATAGAAGAGGGAGATTCCGTCTTCTTAGCAATTACTGCATCTGCTAACATGGAAGTTATTGTAGGTAATACATTAAATGAACTTGTCAGAGCAGGCGCAGAAATCATTCCAAATAGCAAGAAAATCCATACCTCTAGTCACGGGTGTATGGAAGAATTAAAAATGATGATAAATATCATGAAGCCAGAGTACTTCATCCCAGTAAATGGAGAATTTAAAATGCAAATTGCGCACGCTAAGTTGGCTAATGAAGCAGGTGTGCAACCTGAAAAAATATTCCTAGTTGAAAAAGGTGATGTCGTTAATTATGATGGGGAAGAAATGATTTTAAATGAAAAAGTAAACTCTGGGAATGTGCTTATTGATGGTATTGGCGTAGGTGATGTAGGTAATATTGTATTACGCGATCGTCATTTACTTGCAGAAGATGGCATCTTTATTGCAGTTGTAACTTTAGATCCAAAAAATCGTCGAATAGCTGCTGGACCTGAAATTCAGTCGCGAGGCTTTGTCTATGTTAGAGAAAGTGAAGCTTTATTAAGTGAAGCAGAAGAGAAAGTGCGTGAAATTGTTGAATTGGGCCTACAAGAAAAACGAATTGAATGGTCAGAAATCAAACAAAGTATGCGTGACCAAATCAGCAAGTTGCTTTTTGAAAATACAAAACGCCGTCCAATGATTATCCCAGTAATATCTGAAATTTAATAATTTCTATTCTAAAACAAAGAGGTTTAGACAAACGCTTAAGGAAAAATATTTAAAAGTAGATTATATGTATGTTATATCTAGATATAATGTACATACAACCTTTAAATAGACTTAGAGCGAATAATGTCTTACCTCTTTTATGTTATTATAAGTATGTAATGAAATGAGAGAACAGTAATCATATGTTTCTAAAAATGACTGCGTGATTTCGTTCCAATAAAAATAGCTAAAGCGAAAATGTAGGGGCGTTAAATACTTTAAAATCCCAGGATACATGTATTTTAGTTTATTAATCTGTCTATGAAGTTTAATAGTTTTTATGCAAAAGTTCCCGATTTTGTGTGCGCTTTCCTTGGATATTACTACCAGAGGGACAAATCAATTTTATTGAAAATGAGTTTGCTGTCTGGTTTCTATGATTACAATACATAAAATGATTTAATTATAAACAAATATAAATTAGATTTGAAAAGAAGGTGTGAATGTTGGCACAAACCAAAAAGAGATCAACAGCAAAGAAAAAAACATCGAATACTAGAAAAAAATCAACAAACAATAAAAAGAAACAGGGCGAAAGTCCTTTAAGATATATTATAGCAATTGTAGTTTTTATCGCTATCATTCTTGGTATTTTCCAATTAGGTATTATAGGTACAATGATAGATAGTTTCTTTAATTATTTGTTTGGTACAAGTAGATATCTGACATATATATTAATATTAATTGCTACAGTATTTATCACTTACTACAAGGCGTTGCCCAAAACGCGTCGGACAACAGGTGCATTTGTTTTGCAAATAGCCTTATTACTTGTTACGCAAGTAGTGTATTATTTTAGCCATAAAGCGCAATCACTTAGAGAGCCAGTTTTGTCTTATGTTTATAATGCTTATAAACAAACTATATTTCCTAATTTTGGCGGGGGCTTACTAGGACATTATTTATTAACGTTGCTTGTACCATTGATTTCTATTGTTGGAGTTATGATAGTTACTTTATTATTAATGGTTTCTAGTTTTATTTTATTAACAAAAAATAGACATAGGGACGTATCTAAAGTGGCATTTGAAAAAATGAAAGTTAAAAGTCAAGATGCTTCTGAACAGCTTAAAGAGCGCCGTAAAGAAAATAAAATTAAAAAAGATGCTAAAGCACGTATTAAAGCTGAGAAAAAAGCAGAAAAACAAGCTGAGCAAGAAAAACAGATGCAAGCACAAAATACTGTGAAAGATGTGAGTGATTTACCTGAAATCAGTAATGCTACGTCTGAACAACAAGTCATTCCGATATATGGGCATAGTGATAATGAAAATAAGTCTACACAACAAGACCAAGCACAAAAAAATAAGAGCATAAAGCGTGTGTACGACCAAGATAATCACGTGGCTCAAAAGCCTATTGATCATCAAAGTCAAAGCGTAACCAAGCCATCATCAATTGAATCAGATCAAGAAGAATCACAGCTTGACGAAGACGCTTCAAACTCTATATCTGAAGCAGGGGAAGTTGAAAATGAAGCCTATAAGATTCCACCATTAACTTTGTTAAAACAACCAGCTAAACAAAAAACAACATCTAAAGCAGAAGTACAAAAGAAAGGTCAACTGCTAGAGAATACTTTGAAAAACTTTGGTGTAGATGCTAAAGTCACACAAATCAAAATAGGTCCTGCAGTTACGCAATACGAAATACAACCTGCACAGGGGGTTAAAGTGAGTAAAATTGTCAATTTGCACAGCGATATTGCTTTGGCTTTAGCTGCCAAAGATATACGTATAGAAGCTCCAATTCCAGGTCGTTCTGCGGTAGGGATTGAAGTTCCAAATGATAAGATATCGCTTGTCTCACTTAAAGAAGTTTTAGATGAAAAATTCCCTGCTTCTAATAAATTAGAGGTGGGGTTAGGTAGAGATATTTCAGGAGATCCTATTACAGTTGAGCTAAATAAAATGCCCCATTTACTTGTAGCAGGTTCTACAGGAAGCGGGAAATCCGTTTGTATTAATGGTATCATCACAAGCATTCTGTTGAATGCTAAACCACACGAGGTTAAACTGATGTTAATTGATCCAAAAATGGTGGAATTAAACATATATAATGGCATTCCTCACTTACTCATACCGGTTGTGACTAACCCTCATAAAGCTTCACAAGCTTTAGAAAAAATAGTAGCAGAAATGGAAAGACGGTATGATTTATTTCAGCATTCTTCTACAAGAAATATTGAAGGTTATAACGAAGCGATTAGAAAACAAAATGAAGAATTAGACGAAAAACAATCTAAACTACCTTATATTGTAGTCATAGTAGATGAATTAGCTGATTTGATGATGGTTGCAGGTAAAGAAGTGGAAAATGCAATACAACGTATTACTCAAATGGCACGTGCTGCAGGAATACATTTGATTATTGCAACACAACGCCCGTCGGTAGATGTGATTACCGGTCTGATCAAAAATAACATACCATCGAGAATCGCATTTGCTGTAAGTTCTCAAACGGATTCCAGAACAATTATTGATAGTGGCGGTGCAGATAAATTACTTGGTAAAGGTGATATGTTATATGTGGCTAATGGCGGTTCGACAAGAACACGTGTCCAAGGCGCATTTTTAAGTGACCAAGAAGTTCAAGATATCGTGAATTATGTCGTAGAGCAGCAAAAAGCAAATTATGTGAAAGAAATGGAGCCAGATGCGCCAGTTGAAAAGTCTGAAATGAAGAGTGAAGATGCACTGTACGATGAAGCATATTTATTTGTAATCGAACAACAAAAAGCAAGTACATCGTTACTACAAAGACAATTTAGAATAGGTTACAATCGTGCTTCAAGATTGATGGATGATTTAGAACATAATCAAATTATTGGACCACAAAAAGGGAGTAAACCTAGACAAATACTTGTGGATTTAGATAGTGATGAGGTGTAAATATGGAATTAACTTCTGTTTATAAAGTAAAAGAATGGATGATTCAAGAAATAAATTCTGGCGCATTAAAACCAGGTGATCATTTGCCGAGCAACCTATATATAGCAAGAAAGTTAAATGTGAAAACAGACGATGTATATGACGCAGTCGACGAACTTATTACCGAACAAGTATTATCAAATAATTTAGAAGAAGGGGCTAGTGTTAAACCGCTACATCCATTCTTCTACCCATTAGATGAGTTAGTAAGTATTAGCAAGATGATTGAAAATCAAGGATATCGTGCTAGTACAGAATATCTTAATTTAGACGAAAAGCCAGCTACATCTTTAGATGCAAAAAGGTTAAATGTACCTGACAAAGCACAAGTCACAATCATTGAACGCGTTAGAATGGCTGACCGAATGCCAGTTGTTTATTGTTTAGATAAACTGCCTGCGACAGATTTAACATGTGCGCAATATCAAAATAGTGATAAGTCTTTATTAAATGCAATTGAATTTTACGCTTCTAAAAAAGTAGCATATGCGGAAACAGAAATTGAAGCTATTAGTTATGAACCACATATTTCAGATGTTTTAGACGCCTCACCACATGAGGGGCTTATGCTCTTGAAATTAATTCACTACGATATGGATGATCAACCAATACTTTATTCTTTTAATTATTTCAAAAGTAGTTTAGTAAAGTTTAAAACGGTTAGAAATAGTATATAATAATAAAATTATGAAAGCGGGGTATGAGAATTTGAACATAAATCAAAAGCAAAACGATTTGCATATTAAAGTACTACCAACTACTAAATTCAAAACAACGACGATTACATTGAAATTTATGGCGCCATTAGATAGCAAAACAATGACAGCACGCTCTATACTAAGTAAGTTATTAGTGCGTGCTACCCAACAATGGCCAACAGATAAGGCTTTTAATCGTCACCTCTCAGAATTATATGGCGCATATGTTAATAGCTTTGTCTCAAAATTCAAAGATAAACATGTAATCACTATTACATTAGAGTTAGTCAACGAGCGTTATCTTTCAGATCAAACGCCATTATTTGAAAAGGGATTAAATTTGTTAAAAGAAATTGTTTGGAATCAGTTAATTTCTAACCAAAGTTTTGATAATAATTTTGTTGCTCAAGAAAAAGCGTTGCTAACTAAAAAATTAGAAGCAATGATAGATAATAAGTCTCAAATATCTTTTTTAAATCTTTTAAAGCTTATGTTTAACGAGCAACCTTATCGCCATCTTGCATCAGGGCAAGTAGAATACATAGCAGATATAACACCTGAAACTTTATACGATACATACCAATCTATGTTACTTAATGATTATTGTGCTGTTTATGTTGTTGGTAACGTAGAAGAACAAAAAGTAAAATCACAAATTAAATCTTATTTCGATATCAAACCTTTCCAATTCAAATTATCACATGCGACGCCTGTGCCACAAAGGGATAAAGTGCCGCAAGAAATTGTTGAGACAGATGAAGTAGACCAAGCTAAATTAAATATGGGGTTTAAACTACCAGTACAATTTGGCGACAGACAGTATTTTGCTAGTGTTGTGTTTAATACAATGTTTGGCGGCGACCCATCTTCCGTATTATTTAATGAA
The DNA here is from genome assembly GCF_017892065.1 of Staphylococcus sp. GDY8P120P. Classification (NCBI taxonomy): domain Bacteria; kingdom Bacillati; phylum Bacillota; class Bacilli; order Caryophanales; family Staphylococcaceae; genus Staphylococcus; species Staphylococcus sp. GDY8P120P. The sequence continues at coordinate 171,014 of NZ_JAESKI010000003.1, read as the reverse complement.
GTACGTGAAAAGCAAAGTTTAGCTTATTCTATACATTCACAAATTGACGCAAAAAACGGGTTTATGTTTGTACTTAGTGGCGTTTCTATTGATAAATACGAGGTGGCTAAAGACACAATTATTGCTGAATTTGAAAAATTTCAACGAGGGCAATTTAACGAAGAGAAACTTGAACTTGCTAAAAAGGTCATTGTGTCACAACGTCAAGAATCGTACGACAGACCTAAACGTATGATTGAAATATTGAATAATAATATTTTACTAGAAAATGATTTGTCAGAATCAGATTATATTAAACGTATTCAAAATGTTACTAAAGCAGAAATTATAGACTTAACAAAACATATAGAGTTAAATACAATCTATGTGTTAACGAAAGGAGGTAATGATTAATGCAAAGTACATATTATGAACAAATCGATGAAACAGTCTACGAAGCTGAGTTAAATAATGGCTTGAAAATGTTTATTATACCTAAAAAAGATTTCCAGAAAACATTTGTTACTTATACCACCCAATTTGGGTCGTTAGATCGCAAATTTAAGCCACATGAAAGCGATGATTATGTTACAGTCCCAGATGGTGTGGCGCACTTCTTAGAACATAAATTATTTGAAAATGAAGAAGAAGACTTGTTTACAGCTTTTGCCGAAGACAATGCCCAAGTGAATGCTTTTACTAGTTTTGACCGCACAAGTTACTTATTTAGCGCGACAGATCATATTGAAAGTAATATTAAACGTTTACTAACAATGGTTGAAACCCCATACTTTACAAAAGACACAGTAGACAAAGAAAAAGGTATTATTGCTGAAGAAATTAAAATGTATCAAGAACAACCTGGTTATAAACTAATGTTTAATACTTTAAAAGCAATGTATGATTCACATCCGATTAGAACTGATATTGCTGGCAGTGTAGAAAGCATTTACGAGATAACTAAAGAAGATTTGTATTTATGTTATGAAACATTTTATCATCCTTCTAATATGGTTTTATTTGTGGTAGGTGATGTTGATGTGGAACATATTTATAATGTTGTTGTAGATCACGAAGCGCAGAGAGATAAAATAAATCAGCCTCAAATAGTAAGGGATCCTTTAATAGAACAAGATAATGTGAATGAAACAGCAGTATCTGAAACGATGAAATTGCAATCACCTAGAATCATGCTTGGTTTTAAAAACAAGCCGTTATTGGATGTGCCTGACGAACTGTTTGTTAAAAAAGATTTAGAAATGAGCTTATTCTTTGAAATGCTCTTTGGTGAAGAAACTGATTTTTATCAATCTTTACTTAATGACGAATTGATTGACGAAACATTCGGTTATCAATTCTTACTAGAACCCACATACAGTTTTTCGTTAATCACCAGCGCAACCCAATATCCTGATAAATTAAAAGCATTATTATTGCATGAATTAGAAGAGAAACAAGGCAAATTAACAGATGAAGAAGCATTTAATTTATTGAAAAAGCAGTTTATTGGTGAGTTTATATCCGGTTTGAATTCTCCTGAATATATTGCTAATCAATATACTAAACTTTATTTTGAAGGCGTTAGTTTATTTGACTTATTAGATATCGTCGAAAGTATTACATTAGAAAGCGTAAATGAAACTTCTAAATTATGCTTAAATTTATCTCAAGTTGTAGATAGTCGTTTGGAGATGAAATAAATAATGAAAGCATTAGTCATAGGTGGGTCCGGATCGATAGGGTCTGCGATTGTTAATCGTTTATTAGAGGATGGTTATGAGGTTATTGTGCATTATAACGCTGCAAATATTGAACAACTGAAATTCCAATTTGAATATAGCCCAGTACAATTTGTACAATGTGATTTACGTCAAGTAGTTAACTTTGACAGCTATTTCAATTTTATTAAAAACTTAGATTGTCTTATATATGCAAGTGGGACTGCGCTTTACGGCCAATTACAAGAGATGACAGATACAATGATTGACGAACATTATCAAATACACGTTCGACAATTTATTAGGATTTGTAGATACTTTATAGATCAATTAAGACAAAGTCACAATGGTAGAATTATAGTTATTTCCTCCATATGGGGAGAGACAGGCGCAAGCATGGAAACAATATATTCAGCGATGAAAGCGGCTCAAATCGGTTTTGTAAAAGCGTTAAGCCAAGAGTTATCGATGACTTCAATAACTGTGAATGCGGTTGCGCCTGGTTTTGTAAGTGGTAATATGCTTAAAGTTTGGGGAGAAGACGAACTTGAAACGTTAACTCAAGATTTACCTCAACAAAGATTTATCCAACCTGAAGAGGTAGCACATACATGTAGTTACCTTTGTAATCCATTAGCTAAAAGCGTTACTGGCACTGTACAAAAAGTGAATGGTGCTTGGTATTTATAAATTTAAATATAATAGAAAAAATAAACCACCTATGAAACATTCAATGATATAATATTAATATCATACATTAAATGTAATAAACTTGATTGATATTAATTTAAACCAATCGCTGTTATTTATAAACTAAGGGGTGCGTATTCCATGACAGTTGCTACAAAAAAAGAATGGTATCTAGAATATGAAATAACAATGAACAGAGCTGGTTTATTAGGTGATGTTTCTAGTTTGCTAGGTATGATGGGTATCAGTATTGTTACGATTAATGGCATAGATGAAGGCCGTAGAGGTTTATTAATTAAATCTGATAATCTGGAAAAGGTTAGCAGGTTTGAAAATATTGTTACTGAAATTGATGATATCTCTATTACTAAATTACGTAAGCCTGAATTGAGAGACCGTTTAGCAGTACGACATGGTAGATACATAGAACAAGATGCTGATGATAAAAAAACGTTTCGTTTTGAAAGAGAAGATTTAGGTTTATTAGTAGATTTTATGGCAGAACTATTTAAGGAAAAGGGGCATAAATTAATAGGTATAAGAGGTATGCCTAGAGTTGGTAAAACAGAATCCATTGTTGCAGGTAGTGTTTGTGCGCACAAACGTTGGCTGTTTATTAGTTCCACTTTAATTAAACAAACAGTCCGTAGCTCGTTGATAAAAGGGGAATATGACTCTGATCATGTATATATCATTGATGGTGCAGTCACAGGAAGAGAATCTAACCAAAAACATCAAGAGTTAGTTAAAGAAGTGATGAGTTTACCGGCAATTAAAGTAGTAGAACACCCGGATTTATTTGTAGAAACTAGTGATTATGAAATGAGCGATTTTGATTATATTATTGAATTAAGAGAAAACAAAAATCAAGAAATCCATTATGAAGAAATGAAAAAACAAACTGTAAAAAGTAAAAACAACCTTGATTTCGGAGATGATGTTTTTGGCGGTGGTTTTGGATTTTTTGAATAGTGATGGATAATACTGAGGAGGACTAACATCGTGAGTTTAGTTGGTCAAACTTTAAAAGGGCGTCGTGAAAGACTAGGTATGACGTTAACTGAATTAGAAAATCGAACAGAAATAAAGCGCCAAACATTAACATTAATTGAAAATAATGATTTTGATTCACTTAAAAATGCAGATTATACTGAAGGATTCATACGAAAATATGCAAAAGCTGTGAATATTGATTCGGAACAGCTTATTCATGCACACAGAGATGAAATTCCCAATCATGACAATAATTTAAAACAAACGATGGAAGCTTTTTCTTCTGGTAATCAGCCGACGTATCGTAGTAAAAATAAAGAACCCTTACAATTAGCAGTTATTATAAGTCTTGTTATTATTATTACTGCGATACTATGGATATTAGCAGTATTATTTTTGTAAAAACAGCAGCGCAGTATTAAGTTATATATAGAAATGAGGACACTACATATGAATATACCGAATTGGATAACTGTTTTTAGAGTTATATTAATTCCAGTATTTCTATTATTTGCGTTATTAGATTTTGGTTTTGGTAACGTGACATTTGTTGGCGGTTATGAAATAAGAATTGAATTGTTAATTAGTGGTATTATCTTTATCATTGCGTCATTAAGTGACTTTGCAGATGGTTATTTAGCAAGAAAGTGGCAGCTTGTTACAAATATGGGAAAATTTTTAGACCCATTAGCAGATAAGTTATTAGTCTCAAGCGCACTTATTGCGCTTGTAGAAATAGGCTTAACAAATTCATGGGTAGCTATTATCATTATTGCCCGCGAATTTGCAGTAACAGGTTTACGATTGTTACAAATTGAACAAGGATTTGTAAGTGCAGCTGGGCAATTAGGTAAAATAAAAACAGCTGTTACAATGGTAGCGCTTGTTTGGATTTTGCTAGGTGATCCACTAGCCACTTGGATTGGCTTCCCTATAGGACAAGTGCTGTTATACATTGGTGTGCTCTTCACTATCCTTTCTGGGATTGAATATTTTTATAAAGGTAGAGATGTATTTAAAGCCAAATAAAGTAATTTAAATTGTAAAATGAATTTTAACTGGAAAGTGTCTTTATCAACACATTTCCAGTTTTTTGATGCTGAAAATGCTTGTTATTCTAAAAATATAAACAAAAGCGAAAGCATTGATGTATATAAAAACGAAATCTTAGGTTTTGAACTAATTTAGATTTATAATTAATATAAAGGGTTAAAAAGCGTATTGAAGAAAAGGTTACTTGCTATCGAGGAGGCAAAATTGTGAACATATCAATTATAGCAGTTGGGTCTGAATTATTACTCGGCCAAATTGCAAATACAAATGGCCAGTATTTATCAAAACAATTAAACGATATCGGTCATAATGTCATCGAACACACCGTGGTTGGGGATAATCCAGAAAGATTAAAAAAGGCTGTGCAAGCAGCTTTAAATCAATATGATGCTGTTATTCTTACGGGAGGGTTAGGCCCAACAAAAGATGATTTAACAAAACATACTGTGGCTGAAATATTAGATAGAAAGTTAATTACTGATGCAAAATCACTTGAATATATAGAACAATATTTCCAAGAACAAAATATTGAAATGACGCCTAACAATAAACAACAAGCATTAGTGATAGATGGAGCTCAAGTGCTAGATAATAAAGTGGGTATGGCGCCAGGGATGCTTATTGAACAAAATGATAAACGCATCGCTTTATTACCTGGCCCACCTAAAGAAATGCAACCGATGGCTAAAAATGAATTACTACCTCACTTCTTAAACGGAGAAAGTACTATTTTCTCAGAGTTATTACGTTTTGCAGGTATAGGTGAATCTAAAGTTGAAACCATATTAATCGATTTAATTGATAAACAAACTAATCCGACAATTGCGCCATTAGCAGGAACACATGAGGTGAATATTCGATTAACAGCGAACGGTGATACAAAACAAGCATGTGAGAAACGCATCGCTCCAGTCAAACAAGAAATATTGTCACGTATCGGTAAATATTATTATGGCTCAGATGATATTACATTAGAAGCATCATTTATGGATAATATGACGCAATCGTTTGCCATATACGATGGAGTGACAGATGGGATATTGTATTCTAGAATGAAGGATTATGATGAATCTAACAAACTAGTAGGTATGTTGCCGCATCACGAACAGTTTGTTAATACTACTGAAGATATTGGGCATCAACTTTCAATTACAGCGGGGATAGTCAAATCATTGTATGATGTTGAAACAGGCATTTCAGTTATCCAAAAAAATGGCACAGTATATTTAGGTATTTTAGAAAAAGAGCATATTGCGATTGAGTCGTTTAAAATGCCTCAAAAAAGGAATTTAATTAAAAATAGGACTCAAAATCATGTGTTAATAAGATTATTGAATTATTTTAAACAATAAAATGTGAAAATGAAAACTTTGAATTTTAGTACGTATGTTCTCTATTTAAGAGAATGCGTACTATAATAAGCGAACAAATATTCGCAAAATACTTGCAGAAAGATTAAAATCAATGTATAGTATGGTTAAGATATTTTACAGAGATAAATCTCATTTAGGAGGTCCAGCGTTTTGGATAATGATCGTCAAAAAGCTTTAGATACAGTAATTAAAAATATGGAAAAATCATTTGGTAAAGGTGCAGTAATGAAACTTGGTGATAACGAAGCACGTAAAGTTTCAAGTGTATCAAGTGGTTCAGTAACTCTAGATAATGCGCTCGGCGTGGGCGGCTACCCTAAAGGTAGAATAATTGAAATTTACGGTCCAGAAAGTTCTGGTAAAACTACTGTAGCTTTACACGCAATCGCCGAAGTACAAAAAAATGGTGGTATTGCAGCATTTATTGATGCGGAACACGCGTTAGACCCAGTTTATGCAGAAGCATTAGGTGTCGACATAAAAAACTTATATTTATCTCAACCAGATCACGGTGAACAAGGTTTAGAAATTGCAGAAGCATTTGTTAGAAGTGGCGCAGTAGATATTGTGGTTGTTGACTCCGTAGCAGCTTTAACACCAAAAGCCGAAATTGAAGGTGAAATGGGAGATACGCATGTTGGTTTGCAAGCACGTTTAATGTCACAAGCGCTTCGTAAATTATCCGGTGCCATCTCTAAATCAAATACAACAGCCGTATTTATCAATCAAATCCGTGAAAAAGTCGGTGTTATGTTTGGTAATCCAGAAACGACGCCAGGCGGACGTGCATTGAAATTCTATAGTTCAGTGCGTTTAGAAGTACGTCGTGCTGAACAACTAAAACAAGGGCAAGAAATTGTTGGTAATAGAACAAAAATTAAAGTAGTTAAAAATAAAGTCGCACCCCCATTTAGAGTGGCAGAAGTAGACATGATGTACGGTAAAGGTATCTCTAAAGAAGGAGAGCTAATCGATCTTGGCGTTGAAAATGAAATTGTGAATAAATCTGGCGCTTGGTACTCATATAATGGTGAACGTATGGGACAAGGTAAAGAAAATGTTAAACTTTATTTAAAAGAAAATCCTAAAATCAAAGAGGAAATTGATCAAAAATTACGCGAAACATTAGGTATTTTTGATGGAGATGTAGAAGAAAAAGAGCAAGAAGAAACACAAGGTACTCTGCTTGATGAAAAAGAAGAGTAAATTATATTTAAAATTTTAAATATAATAAATTTTCTTGATAAAATAAGCGTGTATATTTAAATATACGCTTATTTTTTATGATTATATATAGCTTTGAAAAAAATTAAATAAAAAAATTTACGATATAAAAACGAGATGAAATAAGTAACAGCAATAACTAAAACAAGTTTAGTGTTTAGGGACTTATTCAAATATTGAATTAATGTAGTTGCACACCTTGACACTTCTTAGTTTAAGACCGTACAATTACATTGTATGATTCTTATATAACTTCATATAATCATATTGAATTAAATTTGATATACAGAGCAAAATCCTAGAAAAAAAGGGGGTGTTTGTGTGAATTTATTAAACCTCCTACTCATTTTGCTAGGTATTATTCTCGGAGTTGTTGTAGGGTACGTTGTTGCCCGAAAAGTATTGCATCAAAAGCAATTACAAGCAAGACAAACTGCAGAAGATATTATCGAACAAGGTAATAAAGAAGCAGAGAATGTTAAGAAGGAAAAGCTCCTTGAAGCTAAAGAAGAGAATCAAATCTTAAAAGAACAAAGTGAAAATGAGCTTCGTGAAAGACGTGGTGATCTTCAAAAGCAAGAAGCACGACTTCTTCAAAAAGAAGAAAACTTAGAGCGAAAATCTGATCTACTAGATAAAAAAGATGAGATTTTAGAGCAAAAAGAGTCTAAACTTGAAGAACGACAACAACAAGTAGATGCAAAAGAGAGTAGTGTTCAGTCATTAATAAATAAGCATGAACAAGAATTAGAACGCATCTCTGGTCTCTCTCAAGAAGAAGCTGCTAATGAGCAACTTCAAAGAGTTGAGGAAGAATTGTCACATGATATTGCAATACTTGTTAAGGAAAAAGAGAAAGAAGCAAAAGAAACAGTCGATAAAAATGCAAAAGAACTATTAGCAACTACTGTTCAAAGATTAGCTGCAGAACATACTTCAGAATCTACAGTATCTGTTGTTAATTTACCAAATGACGAAATGAAAGGTCGAATCATTGGTAGAGAAGGAAGAAACATTAGAACGCTAGAAACGTTAACTGGTATTGATTTAATCATAGACGATACACCAGAAGCAGTCATTCTCTCAGGTTTTGACCCAATTAGACGCGAAATTGCAAGAACTGCATTAGTAAATCTTGTTTCAGATGGACGTATCCATCCTGGAAGAATTGAAGATATGGTTGAAAAAGCTCGAAAAGAAGTAGACGACATTATTAGAGATGCTGGTGAACAAGCCACATTTGAAATTAACGTACACAACATGCATCCAGATTTAGTTAAAATCTTAGGTCGCTTACAATATCGTACAAGCTATGGACAAAATGTACTGAAACATTCTATAGAAGTTGCTCACTTAAGTGGTATGTTAGCAGCTGAATTAGGAGAAGATGTTACATTAGCTAAACGTGCTGGTTTACTTCATGACGTTGGTAAAGCTATCGATCATGAAGTTGAAGGAAGCCATGTTGAAATTGGTGTAGAATTAGCTAAAAAATATGCTGAAAATGATACAGTCATTAATGCTATACATTCTCACCATGGAGATGTAGAACCAACTTCTATTATTTCTATCTTGGTCGCTGCGGCAGATGCATTGTCGGCTGCAAGACCAGGTGCTCGTAAAGAAACATTAGAGAATTATATTAGAAGATTAGAAAGACTAGAAACACTTTCTGAAAGCTATGAAGGTGTTGAAAAAGCGTTCGCAATCCAAGCAGGTAGAGAAATTCGAGTTATTGTATCGCCTGATACTATCGACGACTTAAAGTCACATCGCTTAGCAAGAGATATTAAGAGCCAAATTGAAGATGAACTTCAATATCCTGGACATATAAAAGTGACAGTTGTTCGTGAGACTAGAGCAATTGAATACGCAAAATAATGGATGATTAACTTAACCAAGTTAGTCATTGACTGTCAGCAGAGTTATATCGCTTTGTTGGCAGTTGTTTAATTTAATTGTTATCCGTAACACAATAACATTAAAAAAATAAAGATATCATAAAAAAATTGAGGGGATCAATTCCCGTATTCAAAATAAAATACGCCTTCATTTTGAATGAAGGTGTATTTCTGTATTTAAAATCCTACGATTTTGAACATATATTCTCATTTGGGGCACTTTTCAACCCTTTAGTCTTTCGCCCATGCTAATTTTCCTGAAGTGCTACTTCTTAATTTATTAAGTGAGTAGCATAACAGCATTTGTGTGTGAACTTGGCCCATTTATTTTATTATCATCTTTACTGAGGCGAGACAACTAAAAATATAGTGTCCCCCACGGCACTTCCTCTTTAATCTAAAAATCAGTAAAAATTCAATTTTCAAAATGAATTTCTACTGATTTTTAGCATATTTATGACCTAAGTGTTTTCATTTAAAATAATATAATTATTTTAGTTCTAGATCTGCGTTATTTACTTCTTTAATTACTTCAGCGGTGTCGTAACAATTAGTGGAAATATTTGCGTAGCGTTCGGCGAGTCTATACGCATTGATATATAATTCTAAACTTTCTTTTGCGATATCTTCTGGTTTTTCGCTATTGGCAGGGTTAGCTGAAACAACTAAATCAGCAAAATGCTGTGGATCAATATTGATTGACATATCTTACTTACAACTCCTAATTTTTTTGAAATGATACTTAACTACTATCATTATTACCACTAACGAACCTTTTAAAACAAATGAATTTTTATAAATATTTTTGAAAGCACCTTTTCATCACTCATAAATTCAATTAAACTAGCATTAAGAGAGGATGACACGTAAATGAGAATATTATTTATTGGTGATATTGTTGGTAAAATAGGTAGAGAGGCTATTACTAATTATTTACCCAAACTAAAGCAAACATACCGTCCTACCGTTACAATTGTAAACGCAGAAAATGCTGCACATGGCAAAGGTTTGACTGAAAAATTATATAAGTCATTATTAAGAGAAGGCGTTGATTTTATAACTATGGGTAACCACACTTATGGACAACGTCAAATTTATGATTTTATAGAAAATGCTAATCGTATGGTGCGTCCTGCCAATTTTCCGGACGAAGCGCCAGGTGTTGGCATGCGTTTTATTCAAATTAATGAAATTAAATTAGCGATTATAAATTTACAGGGTCGGGCATTTATGCAAGATATTGATGACCCTTTTAAAAAGGCGGATGCATTGATAGCTGAAGCGCAAAAAGAAACTGATTATATATTTGTTGATTTTCATGCAGAAACAACTTCAGAGAAAAATGCAATGGGGTGGTATCTAGATCATAGAGTCAGTGCGGTCGTTGGTACGCATACACATATCCAAACGTCAGATGAAAGAATTTTACCTGGGGGAACAGGGTATATCACAGATGTTGGCATGACAGGTTATTATGATGGCATTCTCGGTATTAATCGTGATGAAGTCATCACGCGCTTTATTACCAGTTTACCTCAACGGCATGTAGTGCCTGATGAAGGACGTAGTGTCTTGTCTGGTGTGATTATAGATTTGAATAAAGAAGGCAAAACAACGCACATAGAACGTATCCTTATTAATGACGATCACCCATTTTAAAATAATCGTCCATTAGTATGAATTTTTAAATAAACCGCGCTTTTCGTAGTAAAAGGGTGGTTTTTTTTGGTATGATGAAATATGAATTATTATAACCACTAGGAGGCTAGATGATATGAAAGCTCAAGTATCATGGAAAGTGGGCGGTCAACAAGGTGAAGGCATCGAATCCACTGGAGAAATCTTCGCCACTGCTATGAACCGTAAAGGATATTATTTATACGGATACCGTCATTTTTCAAGTAGAATCAAAGGCGGACATACTAATAATAAAATTAGAGTATCTACATCACCTGTACACGCGATTAGTGATGATTTAGATATATTAATAGCATTTGACCAAGAAACGATTGAATTAAATCATCATGAAATGCGCGAAGATAGTGTTATTATTGCTGATAGTAAGGCTAAACCAGAAAAGCCAGAAAACTGTCGTGCGCAACTCGTTGATTTACCTTTTACGGCAACTGCAAAAGAATTAGGTACTACTTTGATGAAAAATATGGTTGCTGTAGGCGCGACTTGTGCATTAATGAATTTAGATATTCGCGCGTTTGAAACACTAGTCACAAATATGTTTAATAAAAAAGGCGACAAAGTCGTTGAGATGAATATAGAAGCGTTGAATGAAGGTCACCGCTTAATGACAGAACAATTAAATGAAGTTAAAGGCGATTTCGTATTAGAAGAAACAAATCATTCACCACATCTTTACATGATTGGTAATGATGCAATTGGATTAGGGGCATTATCAGCAGGTTCAAGATTTATGGCTGCTTATCCAATTACACCTGCCTCTGAAATTATGGAATATATGATTGCAAACTTACCTAAAGTAGGCGGCACAGTCGTACAAACTGAAGATGAAATTGCTGCTGCAAATATGGCCATTGGCTCTAACTATGCTGGCGTGCGTGCTTTTACTGCAAGTGCTGGTCCGGGGCTTTCTCTAATGATGGAAGCGATTGGACTGTCTGGTATGACAGAAACGCCATTTGTAATTATCAATACACAAAGAGGTGGCCCATCTACAGGATTACCAACTAAACAAGAACAATCAGATCTTATGCAAATGATTTATGGCACACACGGTGATATACCTAAAATTGTTGTAGCACCTACAGATGCTGAAGATGCATTTTATCTAACAATAGAAGCTTTCAACCTTGCTGAAATATATCAATGTCCAGTTATTGTATTAAGCGATTTACAATTGTCATTAGGTAAACAAACAGTAGATGCTTTAGATTATAACCAAATTGAAATAAATCGTGGCGAAACCATTCAGTCCGATATAGAACGCGACGAAGATGACAAAACATACTTTAAGCGTTATGCATTAACTGAGAGCGGGATATCGCCAAGACCACTACCTGGTGTCAAAGGTGGTATTCATCATGTTACGGGCGTCGAACATAACGAAGAAGGCAAGACAAGCGAAGCAGCAGAGAATAGACAACAACAAATGGAAAAACGGATGCGCAAAACAGAACATTTGTTAATAAACGATCCAGTAGAAAGCGACGCGCCGCATGAATCAGCAGATATTCTTTATCTAGGCTTTATTTCAACTAAAGGTGCGATACAAGAAGGTAAGGAAAGATTAGAACAACAAGGTTTAAATGTAAACCATTTACAAATTAGACAATTACATCCTTTCCCAAGCAAAACAATACAAGCAGCAGTTGATAAAGCTTCCAAAGTGATAGTGGTTGAGCATAATTATCAAGGACAACTTTCTAATATATTAAAAATGAATGTGAATGTTGGGAACAAATTAGTTAATCAAACTAAATATGACGGTACGCCGTTCTTACCAAAAGAAATTGAAACTAAAGGATTAGAAATTGCTAAAAATTTGAAGGAGTTGGTATAAGTGGCAACATTTAAAGATTTTAGAAATAACGTGAAGCCCAATTGGTGCCCTGGTTGTGGGGATTTCTCTGTTCAAGCAGCCATTCAAAAGGCAGCTGCCAATGTGGGTTTAGAGCCTGAAGAAGTTGCTATTATAACAGGCATCGGTTGTTCAGGTCGCTTGTCTGGCTATGTTAATTCTTACGGCGTACATGGCATTCACGGTCGCTCATTACCATTAGCTCAAGGTGTGAAAATGGCCAATAAAGATCTAACTGTTATCGCGTCTGGTGGCGATGGGGATGGCTATGCCATAGGTATGGGTCATACGATTCACGCCTTACGTAGAAATATGAATATGACGTATATTGTCATGGATAATCAAATTTATGGTTTAACTAAAGGCCAAACATCTCCTTCATCCGCACAAGGATTTGTCACTAAATCAACACCAAAAGGTAATATTGAGAAAAACGTTGCGCCATTAGAACTTGCTTTGTCTTCAGGTGCAACGTTTGTAGCACAAGGATTTTCTAGTGATATTAAAGGATTGACTAAAATGTTAGAAGATGCGATTAACCATGACGGCTTTTCGTTTGTTAACGTCTTTTCACCATGCGTAACATATAATAAAGTAAATACTTATGATTGGTTTAAAGAAAATCTTACTAGTATTGAAGATTTAGAAGATTACGATATGACAGATAAAAATAAAGTCACTCAAAAAGTGCTTGAATATGATTCATTACTTAAAGGGATTGTATACCAAGATACAGAAACACCTTCATATGAATCACAAATAGAAGCGATAGAAGGTACAGCATTAGCTAAAAAAGACATACATCTTGATGAGAACCAGTTTAAGGAATTAACAAAACAATTTGTTTAAATCGGAGAAAATAAGCGCCATGATTAGAGTTGAAACAGATAAATAAATAATAATATGTATATGTAAGCTGATTACTTACGTTAATGGATTAAGAAGTTTTCCAATATCGTATAGGATCAGCTTTTTTAATGAAATTAATTTATATAATAGTAAAGTTTATAGTATCATATGAGTTAAGTAGCGTTAGATATTTTGGAGGGAACGACATGATAGACCAATTTAATTCAATGAGTGAATTATTGTCTCATACAATTGAAGGTATAGATTGGGAAATTAGTACAAGACAAATGAAACATCCAGTCATAATAACTGCAGTCCATGGCGGCGCTATTGAACGTGGTACTACTGAAATTGCTCAATCTATTAGCGAAAAAGGGAACTATAGTTTTTACACATTTAAAGGCGTACGAAAAAATAAAAATAATAAACTTCATGTCACGTCTAGGCATTTTGATGAACCTAAACTGTTGGAAATGATTAAAAATCATCGATACACTATCTCTGTGCATGGTTGTATGGGTGACACACCAGAAGTATATATTGGAGGGAAAGATAAAAGTTTAATAAAACACATTAAAAAGCGACTATCTGAAATCGACATTATTGTTAAAGATGCGCCAGCTCATATTTCTGGTATGCATGATGATAATTTTGTTAATTGTAACCAAAACAAAGCTGGCGTACAATTAGAACTTACAGCTAAGCTTAGAAAAAGTTTCTTTAAAAATAAGAAGTACAACCTTTATGATAGGGAAAATCGAGACAACTGGTCTTCAACCATGAGTGAATTTACTGAAGCAATTATTTTAGCCATGAATTTTTATCAACAAGGATTCAACTAAATTTTAACAGCTAATTTTAATGCACATCGTAAATAATTATTGCAAAAGACATCTTCATAAGATATTATAGACTTATAATATCTATAATAGGAAGTTGATCACTCATGAAATGTTCAAAAGCAACAGATTATGCATTACATGCATTATTATTTATGATAAAAAGTAATGGAGATTCAAAAAGAATTCCTGTCCAAGATTTAGCTTCAGCATTAAAAGTGTCTACTACTTATTTATCTAAAATATTAACACGTCTAGTAAAAGCGAATATTATTTCAGCCAATAGTGGTGCTAAGGGTGGCTACCAACTGAAAGAGGGTTGGCAAAACGTTTCAATTTATGAAATTATCGTAACAATAGATGGTAAACAAAGTTTGTTAGAAGATAGTTTTAGTCATGGCGATGGTTGCCCAATTAAAACAATAATGGACGAAGCCGAAAGTACTTTAATAAATAATTTAGAACGAAAAACTTTAAAGAACTTAGTGTAATACTAAGTTCTTATATTATTAGATATTTTGTAGATATTAAGAATCTATAAAAGGCTTAAAGGAGGAAATGAAATGGATTATGAAGTAATCGTTATTGGTGGAGGACCAGCTGGTTTAAGCGCAGCATTAAACTTTGGTAGAGGTATGAAACGTACATTAGTGATAGATGAAGACAAACCACGGAATAGAGTGACTAATGAGTCGCACAGTTACTTAACACAGGATGGCATTTCACCAATTGAGTTTAAGCAAAAGGCTAAGCGAGATGTTGCCAAATATGAAGATGTGTCATTTTTAGAAGATAGTGTATTAGATATTCAGCAATGTGCAACAGGCTTTGAAATTGTTACGCAACGCCGTTCCTTTAAAGCAAAACAAGTATTAATTGCTACGGGATTAAGGGAAAAAGGACCTAATATCTCAGGTTTTAATGAGTTTTATGGGCAATCTATATTTTATTGTCCTTGGTGCGATGGTTATGAAATGCGCAATAGAACATTGGCCATTATTTATGCGGATGAAATGATGATTCATATGGTTAAACTGTTAAGCAATTTTTCAAAAAAACTGATCGTTTTTACAAATGGTGAAAATAACATTGCTTTAGAAGACAAAGTCATCCTTGATAAAAAAGGCATCGATTTATATACGGAACCTATTACTCAATTTATTGGAGATAATGGCGACTTAGACGCTATTAAGTTAGCTAATGAGAAAACCGTCAAAGTTGAGGGCGCATTTACTAAGATGGATTGGGATACACATTTCAGTTTTTTAGAAAACTTAAGTATAAAGCGTGATGAAAATGACAAAATTGAAATTTCACCTTTTGGAGAAACATTTGTTGAAGGTATATATATAGCTGGAGAAACAAAAGATAACTTTGCAGGCCAATTAATAGATGCTGCATCAAATGGCGGTATGGTTGCTAAAATGATGATGATGACACAAATAAATGAAGATTTTTAATGAATGTAGAGATAAATATAAAACAGTTTGGTAGTTAATATGTATACCTTTATCCTCATATTTGATAAACTGAAATATAAACAAATGATTAAAAGGGGCTGAAGCGGTATGCATGATACTTTAATGAGTGTTCAAATTATTCCTAAAACTGCTAATGGTGCAGACGTTGTGCCTTACGTAGATGAAGCAATCAAAGTCATTGATGATTCTGGTCTATCCTATAGAGTTGGACCATTGGAAACAACAGTACAAGGCGAGATGAATGAATGTTTAATCTTAATTCAAAAATTAAACGAACGTATGGTTGAATTAGAAGTGCCAAGTACAATAAGTCAAGTTAAGTTTTACCATGTCCCTGAAGGTATTACAATTGAGACACTCACTGGGAAATATGACGAAATTTAAGAATATACAATACAAATTCAACCGATTCGACACACAAAAGCTGTTGAATCGGTTTTATTTATTTATAAGACTTTTTGCACTTTAGAGTTAAATTTAATATAATGAAGTAATGATTATAGATAAAGTTATGGAACTTTGAACAACTCGGCTGCAATATACGGAAATAAGGCATATGTTTAGACGTTTGTTCATAGTTTTTATGATATAGAAAGGGTTTTGTTAGCGTGAATGAAGAACAAAGAAAGCGTACTTCTATAGATGTTTTAGCCGAACGCGATAAGAAGACAAAAGATTATAGTAAGTATTTTGAACATGTTTACCAACCACCAAGTTTAAAAGAAGCACGTAAACGTGGTAAAGAAGAAGTACACTATAATCGTGATTTCCAAATAGATGAAAAATACCGTAATATGGGGAAAGGTAAAACCTTTTTAATCAAAACATATGGTTGCCAAATGAATGCGCATGATACAGAAGTTATGGCAGGTATTTTGGGGGCTTTAGGTTATCAACCAACAGAGGAGATAAATGAAGCGGACGTTATTTTAATCAATACGTGTGCTATCCGAGAAAATGCAGAAAACAAAGTTTTTAGTGAAATAGGAAATTTAAAACATTTAAAAAAAGAGAAACCTGAGACAGTTATCGGTGTTTGTGGTTGTATGTCACAAGAAGAATCTGTAGTTAATAAAATATTAAAATCATATCAAAATGTAGATATGATTTTTGGTACACATAATATACACCGATTACCTGAAATTCTTGAAGAAGCTTATTTATCAAAAGCAATGGTTGTCGAAGTTTGGTCTAAAGAAGGCGATGTCATAGAAAATTTACCAAAAGTTAGAAAAGGTAATATTAAAGCTTGGGTAAATATCATGTATGGTTGTGACAAATTCTGTACATATTGTATCGTTCCATTTACTAGAGGGAAAGAACGTAGTAGAAGACCTGGAGATATTATTGACGAAGTCAGAGATTTGGCCCGCCAAGGATATCAAGAAATTACATTATTAGGTCAAAACGTAAACTCATACGGTAAAGATATCGATGATTTAACATATGGACTGGGTGATCTATTGGAAGATATTTCAAAAATTGATATACCAAGAGTTCGATTTACAACAAGTCACCCGTGGGACTTTACTGACCGCATGATCGAAGTTATCGCTAATGGTGGAAATATCGTGCCACATGTTCATTTACCAGTACAATCAGGAAATAATGCTGTACTTAAAATAATGGGTCGTAAATATACTAGAGAAAGCTATTTAGATTTAGTAGATAGAATAAAAACTAGAATACCTAACGTTGCGTTAACTACAGATATTATTGTCGGCTATCCAAATGAGACAGATGAGCAATTTGCAGAAACATTAACGCTATATGACGAAGTTGAGTTTGAACATGCATATACTTATATTTATTCACAAAGAGATGGTACACCAGCAGCTAAAATGAAAGATAACGTTCCTTTAGATGTGAAAAAAGAACGCTTACAACAATTAAATCAAAAAGTAGCTCAATATTCAGAACAAGCTATGAACCAATATGAAGGGCAAACTGTACAAGTGCTTTGTGAAGGTGCTAGTAAAAAAGATGACACTGTACTAGCAGGCTATACAAATAAAAATAAACTTGTTAATTTTAAAGCACCCAAAGATATGATTGGAAAAATTGTGGATGTCAAAATTGATGAAGCTAAACAATTTTCATTAAATGGCACATTTTTAAGTGTTAGTGACAAAGCAGTGGTGACACAATAATGTATGAAAAAGATGAAATATTAGCTGAAGCGGAGTTACTAAGCCAACGCATTAAGTCATTAGATACAGTAAAAGATTATCAAGCTATAGAACAACAAATCCATCACAATAAAAATATTGAAACGCGTATGAAAGATTTAAAAAGAACCCAAAAACAATCTGTTAACCTACAGAACTATGGCAAACATGAAGCATTACGCCAATCTGAAGGTAAGATTGAAGACATTGAGCAAGACATCAATGTTATACCTATCGTAGAAGAATTTAGAGAATCACAATCTGAAGCAAATGAATTATTACAAATGATGATCAGCACGATGTCAAACCGTTTAAATCAGAATCAACAAGGCGAAGATTAATACGTAATCTGCTTGTAGAAAGGAAATGAACGCTATGAAGACTAGAAAATTAACATTAACTGCCATATTTATAGCTATTAATATAGTTCTAAGTAGTATTATAGTCATTCCATTAGGGCCCATAAAAGCAGCACCTATACAACATTTAATCAATGTTTTATGTGCAGTATTTGTTGGACCTTGGTTTGGTTTGGCACAGGCGTTTATATCGTCAATACTCCGAATGCTTTTCGGAACAGGTAGTTTCTTTGCATTTCCTGGTAGTATGGTTGGCGTATTATTAGCAAGTGGATTTTATTATTATCGAAAACATCTCTTTATGGCAGCGATTGGCGAGGTAATAGGGACTGGTATTATTGGCAGTATCATGTGTATACCGTTAGCGTGGATACTTGGCTTTACGAATTTTGCTGTTAAGCCACTCATGGTAGCATTTATCGCATCAAGTGTCATTGGTGCCATCATCAGTTATATCATATTGATGACTATGAAAAGAAAAGGTATTTTAAAACGTTTCTTATAAATATGACGAGATTAAGTTTCATTACTTTGGACATATAAAAGTATTAATTATAATGCAATGTTGTAATTAAATACTTTTATAT
This sequence comes from Staphylococcus sp. GDY8P120P, assembly GCF_017892065.1. Lineage (NCBI taxonomy): Bacteria > Bacillati > Bacillota > Bacilli > Caryophanales > Staphylococcaceae > Staphylococcus > Staphylococcus sp. GDY8P120P. Next base: position 152,247 of record NZ_JAESKI010000003.1, on the reverse strand, counting down.
GACTATGAGGCTTAATCTCGTTTGTTTGTTATATCAAATTGATAATAGCTTAGAAACTTATATAACTTGTAAGCATAGGCGTAAAAGCTAAAGTTATGTTAAAATTTAAGAGTTAAATGAGCTGTAAAATGTTAATCATAATTGTGTTCCTACAAAAACGTAGCGTGTAAAAGATATAGAAATAAGTCATATAAAGTAATAAGCTTTTAAAATAACATAACGACGAATCATACATAAGAAATTGATAGTTTGAAATAAGTATAAATCAAAGTAAGAAACTAATAGAAGGATTGTGAAATATTAAATGACGAATCAAACTCCAATGATGCAACAATACTTAAAAATAAAGTCACAATATCAAGATTGTTTATTATTTTTTAGGTTAGGCGATTTTTATGAAATGTTTTATGAAGATGCCAAAGAAGCTTCAAGAGTACTTGAAATAACTTTAACAAAACGTGATGCTAAAAAAGAAAACCCGATTCCTATGTGTGGGGTGCCGTATCATTCTGCAGATGGTTATATTGAAACATTAATCAATAATGGATATAAAGTTGCTATTTGTGAACAAATGGAAGACCCTAGACAAACTAAAGGTATGGTAAAGCGTGAAGTCGTAAGAATTGTTACACCAGGGACAGTCATGGATCAAGGCGGCGTTGACGAAAAACAGAACAATTATATTTTGAGCTTTGTCCAAATTAATGGAGTTTATGCGCTAAGTTATTGTGACGTATCCACTGGTGAATTAAAAGTTACATCATTTGATGATAATGCTACATTAATCAATGAAATTACAACAATTAATCCAAATGAAATAGTTGTAAACGCACCGATTAGTGAGGTATTAAAAAGACAAATTAGCTTAACAACAGAAACAATTACGGTTTTATCTGAAATATCTGATGCACAATATAACATTAATACAAATAATGACCTACCACTATTTAACGCTACGCAACTATTACTTGATTATGTTTTCCATACGCAAAAACGAGATTTATCCCATATTGAAAGCGTAGTTCAATATGAAGCTGTCGATTTTATGAAAATGGATTTTTATGCAAAGCGTAATTTAGAATTAACAGAAAGTATACGGCTTAAAAGTAAAAAAGGTACACTGTTATGGTTGATGGATGAAACTAAAACGCCAATGGGCGCTAGAAGATTAAAACAATGGATTGATAGACCATTAATTCACAAAAACCAAATTGAATCACGACTAGATACAGTGACACAGTTTATTGATTATTTTATAGAGAGAGATACCTTAAGAGAACATTTAAATCAAGTTTATGATATTGAACGTTTGGTTGGTCGTGTAAGTTATGGCAATGTAAATGCGAGAGATTTAATTCAACTTAAACATTCCATTTCTGAAATACCCAATATTAAACAGTTATTAGACAGCTTAGATACTAAAACGACAGCACAATTTAATGCATTAGAGCCTTTAGATGAATTACTAGCACTATTAGAAAACAGTCTCAAAGAAGAACCACCAATTTCTGTGAAAGAAGGTGGATTATTCAAGCAAGGATTTAACGAGACACTTGATGAATACTTGGAAGCATCTAAAAATGGTAAGTCTTGGTTAGCTGAACTACAGACTAAGGAGCGTCAACGAACAGGAATTAAATCGCTGAAAATTAGTTTTAATAAAGTCTTTGGATATTTTATTGAAATCACAAGAGCCAATTTACATGGCTTTGACCCTGCGGCATATGGTTATCATCGTAAACAGACATTATCAAATGCGGAGCGCTTTATTACTGATGAATTAAAAGAAAAAGAAGACATGATATTAGGCGCTGAAGATAAAGCAATAGAATTAGAATATCAACTGTTTGTCCAATTACGTGAACAAATCAAGACCTACACCGAACGTTTACAAAAACAAGCGAAAGTTATTTCTGAACTTGACTGTTTACAAAGTTTTGCTGAAATAGCACAAAAATACAATTATGCTAGACCTTCATTTAGTGAAAATAAAACGTTAGAATTGACAAATTCTAGACATCCAGTTGTAGAACGTGTAATGAACCACAATGATTATGTACCAAATGATTGTAAATTAGATCAAGACACCTTTATTTACTTAATTACTGGCCCTAACATGTCTGGTAAATCTACTTACATGAGACAAGTAGCTATCATAAGCATCATGGCACAGATGGGTGCTTATGTACCATGTGAATCAGCTACGCTACCAGTATTTGACCAAATATTTACGAGAATTGGTGCAGCCGATGACCTTGTTTCCGGTAAAAGTACATTTATGGTAGAGATGCTTGAAGCACAAAAAGCACTTGCAAATGCCACAGAAAATAGCTTGATTATCTTTGATGAAATCGGAAGAGGTACATCTACTTATGACGGTTTAGCGTTAGCACAAGCAATGATTGAGTATGTTGCACATACTTCACATGCTAAGACTTTGTTTTCAACGCATTATCATGAATTAACAGCGTTAGATCAGTCATTATCAAGTTTAAAAAATGTACACGTGGCTGCAAATGAATATAAAGGTGAACTTATCTTCTTGCATAAAGTTAAAGATGGCGCTGTAGATGATAGTTATGGTATACAAGTAGCTAAATTAGCTGATTTACCTGACGAAGTGATTTCACGTGCGCAGGTTATTTTAGATGCTTTTGAAGAGCATAATACGCAAAAACAAGCGACGAATGAAGAAGTAAATCTCATTAAAAATGGGATAGATGCACAACCTCTAGAAGATGATTTAGTAGAAGAAAGTGCAATGACTTATAAAGAAAAAGTACAGGATGACACTCAATCTCAATTTGAACAAGCTGCATTTGATTTGTTTGAAACCCCTGTAAAACAAAGTGAAGTAGAAAGTGAAATTAAACAATTAAATTTATCAACTATGACGCCAATAGAAGCCCTAGTAAAACTAAGTGAATTGCAAAATCAGTTAAAGTAGAGGTGAAGTCATCCAATGGGTAAAATAAAAGAGTTACAGACATCATTAGCAAATAAAATCGCAGCTGGAGAAGTGGTTGAACGACCTGGTTCTGTCGTGAAAGAATTATTAGAAAACGCCATAGATGCACAAGCGACTGAAATTAATATAGAAGTAGAACAATCTGGTGTAGCTTCTATTCGTGTGGTTGATAATGGAACTGGTATAGAAATCGACGATTTAGATTTAGTATTTCATCGACATGCAACAAGCAAATTAGATGTAGACGACGATTTGTTTCATATTCGTACGTTAGGCTTTCGTGGTGAGGCATTGGCCAGTATTTCGTCAGTTTCTAAAGTGACTTTAAAAACTTGTACAGATAACCAAGAAGGACAAGAAGTTTATGTAGAAAATGGCGAGGTTTTAAACCAAAAGCCAGCAAAAGCCAAGCGCGGCACAGATATTTTAGTGGAATCTTTATTTTATAACACGCCAGCACGCTTAAAATATATTAAAAGTCTATATACCGAACTCGGTAAAATAACAGATATTGTTAATCGAATGGCGATGAGTCATCCAGATATTCGTATTTCGTTGGTTTCAGATGGCAAGACTATTATAAAAACAAATGGATCTGGTAGAACCAATGAAGTTATGGCGGAAATTTATGGTATGAAAGTTGCGAAAGACTTAGTCCATGTTACTGGAGATACAAGTGATTATCATTTAGATGCTTATTTCGCTAAACCAGAGCATTCTAGAAGTAATAAACACTATATTTCTATTTTTATTAATGGGAGATATATTAAAAACTTTTTATTAAATAAAGCGATTTTAGAGGGATATCATACTTTGTTGATGATTGGTAGGTACCCAATATGTTATATCAACATTGAAATGGACCCTATACTTGTAGATGTAAACGTTCATCCGACCAAGCTAGAAGTTAGATTATCAAAAGAGGATCAACTTTATGAACTCATTGTTGAAAAAATTCATGAAGCTTTTAAAAATAGAATTTTAATCCCTCAAAATGATATGGATAAAATGACGAAGAAGCATAAAGTGTTAGATAAGTTTGAACAACAGAAAATGGAATTTGAAAAACGTCAACAACACAATACCCCGAACCCTAACACACTAGAGCACCATAACGTATCATCTGAAAACAATAACGTTTTAAACGATGAACATCAATTGAACTATTCCAATTTAACGGATACCTTTCCTGATAGTATTCAAGAATCCGCAAATGGTTATGATGAATACAAAAAAGCACAAAACGAAATACTTGATGATATGGAGACAAAAGGCGTAAGTAATAATGAAGAAACAACGACGCATGGAAATCATTTTTCAGAAAGCAATATCAATAAGGATATCAAAGAGCCTGTGGGGGGTACGTCGTCTCGTAGAGTACCTTATATGGAAATTGTTGGCCAAGTACATGGGACTTATATTATAGCGCAAAATGAAAATGGCATGTTTATGATTGATCAACACGCCGCTCAAGAACGCATAAAGTATGAATATTTCAGAGAGAAAATTGGTGATGTTGCAAATGAAAGCCAAAACCTATTGATTCCATTGACCTTCCATTTTTCAAAAGATGAGCTGATGATTATCAACCAATATAAAGGAGAATTGGATAAAGTAGGCGTACATTTAGAACCATTTGGTGGGCATGACTACATTGTTGATAGCTATCCAGTTTGGTTTCCAAAACAAGAAGCGGAAGAAATTATAAAAGATATGATCGAATACGTACTAGAGCATAAAAAAGTAGATGTTAAGAAAATTCGTGAAGAAGCTGCAATTATGATGAGTTGCAAAAAATCTATTAAAGCAAATCATTATTTAAAAAATAATGAAATGGCTGATTTAGTTAATCAATTAAGAGAAACAGAAGACCCGTTTACTTGTCCGCATGGAAGACCCATTATCATTAATTTTTCAAATTATGAATTAGAGCGCTTGTTTAAACGCATTATTTAAGGAGGGCGTCGTATTGAAACCACATATTTTACCAGCAGTAAGGTCAATGAAAGATCTAGAAAAATTGACGAAGACTGATTATAAAGAATGTGTGATGTTGGATGCACATATTGGGCATGTCAAAAGCATTATGGATTTATTAAATAAACATCATATAGAAACTTATATGCATATCGATTTAATAAAAGGCATGAGCCATGATGAGTATGCTTGTGAATATATTATCCAAAATTACCACCCGAAAGGGATTGTTTCAACGAAAACTAAAGTGATTAATAAAGCGAAATCATTAAATACTATAACTGTTTTTAGAGTATTTGTATTAGATAGCCATGCGCTGTCTAGAAGTATAGAATTAATTAAACGTGTGGAGCCTGATTTTGTTGAAGTGTTACCAGGTGTCGCTACAAAAGCGATTAGGATTATTAACGAAGAAACGAATACTTCAGTGATCGCTGGTGGATTGATTAATAGTAAAGAAGAAGTCGATATTGCAATTGAGAATGGCGCTAAACATATCACCACGAGCGACCGCTTATTATGGTAAATAAAGATATGAATGTGCTTAAATAAAAACAAAGTGTATAGATTATAAAATTCATTAATCGTGCTGCTTCCTCTCCATGAGATATTGAAACGTATCAAAATGATGGCGAGGGAGTTTTTTATAAGAATCTATTTTCGGTCTAAATAATGATAACTACCTATTAAGGAGATGATCATCATAATAAAACCTAGTAAATTAAAGAAAGGCGATACTGTAGCGATTGTTTCTTTATCTTCTGGTTTAGCTGGCGAAGCTGAAATTTTATGGAGGACTAATCAAGGGGTCCAACGCTTAGAAAATGAATTTGGATTAAATGTAAAAGTGATGCCGCATGCGCTTAAGGGCTTAGCATATGTCCGTGAGCATCCAGAATGTCGCGCTGAAGATCTAAATGAAGCGCTCAAAGACCAAGAGGTCAAAGCCATTATTTCTTGTATTGGTGGAGAGGATGCTAGACGAATTTCACCTTACGTCGATTTAAAAACTATTGCTGCAAATCCTAAAATATTTAGTGGCTATTCAGATACTACAACGATACATTTAATGTTTTATAAAATGAACGTAGTCAGTTTCTATGGCCAGGCATTATTAACTGATTTTGCAGAAAATGTCGAAATGGATTCTTATACGGTAGAGAATATTAGAAAATGTTGGTTTACTTCAAATGAAATAGGTGAAATAAAAACAGCAAACTATATTAGGCCTTACGGGTTAGAATGGGATATTAAAAACAAAGCTATTTCAAGACCCATTTTAAAGCAAAAAGGCCTTGAAGTATTAAATGGTAATCAAAAGGTTAGTGGCAAACTTGTGGGAGGTAATTTAGAAACGTTTGTGGATTTAATGAGCACCTCGTTTTTTCCTGATTTAGAAAATTTTAATAACGCCATATTATTTTTAGAAACATCAGAAGATACACCGACACCAAAAGTGTTCTCAGCATATTTAGAGCAATTGTTGAAGAAAGGAATTTTAGAACGCATAAATGGTATGCTCTTTGGGAAACCTTTTAACAATATATACTATGAAAGTTACAAAAAAGAAATTTTAGAAATTATCTCAAAATGTAATAATCCTAAAATGACAGTTTTTTATAATTTATCATTTGGCCACAATGAGCCTAAACATATGATACCTTATGGCTTAACGGCAGAAATAAACGCTTTAACAGGCCAATTTAGTATCAATGATAGCGGCGTACAATCAAATTAAATTGTGACAAGTTTTTCACGAAAAGATTTGACAACGCTTACAACATCGGTGTAAGATGAACTCAAGTTAATATTTAGAACAGAGATGGGAGATTTCTACAGTCATTAAGCCGGTGGTTCGAAACTGGGTATAATTGTAGGGATCTCCCTGTCTTATTTTAGGAGGAGTCTTTATGAGTGTATATTTTGCTGAATTTTTGGGAACAGCAATACTTGTGTTATTAGGCGGCGGCGTTGTTGCCAATGTCAATTTGAAAAGAAGTAATGGTAATGGTGCAGATTGGATTGTTATCGCTACAGGATGGGGTCTAGGCGTAACGATGGGCGTTTATGCAGTAGGAGAAATTTCTGGCGCCCATTTGAATCCCGCTGTCACCTTGGCTTTTGCGATGGACGGAGCAATTAGTTGGGGAATGGTACCTGGTTATATTATTTGTCAAATACTTGGCGGCGTTGTTGGTGGCGTTTTAGTTTGGTTAATGTATTTAGCGCAATGGAAAGCAACAGAAGACCAAGATACTAAGTTGGCTGTGTTTTCTACAGCGCCTGCAATTAAAAACTATTTCGCCAATTTTATGAGTGAAATTATTGGTACTGGCGTTTTAACTATGGGTCTATTATTCATTGGTATGAATAAAATAGCTGATGGATTAAATCCATTAATCGTTGGTAGCTTAATCGTCGCAATTGGGTTAAGTTTGGGTGGACCAACTGGTTATGCGATCAATCCTGCCCGTGATTTGGGGCCTCGTATTGCTCATGCGATTTTACCGATTTCAGGTAAGGGCGGTTCTAATTGGTCATATGCAATCGTGCCAGTATTAGGACCAATAACTGGTGGTATGATTGGTGCTGTAATTTATAGATTATTCTATAAAGGTGCATTTGATACGTTATCAGTAATTGCAATTGTATTATTGATTATTACACTTGTGTTAGGTGTCACTTTAAATAAAGCAAAAAATGCAAAAGGCATTGAATCTATATATTAATTATATTTAATCTATATAGAATATACGTTAAACTGTTAACAGATAATATTTTAGTTGGTTTACCATTAGATGTTTGTTGTGTGAATCAGTTAAAAATGGGTACAGTGAAAGTATGCATGTAAATTTGGATTACATAAGTAATTCGTTTTACTAACATTAGAAGAGGGAGATAATAATTATGGAAAAATATATTTTGTCAATCGATCAAGGCACTACGAGTTCAAGAGCCATTCTTTTTGACCAAGAAGGTAAAATAAAAGGAGTCGCACAACGCGAATTTAAACAATATTTTCCTAAATCAGGATGGGTAGAACATGATGCAAACGAAATATGGACATCAGTTTTAGCAGTTATGGCTGAAGTTTTAAATGAAGAAAACGTGGGCGCAGAGCAGATTGCAGGCATCGGTATTACAAACCAACGTGAAACTACAGTCGTGTGGGACAAAAAAACATCTAGACCCATTTACCATGCAATTGTGTGGCAATCACGCCAAACACAAAGCATCTGTCAAGATTTAAAAGAACAAGGTTTAGAAGACAAATTCCGTGAAAAAACAGGCCTTTTATTAGATCCTTATTTTGCAGGAACAAAAGTTAAATGGATACTAGATAACGTGGATGGAGCAAGAGAAAAAGCTGATAATGGAGATTTATTATTCGGTACCATCGATTCATGGTTAGTTTGGAAATTATCAGGTGGTAATGCACATATTACTGATTACACGAATGCAAGCCGTACATTAATTTATAACATCCATGATTTAGAATGGGATCAAGAATTACTAGACATTTTAGAAATTCCAAACTCTATGTTACCTGAAGTTAAAGAATCTAGCGAAGTTTATGCAAATACAATTGACTATCATTTCTTTGGCCAAGAAGTCCCAATTGCTGGTATCGCAGGCGACCAACAAGCAGCATTATTTGGTCAAGCGTGTTTTGAACGAGGCGATGTTAAAAACACATATGGCACAGGTGGCTTCATGTTGATGAATACAGGCGAAGAAGCCGTAGCATCTAAAAGTGGACTATTAACAACCATTGCATATGGCCTAGATGGTAAGGTTAACTATGCACTGGAAGGTTCTATTTTTGTTTCAGGTTCAGCCATCCAATGGTTAAGAGATGGCTTGCGAATGATTAACTCTGCACCACAATCAGAGAACTACGCAGAACGTGTAGAATCAACTGAAGGTGTTTATGTTGTGCCTGCTTTCGTTGGATTAGGAACGCCATACTGGGATGCTGACGCGCGAGGTGCTATCTTTGGTTTAACTCGTGGTACAGAAAAAGAACATTTTATCCGTGCTACATTAGAATCATTATGCTATCAAACACGTGATGTACTTGAAGCAATGGAAAAAGATTCTGATATTACTGTCAACAATCTGCGCGTTGACGGAGGTGCTGTAAAAAACAACTTTATCATGCAATTCCAATCAGATTTGTTAAATGTGAGCGTTGAACGACCTGAAATCAACGAAACCACAGCTCTAGGTGCAGCTTATTTAGCAGGTTTAGCTGTCGACTTCTGGGATAGCAAAGATGAAATTGCTAATCGTTGGAAACTTGAGAAAGAGTTTAATCCAGATATGGAAGAAGAAGAAAGAAATAAATTATATAAAGGCTGGAAAAAAGCTGTAAAAGCAACACAAGTCTTTAAATTAGATGAAGCATAAAAGAATTAGACTTTATTTAGTTTTTTATGCTATAATAAGGGTAAGTTAATAATACCGAGATGAGAAATGAGAGACTCTGTTCGTACAATAATATATGTATGGGATAGGTCTCTCTTTTTTTATTATTACTAGGAGGCGCTAGATTTATGAGTTTATCAACTTTGAAAAGAGAACAGATTAAGAAAGAGTTAAAAAATGATACATTTGACGTTGTGATTATTGGTGGCGGAATTACAGGTGCAGGCATCGCTTTAGATGCAACACAAAGAGGTATGAAGGTTGCATTAGTTGAAATGCAAGATTTTGCACAAGGCACTAGTTCACGTTCAACAAAATTAGTTCATGGTGGTTTACGTTATTTAAAACAACTACAAGTTGGTGTGGTAGCTGAAACTGGTCGAGAACGTGCGATTGTATACGAAAATGGTCCTCATGTAACAACACCAGAACGCATGCTATTACCAATGCATAAGGGCGGTTCAATGGGCAAATTCACTACTTCTATTGGCCTAGCTTTATATGATAGATTAGCAGGTGTAAAAAAATCAGAACGTAAAACAATGTTAAATGCTAAAGAAACATTAGCAAAAGAACCGCTTGTTAAAAAATCAGGCTTAAAAGGTGGCGGCTCATACGTGGAATACCGTACTGATGACGCTCGTTTAACAATTGAAGTAATGAAGCGTGCAGCTGAAAAAGGTGCAACCGTAATTAACCATACTAAATCAATACACTTCACGTATGATTCAAACGAACAGGTAAATGGTATTCACGCCGAAGATCAAATTAGCGGAGAAACTTACCCAATTAAAGCTAAAAAAGTAATCAACGCAAGTGGGCCATGGGTAGATGAAGTACGTAGTGGCGATTATGCACGTAATAATAAACAATTACGTTTAACAAAAGGTGTGCATATTGTTATTGATCAATCTAAATTCCCATTAGGTCAAGCAGTGTATTTTGACACTGAAAAAGATGGACGTATGATTTTTGCTATTCCTCGTGAAGGCAAAGCTTATGTAGGCACAACAGATACTTTCTATGATAATGATAAAACATCGCCATTAGCTACACAAGAAGATAGAGATTATTTAATTGAGGCAATTAATTATATGTTCCCAGATGTAAATGTAGCTGATGAAGATATTGAATCTTCATGGGCTGGCGTAAGACCATTGATTTTAGAACAAGGAAAAGACCCTTCAGAAATTTCTCGTAAAGACGAAGTTTGGGAAGGTAAATCAGGACTATTAACTATCGCCGGTGGTAAATTAACAGGCTATCGTCATATGGCGTTAGAAATTGTAGATTTATTATCTAAACGCTTAAAAACAGAATATGGTATGAAATTTGATAAATGTGCTACCAAACATTTACCTATTTCAGGTGGAGATGTTGGTGGCAGTGCTAACTTTAGCGACTTCATAGATAAAAAAGTAGAAGATGCAAAAGCTTATCAAATTGATGACGCAACTGCACGTCATTTTGCTACTAAATATGGTTCAAATGCAGAAGAATTATTCAAAATTGCACAAACAGCACAATATCAAGATTCTGGTTTGCCATTAGATATTTATACTGAATTGATTTATTCTATTCAAAATGAAATGGTTCACCGTCCAACAGATTTCTTTATTCGCCGTACAGGCAAACTATATTTCAAAATTGACGATGTATTAAATTATAAAGATCAAGTTATTAATGTAATGGCTGAGTTACTTGGCTACACAGACGTTCAAAAAGAATTGTTTACAAAAGAACTTCAAACTGCCATTGACGAAGCACAAACAGGCAACAATCAACCCGCAGTAAAAGAATAAGAAATATAATATTTAAACGACTGATATGAGAGCTAGTTAGTGAGTATAAATGCCTACACTCAAAATAAAACTATCTGGGACATAAATCCCAAAATTTAGCCCCAAAAGGATTTCTAGTTAACGAAATCTTTTTGGGGTTTATTTTATAATGATACTTTGTATTATTGCTGCGAGTGTGTCTTGAACATTAAGTTTCAAGACCATGTTATTCTTTCAGATATGCCGCAGTTAAAAATGTGTTTATTTCATCATCGTTTTATGCTACAAAAAGCATGGTGCTTTTTATGAGTTAAGTTAGAACATAGATAAACGCCTTGGGTTTTAAATATGAGATTGATAGTGCATGATTACCATAAAATGTAAAGTGTTATTTCTGAACTAATTGAGTTAGCGGCCTTTTCGCAATGAGCTTTAGTCGATGTAACCATTTTAACTTTAATACGATTTATGGTTGAACTATAATAATTTGTATTTTTTAGTTATTTTTGTCTGCGTCGGACTGCGAAATCGTTTGAAAAAATACGGTTTCTGTTCTAGTCCGATATTAAAATTAGAAAATTTAGAGTTACACATTTTCAAATACATACTAGCATTGTATTTGAAAACAATACATTTTGAAGTTATATTGTATAATATATGATGAGTGAATCGAAGTGTGATTTGGAGGCTATAACATGAGTGTAAATGAATTTAAAATCACAGTTGCAGATGGGACAACATTGGAAGTTAAATTGAATAAAGCTAAAAAAGAAAGGGTAGGCATCGTCCACCTACTTCATGGTATGGCAGAACATATGGACAGGTATGATTCACTTATTGAGTCACTGAATCAGCAAGGTTATGATGTGTTACGCCATAATCATAGAGGTCATGGTAAGGATATTGAAGTGTTTGAACGTGGTCATATAGATAATATGGAGCATATAGCTGACGATACTTATGAAATTGCTCAAACATTGTATTCAAATGATACAAATACGCCTTATATTATTTTAGGTCATTCTATGGGGTCTATTGTTAGTAGAATATTTACACAGAAATATCCAGATGTTGCACAAGGTATGATTTTATCTGGGACAATGCAATACCCAAAATTTTTAGGAAAGTTAATACAAATATGTTTGAAAATAGTCACTTTAATAACAGGGAAACGACGTCGTTTAAAATGGTTAAATCAAATCATGTACAAATCCTTTAATAAAAATATTAAAAACAACAAATCTAATAGTGATTGGTTATCCAGCGATGTTGAAGAAGTTAAAAAATTTGAAAAAGACCCTTATACTGGATTTTTAGTCTCAAACCAATTAATTTATGAAACTGTCAAACATATGTTGCTGACAAGCCGTTTAAAAAATATAAAAAAAATGCAATCAGAAATGCCTATTTTACTTATTTCAGGAAAAGAAGATGCCATAGGTAATTGTGGAAAAGGGATTAGACATTTAGGTAGACTATATAAGAAGGGTAATATTCAACATATTACAGTTCACTTATATAAAAATAAAAGGCATGAAGTACTTTTTGAAAGAGATAGCATAACGACTTGGCATCATATGTATGATTGGATAGAGAAACAAATTTTAAAAAAGAATAGAGAGAGTTGATACAAGTGCATAGCGACAAGCCTTTTATAGTTGCGTTGGTGGGTCCTACGGCTGTAGGTAAAACAGAATTAAGTATTGAACTAGCCAAAAAATTCAACGGTGAGATTATTAGCGGAGATTCCATGCAGGTCTATAAACATATGGATATCGGAACAGCAAAAATAACAGAAGGTGAGATGGAGGGCATACCGCATCATATGATAGATATGCTCGAACCTAATGAAACATTTTCTGCATATGACTTCAAAAAAAGCGCACAGCGATTAATAAAAGAAATTATCAATAGAGGGCGTATACCTATTATTGTAGGTGGTACTGGCTTATATATTCAATCATTAATTTATGATTACGCCTTTGAAGATGAGACTATTTCAGAAGAAAGACAAAAATACGTAGACGCAACTTTAAGTGAATTAGATTCACTTTCTAATGTACATTTGCATGGTTATTTAGCTTCGTTTGATAAAGCCTCAGCTGACAATATCCACCCAAACAATCGAAAAAGAGTACGTAGAGCGATAGAATATTACTTAAAAACAAAAAAACTTTTAAGTTCTCGTAAGAAAAGTCAACAATATACGGTGAATTATGATACATTATTAATAGGGATAGAAATGTCACGCGAAACTTTATATCAAAGAATTAATAAACGTGTAGATATAATGTTGGAACGCGGATTACTTAATGAAGTGAAACAACTCGTTGAAGATGGTTTTGAAACTTGTCAAAGTATGCAAGCTATCGGATATAAAGAGATGTTACCTGTAATTAAAAATGAGTCTAATCTAGATGAAGCAACAAATAAATTGAAAAAGCATTCTAGAAATTATGCAAAACGACAAATGACTTGGTTCAAAAACAAGCTCGACGTAGTATGGTTAGATAGAGAGAAAATGTCACTTTCATTGATGTTAGATGAAGTTTCAGTCCAAATAAATAAAAGGAGTACATAACATGAATACAACAGAAAACATCCAAGATAAATTCCTAGGACAATTTAAAAATGATCAAACTAAAGTCATTGTTTTTTTAGTTAATGGTTTTCAAATGAAGGGGATTATTGAAGATTATGATGATAGCTTAGTTTGTTTATTAACACAAGGTAAGCAACATCTAATTTATAAACATGCAATCAGTACATTTACAATTGATGATACAGTTGACGAAGCATAATTTTTCTAACAATATATTTTGCATACTTTAAATAATAAGAAGCTACGCTTGATTTTTAATAATCAAGCGTAGCTTTTTTAATTAATTCATAATTGGTTAAGTTTAAAGCAGTGATTCAATTTCAGATTCAATTTGACTTGGTTTTTTTTGAGGAGAGAAACGTTTAACTACGTTACCATTTCTATCAATTAAAAATTTAGTGAAGTTCCATTTGATTTTTTCATTGAAGAAACCATTTTGTTGTTCTGTTAAGAATTGGTATAAAGGATGTTGATTTTCCCCTTTAACGTCAATTTTTTCGTGCATTGGAAATGACACACCATAATTGATTTTGCAACTTTGTGTAGCTTCTTCCCCTGTCCCTGGTTCTTGACCACCAAACTGGTTGCATGGGAAACCTAAAACAACGAAACCTTGGTCTTTATAATTTTCGTATAACGCTTGCAAGCCTTCAAACTGTGGTGTGAAACCACATTCACTTGCAGTGTTAACAATTAACAGTACTTTATCTTTATATGCTTCTAGTTTATAAGTCTCTCCATTTGGTTTCTGAACTTCTATATCGTATATAGTCATATTGCGTCACCTCTTATTATTAATCTAACATAATTTAAGTTTATAGTCTTTATATTAACACTATGATAGAATAGCTAAGAAAACTTTGAAAGAGGTGCATGTTATGAGCCAACAACACACACATACGACTAAAAAAGAATTAGAATCAGCCATTTTAGTCGGAGTTCATGCTCAATCCGATGAAGTATTTGATTTTGAATCCACAATGGAAGAACTAGCTTCATTGTCAGAAACGTGCCAACTTAATGTACAAGCGCAGTTTACGCAAAATAGAAATCATTTTGATAATAAATACTACGTAGGTAAAGGAAAATTAGAAGATATAAAAGCATATGTTGAAATGAATGACATAGACGTTGTAGTAGCCAATGATGAATTGACGACGGCACAGTCAAAAACATTGAATGGTAACCTGAATGTCAAAATTATAGACAGAACACAGTTGATATTAGAAATCTTTGCATTGAGAGCGCGAAGTAAGGAAGGTAAATTACAGGTAGAGCTTGCGCAATTAGATTATTTATTACCACGCCTCCAAGGCCATGGTCGTAGCTTGTCGCGTTTAGGTGGCGGTATCGGTACAAGAGGTCCAGGTGAAACCAAATTAGAAATGGACCGTCGTCACATTAGAACGCGGATGAATGAAATCAAACATCAATTAGAAACAGTTGTTGAGCATCGTGAACGATATCGTAATAAGCGTGAACAGAATAATGTGTTCCAAGTAGCCCTTGTTGGTTATACCAACGCCGGTAAATCATCATGGTTTAATGTATTAGCTGATGAAGTGACTTATGAGAAAAATTTATTATTTGCTACATTGGATCCTAAAACGAGACAGATTCAAATTAACGAGGGATTTAATTTAATTATTTCTGATACTGTTGGCTTTATACAGAAACTGCCCACAACTTTAATCGCTGCTTTTAAATCTACCTTAGAAGAAGCGAAAGGCGCAGATTTGTTATTGCATGTGGTTGATAGTAGCCATCCAGAATACCGTGTTCAATATGATACTGTCAATCGAATTGTTGATGACTTAGACATGGGGCATATCCCACAAGCAATTATATTTAATAAAAAAGATTTACATGAGGGGACACTGCCCACAACGAACTTACCATCCGTTTTTGTTTCTAGTAAAAATGATGAAGATAAAGACAAAGTGAAACAAATGCTGATTGAGCAAGTGAAAGCAGCGCTCACTTATTATGAAGAAAGTGTGCCAAGCAACAATGCTGATAGGTTATACTTCTTAAAACAGCATACACTCGTCTCAGAATTGAATTTTAATGAAGATGATGCAACATATGAAGTGAAAGGTTTTAAAAAAGAATAGAAAGAAGAATGGGTAATGGAGAAGATAGAGCAATTAATAGCAGACACTGAAACGATGTTAGATCCCTATTTTAAGAAAATAGAAGCAACAGCTTATAGAAATCAAGAAAAAGTGTTAGATGCTTTTCATGCTGTTAAAGCAACAGAAAGTGATTTACTCGGCACCACAGGTTATGGTTACGATGATATTGGTAGAGATCATTTAGAAGCAATTTATGCACATACATTTAAAGCAGAAGACGCAATCGTGCGCCCACAGATTATATCTGGCACACATGCTATAACTATTGCGTTACAAAGCCTCTTAAAACATGGGGAAGAATTATTATATATTACTGGTAATCCATATGATACATTATTAGAAGTGATAGGCATCAATGGCAATGGTATAGAAAGTTTAAAAGAACATGGTATTGCATACAGTAAAGTGGATTTAAAACAAGATGACATTGATATTGACGCTGTTTTAAATAATATTAAACCTCAAACTAAAGTCATTGCGATTCAACGTTCTAAAGGTTATGATCAACGACCATCTATTGATTTAGCAAAAATTGAAAGAGCTATTAATCAAATCAAAGCGAAACATCCGGAAGTGATTGTCTTTGTTGATAATTGTTATGGAGAATTTGTTGAGAAACGTGAACCTATTGAATGTGGTGCTGATTTAATGGCAGGTTCATTAATTAAAAACCCGGGCGGCGGACTGGCTAAAATCGGCGGATATATTGTTGGAAAAGCTGCATTAGTTGAAAGATGTGGATATCGTTTAACAGCACCTGGTATTGGAAAAGAAGCCGGTGCTTCATTATATTCCTTGCAAGAAATGTACCAAGGGTTTTTCTTAGCACCTCATGTTGTAAGCCAGAGCTTAAAAGGCGCGTTATTTACAAGCTTATTATTAGAAAAAATGAATATGCGCACAACACCAAGATACAATGAACTGAGAACAGATTTAATTCAAACAGTTGCATTTGATACAAAAGAACAAATGATTCAATTTTGTCAAAGTATTCAAGAAGCATCTCCTATCAATGCACATTTCAGTCCTGAACCTTCATATATGCCAGGGTATGAAGACGATGTGATTATGGCAGCTGGTACTTTTATTCAAGGGTCTTCAATTGAATTATCAGCGGATGGTCCCATTAGACCACCATATGAAGCTTATGTGCAAGGCGGTTTGACATATGAACATGTTAAACTAGCTGTGGCAAGAGCTGCACAAAAATTACAACAACAAATTTAAGATAAATTAAATCCACAATGATTCGCGTGTTCACTTATGTAATTTATATTTTGAGTGAAACGGGATTATCATGTGGATTTTTTATTTAATTTTAAGATTTTTTGGAATATTCAATGTTATAAAATAAAGAACATTGCTTAAAACTGTTCGTATCAAGGATTAACTGCTGATGTTAGAAAACCTAACATATTTTTGAAATCATTTATTAATTATGCTAAATTATATACAAGTTCAAAAATAGAGGTGATTGGATTGGAGTCAAAAGATACGATAAGACGCAACATGCCAGTCTTCTCTATGAGTGTTGTTACAAAATTAAGCGAATTAAGCGCTAGACAAGTTCGTTATTATGAAACACATGAACTGATTAAGCCAGAAAGATCAGAAGGAAATAAACGACTTTTTTCGTTAAATGATTTGGATCGCCTTTTAGAGATAAAAAGACTGAATGAAAAAGGTTTTAACTTAAAAGGAATCAAACAAATTTTAAACAACGAACAAGATCACCTATCTGACAATGAACAAGAAACAAGAAAACAAATGATAGTTGATGCTACACAGAAACCACAACGAGAAGCGATTCCGATAAATCGTGGAGATTTATCTCGATTTATCAAATAAAATTAATGGGGGACATTATAATGGCAAAACGTTCATTTACAAAGGAAGACATTCACAAGTTCGCTAAGGAAGAAAATGTCAGGTACTTACGTTTACAATTTACTGACATTTTAGGTGTAATTAAAAACGTAGAAGTGCCAGTTAGCCAATTAGAAAAAGTTTTAGATAATCAAATGATGTTTGATGGATCTTCAATCGAAGGCTTTGTGCGTATTGAAGAATCAGACATGTATTTATATCCAGATTTAGACACTTGGGTTATTTTCCCGTGGACAGCTGGTCAAGGCAAAGTGGCTCGTCTAATCTGTGATGTATATAAAACAGACGGTACACCATTTGAAGGTGACCCACGCGCAAACTTAAAACGTGTATTAAAAAATATGCAAGACTTAGGTTTTTCCGAGTTAAATTTAGGACCTGAGCCAGAATTCTTCTTATTCAAATTAGATGAGAAAGGTGAACCAACATTAGAATTAAATGATAATGGCGGTTATTTCGACCTTGCACCTACAGATTTAGGTGAAAACTGTCGTCGTGACATTGTTTTAGAGTTAGAAGATATGGGCTTCGATATTGAAGCAAGTCACCATGAAGTGGCACCAGGTCAACATGAAATTGATTTTAAATACGCAGATGCAATCACTGCATGTGATAACATTCAAACGTTCAAATTAGTTGTCAAAACAATCGCACGTCAACATAATCTACATGCAACTTTCATGCCAAAACCGTTATTCGGTGTAAATGGAAGCGGAATGCACTTTAATATGTCACTATTTAAAGGTAAAGAAAATGCCTTTTATGATCCTGAAGGTGATATGCAAATGACTAAAGATGCTTACCACTTTATTGCCGGAATTCTTAAAAATGCACGCGGTTTAACAGGTGTATGTAATCCTTTAGTTAATTCTTATAAACGTTTAGTTCCAGGTTATGAAGCGCCTTGCTATATTGCTTGGAGTGGTAAAAACCGTTCTCCATTAATACGTGTACCAACTTCACGTGGTTTATCAACACGTGTGGAAGTCCGTTCTGTTGACCCTGCAGCTAATCCATACTTAGCATTAGCAGCTATCTTGCAAGCAGGCTTAGATGGTATTGAAAATAAATTAGAAGTACCTGAACCCGTAAATCAAAATATTTATGAAATGAATCGTGAAGAACGTGAAGCAGTGGGTATTCAAGATTTACCTTCAACTTTATATACAGCTATCAAAGCGATGAGAGAAAATGATTCTATTAAAGAAGCTTTAGGTAACCATATTTATAATCAATTTATCAATTCTAAATCAATTGAGTGGGATTATTACAGGACCCAAGTTTCTGAATGGGAAAGAGAACAATATTTAAAACAATACTAGGTGCTAAGCAAAAGGGGCAAAACACTAGTAATATCAGCAATCCGAATCTTCTTCTATACGAATAAATTCGGATTGCTTTTTTTGCGCCTTTTTTTATCAATATTAGTATTTGGGGGCAATTTGTATGTGCAAATTTTACAATACTTCTTTGTCTTGAATAATTTTTTCTAATTTTCTGCACCTACCTTTGTTTGTATAAGTGGTTTAGATTGTATTTATGTGTCATGTTAAAAATATGTATTTTTAACATATTTATTAGATTCTAAATCATGCGTGATATGTAATATAATTTTGAAAAATAAGATTAAATTCATTGATAAAGTGTATAATGTATATATGTTTGGAATTATTTTTTAATCATGAGATTTTGTGTTTTTTAAATAATAGAAATATACAATTACAAAAAGGGGATGTATTTAAATGCAAGAAATAAAATTAAGCACTATCAAAGCACATTCTTTAAAAGAATTAGAAAGTAGCATCAACGCATATTTAAAAGATGAAGAAGTTTCAGAATATAAATTATTGAATAGTACAATACGTGAAATCGAAGAGCGCACATTTTCATCGGATGAAGAAGAATTTCATGCGATATTAACTTTTATTAAAGAAATTTAATCAAAAACCATTTTTAAACTGTTGTGTTTGCGGTTTATAAAGCGACTCGGATTGAATAAAGCGCGTGTTAACGCGTTGACTTATTATAACAACCATAATCCATAGCTATATTTGAGACTAAGAAGTTATTTATATCTTAGTCTCTTGTTTTATGTACAACATTTATATTTTTTAGCATAATGCTAAATGATTTTAAAAACACAAGTTTTAATTTGATCGGAGTTATAAGGAGTTAGATAATGATGAAATATTTTAAATTACAGATGCTAAGAGATCAATTAGATCATATACCAGATTACGGATTACCCAATGATTATAAAATTCGCCATTTTCAAAAAGGTGAACAATTAAAATGGGCTAATGTAGAAACAAGCGTTAACGAATTTAATACTATAAACCAAGCGTTATGCCATTTTAATGATGAATTTGGTCCCTACTTAGACCAAATGGAACAACGATGTTTATTTATAGAAAATGCTAAAGAAGAAGTCATTGGCACTGCAACCGCTTGGTACGGACGATTAACAGATGAACGCCATACAATGGGTCGTATTCACTGGGTAGCAATCATACCTGAATACCAAGGCAAGCATTTATCTAAACCACTATTATCTGCCACAATGAAACTTATAGCTAAATATCATAACCAAGTTTATTTAACTTCTCAAACGACTAGTTACCAAGCGATTAATATGTATCTTGATTTTGGTTTTAGACCGATTCATTTAGATGAGCATTTTTATGAAGCTTGGTCATTATTAGAAGAAAAATTAAATAGGACTATTTTATAATCCATCAATGAAGGTTTTAAAAAGATATACTTTCACCAAATACAGTTTTGTCTAAAGAAAAATACAATATTTAATTTTGATAAGTTTAATAGATAAGTTTTTTAAAATTATTTTTTATAAATAGAATAATAATAGGGAAATAGTATGGTTTTTGAAAGAAGTATTATATATTTAAATAAAATAACTATGCTGAATATAACACTAAAAGGTGTTACATCAAACACGGAGGTGTCATAGATAAACAATAGTAACAAAATGCCACAAATAGAAAAAGTAGTTATGCTCAAAGCAAGTAAAGATAAAGTTTGGCACGCCATTCGAACATCAGAAGGTATAACTTCTTGGTGGATGCCAAATGATTTTGAAGCTAAGTTAGGCAAAGAATTTACGCTTTACGCTGGAGAATATGGGGCATCCCCATGTAAAGTAACAGAACTAAACCCTAAAGATAGCTTAAGTTTTGATTGGGGAAAAGATTGGACCATAACATTCCAACTTAAACAAATAGATGATAGTACAACAGAATTTATACTGATACATTCTGGTTGGGATGAAGAAAAAGAAACAGAGTTTGGCCAGCCACACTCTGTTGTACAAGGATTTATGGATGACGGTTGGGAAGAAATAGTGAAGATGAACCTTCCTAAGTATCTAAATGCTAATGAATAATATAAAAACTATAATGTGTTTCAAGCAATGGTGGACCCCCAACGTCGTAAAATAATAAAATTACATGCAGATAACGAAATATCCATTAAATCAATCACTGAAGATTTTAATATATCTATTTTACTTTTGGATGCGTAGAGCTAAATTTATGAAAATGTAAAAAGCGTACGTTTGGTTACTGTTCACTGTATGGTTTAACTTTTTTTGAGCAATACGTAGGCTGAAGGTAGGGCGTTTGCTTATTATTTAATTTAGAAAATAAACTTTTTCTAAAACCAAAATTTTAGTTTTATGTGTTTAATATACTTTTTTGAGGTTATTGAATTTATAAGCAGAATATGTAAGTTGTATTCTTATAAATGTTAGGCATCGTACCATGTTCTGGTGTGTTTAAATAAATGGTATACGCAGATAGAAACACTATACTATAGGAGGGATTTGATGGATTTTATTATTACAATCGTAATAGGTGTAATCGTTGGGGTGACATTTTCAATTTGGTTAACTAATAATAAAATGACTAACCTTATTATTAGCACGATTTCAGCAGTAATTGGCGCATTCATTGGAGTAACCATGTTAAATTCTACAGGCGAGGCTATATCAAACTCGACAGACATGTTCTTTATTATCCCAACGCTTGTTGGTTCTGTTTGCCTGACTTTACTTGTTTTATTTATTATTGAAACGAGTAAAGATATTGTGAGAAATTAATTATGTCACGTTGTTGTCAATGTAATAAATAAACATTCATATTAAGTAGTATTGTAAATGACTTTTCAAATAACTATGGTCATACTATATAAAGTTTAATTTAAATCAGACAGTTTTTTCTAATTGGGATTACACTTGCAGTTCATATGCCAGGCACAACCCTCATATTCAGTTGCTGAGTAATTTAAGCTTAAAAAATGATAGCAATTATACTATAGGTATACAAAATTTAATGTAAAGGCAACGTCTTTTGGACGGCACTCATATAGGACGACATGCAGTAGCATGTTGTCCTTTTTACGATAACTTTATAAACGCTCAATTAACGATGAGAATGGTGTAATAGCTGTTAGGACATACTTAATTATATTAAAATTAAAGATTTTAAATTCTGTTTAATATATTGAAATTTATCGGAAGCGGACATGTTTCTAAAGGATTAACATAATCGTTTTTGATCACTGCAAACATCAGTTGGTATATCAAAAAGAGGGTTAAAAAGCGACAGTTATTCTAATTCATATCATGATCACAGCAGCACGTAATTGGGTTGTCACATCATATGTATATTACCTTTGCAAACCTGAAGATGAGATGAGCAAATAGGCGGCTAAACTACAAATGAAAGCCCTCACTAATTAACGATAGCGAGGGGCGGTGCGTGGCGTACAGATATGTTTGTTAATTGTATTATATAGTGAGTAACAATGTAAAATATTTGTTTGTGAAGTGTCATTAGCGTTGATTTATAAAGTGAACTATTAAGAAACCACAGCACTTGTTACATAACCATCACTGACATGGAAAACAATATTACCGTCGCCAACTTGGTATCCATAAAGTCCGTCACTACTAGTTTCTTTATCTCCATTTATTGGCTGTTGGTACTTATAATTTTCACCATACTGCACACGTATATCTTTTAAACTTACTGATTTATTTTGTATACTAAATGTTACACTATTTGCGGTTTTACCATTTGTTTGCTGAAAAGTTTGATCGTAAATCACCTTACTGCTAGATCCAGAATGGTACTTGCTGTTGACTTTAATTTCATTAAATGTCATATTTCCAGCTTTTAACCCATTAAAAAAAGATTGATCTAATACAAAATCACCACCCTCTGAAGTATATCCACTATAAGTATACCAAGGTTGCGTCGTTATTGCTTGCGCTTCGTTATGTGATTCTTCTTCATTAGAAATATTTATACCTAATGCAGTTCCAAGCGTAACCGTACCTGCTACAAAAATCTTTGAAATTTTATTCATACTATATCACTCCAAATAGAAATTTTGAATCACATTACGATTCAGTTACACTATAACAAAATATTACAAGTAATGTGTATATTTACTTTTTTGATAAAAGTTTAATGGAAGCAATTAAAATACTACTATATTAAAGTAGGCTATTTAATGAAAGGAAAATTGGAAGTAGAAAAAATGCTGAAGTATAATAAACAATCATAGACAAAGTATGTTTACAAAACTATAATAATATTATGTTAACTAGATGCCAAAAAAACTGCCGACTCAATTGTGCGGCAGGAAATACTATTTTTTCTTAATTTTAGTTACAATAACTTGAATGACAAAGACAATAAATCCAATGAAAATGCCTAGAAATATAGCTACAGCGGCTGACACAAGGGGAGGAAATTGATATTGGTATTGTAATATCAATCCAACGATGATTGCTATAACAATTGCAATAACTGTAATCATGTTTTCTTTAAATATGCTCAAGTGTTTCACTCCTATCGTTGTTTATTATAGCACGAGAAAACAGATAAGATAAAATAAATTACCATCATATTATTTAACAATCATGTAGACATTATAAAGTAGTAAATATTTATTGCGTAAATAATACATTTGTTTTTGTATAGCTATCTTGACGTATAGTTTTATATTCTATATGATAATTTGGAATATGCTTAAGGAGTAGGTGCAACAATGAAATCGACAAAGAAAATCACTATATTAGTTGTGAGTATCGTTATTTTAGGTGTTCTCGTATTTCAATTTATCAATGGCACCGGCCCGTTTTCATTCAATGATTCAAATGATGCTTCTGGTCCAGAACAAACTGAAACAGTACATGTAGAGCGTGTGGTAGATGGTGACACGCTTGTAGCAAGAAGTAATGATAACGAACAAATGAGAGTGAGGTTAATAGGCATAGATACGCCAGAAACGGTTAAACCTAACACGTCTGTGCAGCCATATGGAGAGGCAGCTTCTGGTTACTCTAAAGCACATTTAACTGATAAAGATATACATTTAGAATATGATAAAGAAAAAGAAGACCATTATGGGCGAACACTTGCTTACGTTTGGTTAGATAAAGAAACACTATTTAACGAAGAACTAGTAAGAAAAGGATTGGCTAGAGAAAAATATTATGCTCCAAATGGCAAATATAGAGACTTATTTGAAAAGGCGGAACAAGAAGCAAAAAATAATAAAGAAAATATTTGGAGTTAATTTAATTTTTACTATTTTAAAATATAAAAAAGGCTAGTGGCTCAACTTTTAAAATTGAGTACTAGCCTTTTTCAATTAATAATTTAGAGTGTTTTATTAATATTTAATTAATGAAAATGTGAAAGTAATGCATTATATTGTTCTTCAGACAATGATTCAGGTGCATGAGTCACAGTTTCACCAATGACTTCTTTTAGTGAGGATTTAGAAGACACTGTTTCTACAAAATCTTGTCTTTCTGTAGGGCCATCAATTAAATTTACACTTCCATCTGTGAAGTAAACTAAACCGATGTTATGGATTCTATGATTTAATTTTTCTGCAATTCTATCTTCTAATGCTTTTGTATTTTTTGAAGATTGTTCATATGGGTCGTAATTATAAAAATCATACGTAACAGAATTGTTTCTGATTCTTTCAATAAATGTGTACGTTGTAGGGCGCGTTGATTGGAATTGACTATGAAATTGATCAGCTATATAACGGCCTACAGTTTGGTTTACAGTATCTTCCTGATTATTTTCTAACGCAGTAGATGGATCTACAGTGAAATGGTAAAATGTCTTTTGTTTCCAGTTTTTCACATTAATATTAAATAAACCTTTTTCTGTAATGACAATATAATCAAATGCTCTAGCATATTCAAATAATGGATGTTTAACAGCTAAGTTACCAGTGGTAATAATATCAAAGAATGAAATGGCCCCTTCTTTTTGATATTGTGATAATATCTCTTGTAATTCCTGTTTTGCTTTTCTTAAACCATGATGATGCGTGTCATTACTAGCATTTTTTTCAAGCATTTGGTTTTTCAAGTACGTGTTTTCACGAGTGATGAGACTTATTTTATTTACTAATTGGTCTTTAGCATAAGTTTCAGTTTCAAGTTTATGATTCATCACTCTTCGTTCTATAATAATAACTAAAATTAGTATTACAATAATAATTGCTAAAATAATCGGAAAAAACATTGATATCATCCTAATCTTAATAATTTTTTAACAAAGTATATTTTACTCTTTTATTTCTATTAGCACAAATACTATTAACTAATTAATAGTGGGTGATAAGCATACAGTTTTAATCTTAAATTATAAGGTGTAATGGCCTATAATTCAAGGTGAAGTAGCGTGCATTTAAAAAATGAAATAAGCCACAAATATAAAGAAGTAACTAGCGCTTATTTAGGTAATACGTATATTATGTACTACATTTATTTTCGAAAAATCTATTTGGAGGACAAAGATTTGACTACTATGAAAAAATATATTAACTATACTATCGAAAATATAAATAATAATGAAGTGATTGCATTTGATAATCATCCAGTATCTTATAAAATCATTGATGAACTATATGAAGCGCATACCAAAATTTCAATCATTAGTTTTTCGACAGATATTATAAAATACGTGGCAAAATATACAAATTTTAATATTATTATGCCTAACGGAAAAGTAAACAACGCTTTACATATTATTACTGGTCCTGATGTTAACCAAACATTTGAGAAGTATCATATTCGTTATTATTTCGCTACTGCCCCATATATGGTAGATAATGCATTATATCAAACTTTGCCAGAAATTGCTGAAATTCAACTAGCGATATCTAATAGTACTCAAGAATTATTACTTGTTAATAGACCAGATACTTTAAAGCAACAAGATAGACAAGACTATAGCTATATTGGTAAATTTTAAATAAATTTGTGTTTGGTTTCACAATTTTAAATATTTTACGTTGAAAAATAAACTTACTAATACTATAATAATTGTTAATGGAAACGCTTACTTTTGATTGGAGGTACAGATTTGGCAGTTAGTAATAGTAGTAAAATTAAAGACGTTGTAAATAATTTAACTGAAAATGTACCTGATTTGTTTAAATATAATGGTGAAATTGCGAAACAACTTTTTCTTCATGATGAATTTAACTTAAACGATAAGGTTGATATCAGTGTGGAAAGGAAATTTCTTGGTGAAGTTCTAAAGTTCATACCTAAAGATAATATAATAAAGTTACATGACGGTAAAAATGAGACACCTGACTTTTCAAACGTTCATTTTTCAGATGTGACCCATGCTAATATATATGCAGATGATGAATTAGTAATGACAGTTATTGTTTATGACGTCGAAAACGATGAATGGATGTTTAGATGGAACCACAACATTCGTTTACCTGAAAAACATATTTATTTCCATTCTATTAAGTGGGATGTCGATTACATTAAACCAGAAATTGTTTTAATGTACGAGTTATTAGATCCGATTGATTATCATCAATTGCCTAATTACAGAAATGTCATAGATTCATTAAGTTATTATCAATTTGTTATTTTACGTTTAGTGGTTGGAGACGAACGTATCAACCAAGCACTTATTTCTGAGAACAGAGCCATTTAAAAATCCTTCAAATCATTCAATAGTATTCATCAGTTTTCAAATGAAACTATGCGATTTGAAGGATTTTGCTTTTTATTTTTTATATGCTGTTATTTAAACGTTTAAACATTTTTTAGTATAACAATATTCATAAGTCGCATTTACTGCTCTTTCAGCATCAGTTACATCAATACCAAACATCATAGAAATTTCTGACGCACCTTGGTTCATCATTTTTAGATTGATATTAGCTTCTGCAAGTGCATGCGTAATCGTGTTAGCTGTGCCAACAATTCTATGCATACCTTCCCCAACTACCATTAATACCGCTAAGTCATGTTCAATGCTTAATTCGTCAACATCACAATGCTTACGTATATCATTAAGTACTTTTTCTTCTTTGTTCTGTATTTCTTTTGAACGCATAATGATACTGATGTTATCAATACCTGATGGCATATGGTCAAATGAAATATCGTAATCTTCTAACACTGCCAATATTTTACGTGTGAAACCAATTTGTCTATTCATTAGATATTTTTTAATATTTAACACTGTAAAATCTTTATCACAACTAATACCACTTACGACACTCGTTGAATCGATTTCTCTATCATGTCTAATATACGTTCCAGTATCGTTCGGTTTATTTGTATTTTTAATTACCACTGGGATTCTATCTTTATGCAATGGTTGTAATGCTTCATCATGAAACACACCGAATCCTGCATAGGATAATTCTCGCATTTCTCGATAAGTAATTTCATTAATAACTTCAGGATTTTTTACAATAGAAGGGTTAGCTTTAAAAATACCAGAAACATCAGTGAAGTTTTCATATAAATCTGCTCTGACACCTCTAGCTACAATTGCCCCAGTAATATCTGAACCTCCGCGTGGGAATGTAACTACGTAATTTTGTCTTGAAATACCGAAAAACCCTGGGATGATTAATTTTTCTTTATACGATCTTAGGTTATAAAGTGTTTCATATGATTGGTCTAAAATTTGAGCATTTTGTGGTAAATCCGTAACAGTAATACCAGCTTCTCCAGGAGAAACATAACGTGTTGGTATGCCTTGACTATTATTGTATTCTGCAATCAGTTGAGCATTAAAGTTTTCCCCACATGAAAGCAATGCGTCTAATAACCTTGAAGGTTTGTTTTTTAATGTACTGATATAGTTTTCTAATGTTTCGTCTATTGTTTTTAATAAAGTATGGTTCATATTAAGTTCGTCAATAATATCAGCGTAGCGTTGAACGATTTCTTCTTTTTTAGAAACGTGATCCAATTGTTCTATTACTTTTTCATATAGACGAATCAATAAATCGGTTGTTTTTACATCCTCTTTATACCTTTTTCCTGGTGCTGATACAACTACAATTTTTCTTGCTTCATCTGAATTAACGATGTCTAATACTTTTTTAATTTGTTCTGCATTGGAAACAGAACTTCCTCCAAATTTTGATACTTTCATAATGTCATACAACCTTTCTAAAAAATCAGAAAATTTAGTTTAGTTTTTATCACAGGAGTGATAATATAAATATACGCTTTTAATATTCATAGGCTTTACAAAAAGAATGAATGAATTTATACTATACCATATTCAAGTATTTTTCAACTGTACAATTGTATTTTTTAGAAGAACAAACGGAGGAATGAAGACATGAAAGAATTAAACGTAGCACTACTTGGTTTAGGAACTGTAGGTTCTGGTGTAGTAAAAATAATAGAAGAAAATAGAGAACAAATTAAAGACACTATGAATAAGGACATTAATATTAGACATATTTTAGTCCGTGATAAGACTAGACAAAGACCTATTAATGTTTCGAAATATCATTTAACTGAAAATATTGATGACATATTAAATGACACTTCAATTGATATTGTTGTCGAAGTACTTGGGGGAGTTGAACCCACAGTAGAATGGTTGAAACGTGCGTTAAGCCAAAAGAAACATGTTATTACAGCTAACAAAGATTTATTAGCTGTAAATTTAAATGAATTAGAGAGTTTAGCGCAAGAAAACGACGTTGCCTTAAAATATGAAGCAAGCGTTGCGGGCGGCATTCCAATTGTAAATGCTATAAACAATGGCTTAAATGCCAATAATATTAGTAAGTTTATGGGTATTTTAAATGGAACATCTAACTTTATATTAAGTAAGATGACACACGAAGAAACGTCATTCGAAGATGCTTTAGCAGAGGCACAACGCTTAGGATTTGCTGAAGCAGATCCGACTGATGATGTTGAAGGTATTGACGCAGCTAGAAAAGTTGTCATCACTTCATATCTATCATTCAATCAAGTAATTAATTTAGATGAGGTAGATAGACATGGTATTAGTGACGTGACATTGTCAGATATTAAAGTTGCAGACCAACTTGGCTATAAAATCAAATTAATAGGTAAAGGGACGTATGAAAATGCTCAAGTAAACGCATCCGTGGCGCCAACGTTCATCAATAAGGACCATCAGCTTGCAGCAGTTGAAGATGAGTTCAATGCGATTTATGTGATTGGCGATGCAGTCGGGGAAACGATGTTCTATGGTAAAGGCGCAGGTAGTTTAGCTACTGGTAGTGCGGTAGTAAGTGATTTATTAAATGTCACGTTTAATTTTGATACTAACTTGCATACGTTGCCACCTCATTTTGAATTAAAAACAGAAAAGACAAAAGAAATGATGAACGATGAAGAAGAGACTATTACAATTAAAGGTAAAGAAAGTTATTATGTTGTAGTACAAACAGATGGTGAAGATATAAATCAAGTAGAAACATTATTAAAAGGAGAATTACCTGTACACAAATCATTAACTGTGGCTGAACGTGATGCTCGTACTGCCGGTATAGTTGTTATTGGTGTTGATGAGTCACCAGTATCTGCTATTAAAGAATCAGGTTATGTTGTTCAGAAAATCTACCCAGTTGAAGGAGTTTAAAATTTATGAAAAATTGGCAAGGACTTGTAGAAGAATTTAAAGCGTATTTACCAGTTACATCTGATACCCCTAAAGTGAGCTTGAATGAAGGCCAAACCCCTTTAATTTATTGTAAAAATATGTCAGAAATGCTGGGTATTGAATTACATGTGAAATACGAAGGAGCTAATCCAACAGGATCCTTTAAAGATAGAGGTATGGTTATGGCTATGGCCAAAGCGAAAGAGGAAGGCAAAAAAATTGTTATTTGTGCTTCTACTGGTAACACTTCTGCTTCCGCAGCTGCATATGCTGCAAGAGCAGGTTTGAAAGCAATCGTAGTCATTCCAGAAGGCAAAATTGCTTTAGGTAAATTGTCTCAAGCAGTGATGTACGGTGCTGAAATTGTTTCTATAGAAGGGAATTTTGATGAAGCACTCGAAATTGTACAAGAAGTTGCAAAAAATGGTGAGATTGCACTCGTTAATTCTGTTAATCCATACCGTATTGAAGGACAAAAAACAAGTGCATTTGAAGTAATCCAACAATTAGATGGTCAAGCACCTGATATTTTATCCATCCCAGTTGGCAATGCGGGTAACATTTCTGCCTATTGGAAAGGCTTTAAAGAGTATCATGATGCACATGGCACACAATTACCTAATTTATATGGTTTTCAAGCTGAAGGCGCATCGCCTATTGTACAAAATAAAGTAGTGAAAGAGCCAGATACAGTTGCTACTGCAATTAGAATTGGTAACCCAGCAAGTTGGGATAAAGCAACGAGTGCGTTGGAAAAATCTGAAGGCTTAATAGATAGTGTCACAGACGAAGAAATTTTAGAAGCGTATCAATTAATGGCTAGAAAAGAAGGCGTGTTCAGTGAACCTGCTAGTAATGCTTCAATTGCAGGTTTAATTAAGCTACATCGTGCAGGTAAATTACCTAAAGGTAAACGTGTCGTATCAGTGCTTACAGGTAATGGATTAAAAGATCCAGATACAGCTATTTCATTATTGGACGATCCAATTAAACCTTTACCAAATGATAGAGAAAGCATTCTAGAATATATTAAAGGAGCACTATAGCATGTGTGAAAGCTTAAGTTTAAAAATCCCGGCATCTACTGCAAATTTAGGTGTCGGTTTTGATTCTATAGGTATGGCATTAAATAAATTTTTATATCTAAATGTACAAATCAATAATAGTGATAGGTGGTCATTTAAACATATTGGGCCCAATGTTGAAGGTTTACCAATTGATGAAACACACTATATTTACCAAATTGCACAGCAAGTTGCTAATAGATATGAAGTTACTTTACCTCCCTTAGATATAGAAATGAGGAGTGAAATCCCATTAGCAAGAGGACTAGGCTCGTCTGCTTCTGCATTGGTTGGTGCACTTTACATAGCAAATTACTTTGGAGATATAGAGCTTTCTAAATATGAATTATTGCAGTTAGCTACCGAGTTTGAAGGACATCCTGACAATGTGGCGCCGACGATTTATGGGGGGCTCGTATTAGGGTATTATGATCCACAAACGAAAGTGACGGACGTATCGTATATTGATCCACCTAGAGCAGACATGATTATCACAATACCATCTAATGAATTAAGTACTACACTTTCGAGAAATGCATTGCCAGAGACTTTTTCGCATAAGGATGCCGTTAGAAATAGTGCAATTAGTAATACCATGATTAGTGCATTGATTCAACATAACTATGAATTAGCAGGTAAAATGATGGAACAAGATGGTTTTCATGAACCTTATCGTCAACATTTAATTCCTGAATTTCAAACAATTAAACGGATTGCGAAACGGTATCATTCATATGCTACTGTTATCAGTGGCGCAGGACCAACTGTTTTAACAATGATAGCGCCTGAACGAAGCGGAGAATTAGTAAGAGAACTTAAACGTGAATTTATCCATTGTCGTTCAGAACTTGTTACTATTAATGTGACGGGTGTAGAATCTGAAGTATTGTACCAACGTCATTAATTTGTTGTATTATAGTTGAGTAGACGTTGAAAGGAGATTAGGAAGATGGGATATAAGTTAATAGTTATGGATATGGATGATACATTAATGACTTCAGACAATGAAGTGAGTACTGATACGGCCAATTATTTAATTGATATACAACATCAAGGTTATACAGTTGTGCTAGCATCAGGCAGACCAACTGAAGGTATGTTACCAACTGCAAAACGATTAAAACTAGATCAATTTAACAGTTATGTTATAAGTTATAATGGCGGTAAGACAGTAAACGTAGCAAATGAAACAGTTGAAGTTAGTCGTACAGTATCAAAATCAGACTTTGATGAAATTGTAGATTTCTGTAGAGATAACCAATTATTCGTGTTGACTTACCAAGATGGCTATATCGTATATGAAGGTGAACATGAATATATGAATATTGAATCAGAGCTGACAGGTTTACCAATGAAAGCAGTATATGATTTAAAATCATATATTCAAGAGGATGTACCTAAAGTTATGGGTATTGATTATATTCCTAAAATTACGAGTATTAGAAATGATTTAGCTGGTCATTTTAACGAAACGATTGATGTCACAACAAGTAAACCCTATTTCTTAGAATTTATGGCACAAGGCGTTTCTAAAGGTAATGCAATAACTGATCTTAGTAATAAATTAGGTTTGAATTTATCTCAAGTTATTGGCTTTGGTGATAGTTCAAATGATATATCAATGTTAAAAGTTGTTGGTAAAGCAATCGCTATGGGGAACGCTAATGATGACGTGAAAGCTGTTGCTGATGAAGTGACTTTAACAAATGACTATAACGGTATTCCTTACAGTTTAAAAAAATTATTAAATTAAAATAAATGAAGCATAGCAAGATAGCCAAAGTTTGATATGTGAAGGAATAAGATGCAAATCCCAAAATTTTGCCCCAAAAAGATTTCATTAGTTAGAAATCTTTTTGGGGCTTATTTGTATAAAACCATAAGCTATGCGTGTGGGTTCGGTATGGTTATACCATTGTATTAAAAATTGCATCTCTTCACGTTAAAATAATATTTAGGCAGCCAACCAAAATTAACACCACGAGGAGATGCAACTTATGTCATCAGACACAAATAGGTTAGCACATACAAAATGGGATTGTAAGTACCCTATAGTCTTCGTACCTAAATATATAAGGACAATTATTTATGGGAAAATCAAGAAAGATATTGGAATAATATTGAGGTAGTTGTGTGAAAGAAAAGGTGTAGAAATTATTGAAGCTGAAGCATGTAAAGACCATATTCATATGTTAGTTACTATTCCTCCAATATTAAGTGTTTCAAAATTTGTAGGATATTTAAAAGGAAAGAATAGTTTAATGATTTTTGACAGATATGCTCATTTAAAATATAGATAGGGTAATAAAAAATTGGGTGTAAAGGGTTTTATACGGATACAGTTGGAAGAAACAAAAAATTATATTCGTAATCAATTACAAGAGAATGCCATTGCAGAGCAATTAACACTTGTTGAATATAAAAATCCTTTCACTGGCGAAGAAATTAGGAAGAAAAAATAAACACTCCTTTTAAAGGGTTACTGAGAAAGTAGTCCATTTGGCTGATCTCTTTATATAAGGGGCGACATGAAATGTGGTGTTACTCCTAGAAAGGAGTAGTATTGACTGATTATGAAATGCTAATGCTTGTCATGGCAATTATTAGCTTAGTATTAGTTAGTAAGGCCAACCATAAAAATAACCATCACTAACTTTGGCAAGGAGAAGATGGTTATTTTAATAAAATATCATTTTTAAAGTCACCGTTTTTTTAACGGAATTACTGGGGCAGTAAACTTGTGTGTTGTCTCTTTTCTATATATAAATTGCCACAACGTAAAAATATTATCAAATATTTAAGTGGCCATATTCATATCATCTATTTATTATGAGTAGCTAAAATTTATAAATTCTGTCTAGTTTTTTGGCATAAAGCTTTATAAAGTTAAAGGAAACGTCATTTCTATATTATTTCAATAGAATTTGGCGTTTATTCTTTAATTAGAGATATTTATCTCTTGGGCTCTCATTAGTTTAACGCTCCCATTTAGATCTTAAAATACAAGAACAAAAATTATTTTGTGGGTATTCTGGTTCAAAATATTTTATAACATCTGATTTAATATTTCCAAAAGTAGTTTCTGGTTTATGTTTAAACCCGTTATAAAAAGATTCTATTACATCATGTTTAAAATTACCTCTTGGAAATTTATTAACGATTGCTTTTCTAATCTCATCAGAATATTGGTTCCAATTGTCTCCCATAACATCCATTCCCACACCATGATATAGTAATGCAACATTATTCTCTTTATGTTCTGCGACACCTAAAGTTGTATGTAAAGCGATAGAATCCCAAGCTAATTGTAAATCTCCCTTCTTATAGTTATATGTGGTTAAAAACTGTCTAACAGCGTTAGCCCATCCACTTCAAACCTTAAATCATCGCTACTATATTTTTCTGTTAATCCTAAATCATGGAACAATGCTGTAATGTATAACAGTTCTTTATCATAAGTTAAATTATCTTGTGTTCCCTTAACTTCTCCAAATAAATAAACTCTATTAGAATGGTTCCATATTAATTCATTACCATATTCTCTAACAATGTTTTGAGCATCTTCTATTATTTTACTATCTGGAACTCTAACTTCGTTAATATTTTTAAGCAAAATAATTCCTCCTTTACTTTTCTAATAGCCTTCCCTACTTTATTTAAATTAAACACATTTTAAAATAATATAGTGAAATATGGTTATAGATACTTTTTCTCATTTCTCTTCATTTTTCTATCTTTTTTAAGTGTAATTGTGTTAGAATATCACTATGTTAATTTTATTGTAATTGCAATAAAAAGAAAGGGATATTAATGAAAGATATATTAAGAGATATAGGAATTATTGCAAGAGCTTTGGATTCAATAAGTAATATTGAGTTTAAAGACATCAATTTATCAAAAGGACAATTTGTTTATTTAGTTAGAATTTATGAGAACCCAGGTATTATTCAAGAACAATTAGTAGAAATGTTAAAAATTGATAGAGCAACAGCCTCTAGAGCTATTAAGAATATGGAAAATAATGGACTAATCACGAAAAAAAGTCAAAAAGAAAATAAAAAAAACAAATTATTATATGCTACTGAAAAAGGAGAAGAACTTTATTCTTTTATAATTAGAGAGAATGAGCATTCTAATTCTGTGGCTTTAGAAGGGTTAACAGAAACAGAAATTACAACTTTAGTAAAATTGCTAGACAAAGTTAAAAATAATATATCAGAGGATTGGCTTTATGTTAAAAAAGGCAATAAAAGAAACTATTAGAAAATAGGAGGGTAGTGATGATTAGAACATGTAACGAGAGTGATACAGAAGCATTGAAACAAATTGGGAAAAAAACTTTTGGCGAAACCTTTAGGTCTCAAAACAAAAAAGAAAATATTGAAGAATACTTAAAAACAGCTTTTACTTCGGAAAGAATGACTGAAGAGTTAAAAAATCCCAATTCATATTTTTATTTCATTTATTTTGAAAATGAATTAGCCGGTTATTTGAAGCTAAATCTAAGTAATGCACAAACTGAAGAAATTGAAGGTAACAATATAGAAATTGAACGAATTTATATATTGAGGGAATTTCAAAAACATGGATTAGGGAAGGAATTATATAAACAAGCAATAAAACTAGCGAAAGATTTAGAGTGTGAGAATATATGGTTAGGGGTTTGGGAAAAAATGAAAATGCGATTCAATTTTATAAAAAATTAGGTTTCTATAAAATTGATGAACATGTATTTTTTATGGGAGATGAGAAACAAATTGATTTCATTATGTTAAAAGAATTATAAAAGGGGAGATAATCTATGTACATACCAAATTATTATCAAATTAATGATTATCAGGAGATTAAAAGCTTTATTGAGAAAAATAATTTTGCCGTTATAGTATCGACTGATAATGGATGTCCCATAGCTACACATATTCCTGTTATGATTACAGAGAAGGACAATGATTTATATATTTCTGGTCATTTTGCAAGAGGGAACCAGCAATGGGGAACTATAGACGACAACGATAACATATTAGTGATATTTCAAGGAGCACATAGTTACATATCGTCAACATGGTATCATCAAGAAGATGTTCCGACTTGGAATTATCAAAGTGTTCATATCTATGGAAAGGGTAAGACTTTAAATGAAGATGAATTAGAAGCAGATCTAGAACAATTATTGGATAAATATGAAAAATATCGTGAAAATGGTGCTACGTGGGATAACATGTCAGATAAAACGAAAAAACAGATTAAAGGTATTGTAGGTTTTAAAATTAAAGCAACTAAAATTTTAGCTGCCTACAAGCTAAGCCAAAAACGTAGTGAGAGTGAAAAAAATAATATTATTAATGAGTTGAGTAACTCTAACGAATTGTCAGATAAAAAATTAGCAGAAGAAATGAAAAGAGTCATTCGAAATGATTAAAGAAAAAAACAGCTATATAACTTGATGGTAAAAGAATATAGTTTTTATTAATTTGAAAATACTACAATTTAACCAATAAGTGACCGTAATAACTATTTACTAACTATAGTATATGTCATTTTACTTAATATATAAGGAAGGTTTTACCTAATAAATGAAAAACAACATACATTATTAAGCGTATGTTGTTTTTCTACTATATTATTCAGTTTGATTGGTAATGTCATTTACATCAATGCACTAGTCCATTTTTAACGTAAAATATCTATATAGTTATTTTAGTTTTTTGGCATGTAAAAAGTAATATAAAATAAATGTTAATAGAATAATAACCGCAAGGATTTTATACATTCCCGCATAACCCAAAATGGGAATTCCAAATCCTAATATATAAGGTCCTAATCCATTTCCTAAGTCCATAAAAATCATAAATGTTGAAGTAGCTAGTCCTACATTCTCTGGTTTAGCTTCACTAACAGCAATTGTTTGAGTGATTGATGAAATGTTACCAAAACCAAGTCCAATAAATAGTCCTGACAATAGCATCATCCAGTCGTCACTACTGATACTTAGTAAAAATAAACCAACAAAAAAGAATATAAGGGCGGGGTACATAATTTTATTTGCTCCATAAATATCAGCAATTTTTCCTGTGAAAGGTCTAGACGCTAATACTGAAGCTGTATATATTATGAAAAAGAAACTTGCTGCTTTTACTAAATCAATTTGGATTGCGTACAAATTAATGTACGATACTATACCTGAAAAGGAAAATGCGCTCAAAAATATAATAAATCCAATTGGTATTGTTGATTTATTCATTAAGTTTTTTATGGATATTTCTTTTTTATTTTCGTTATAAGGCACTTTGATTAAAAATGACATAAACAAACCTAATATCGCAAAGATTAAACTAATATAAAAAATATTCATGAAATTGGAATCTTGTGTTAAAGATATTCCAATAAATGGACCGAATCCTGTAGCTAGTGCAGTACTTAACGCAAAATAGCTAATCCCTTCGCCTTTACGTGATTGAGGAATTACTAAGGCAACAATAGTACCTACTATCGTTGTAGTGATTCCCGTAGAAAGCCCATGTAATAATCGAACAGACACTAAAAAATATTCGTCTAAGTTCACAAAATATAAAATAATTGATACGAAATAAATCATCATATTTAAAATGAATATTTTTTTGTTATTTTCATAAATCCAGTGAGCACTCTACCAATTAACGCCCCTACTATGAAGACACTTGCTATAAAGCCCATCATTAT
The DNA here is from genome assembly GCF_017892065.1 of Staphylococcus sp. GDY8P120P. Classification (NCBI taxonomy): domain Bacteria; kingdom Bacillati; phylum Bacillota; class Bacilli; order Caryophanales; family Staphylococcaceae; genus Staphylococcus; species Staphylococcus sp. GDY8P120P. The sequence goes on along the minus strand of NZ_JAESKI010000003.1, from coordinate 114,737 downwards.
AATAGACGAATTATATTCAGTTTGTGCGTAATTAGTGATAGTAGAGTTTAATAAAAAGTACACGAGTATCAATAAAAAGTTTATGATAGAATATACCACAAAATCTTTTGACCATATTTTGTTGTTCATAACTGGTCCTTCCTACATATGATAGCTGTCTCCATCGTCAGGGATTAATACTTGGTTTTCTAGTTCTTTTTCGTGTAAAAATTGTTTTAATCTGTTTCTAGACAAATTCCAATGAGTTACTGCTTCCATATGCACTACAATGATTTTTGAATTAGGTGCTTCTTTCGCTACTTGATATATATCAAATTCATTCATAATTAATGAGCTACTTTCATACGTTTGATTGTCACCACCATTAACAATAATTACTTCTGGTTTGTATTGGTTTATTATATTTTTTATTTTGCTATACCATACGGTATCTCCTGCAATATATAGTTTTTGTTCATTAGGGTGATCAAAAATAACCCCACAAACAGAACCGATTGTTTCTAAGATTTCCCCTCTTCCGTGTTCACCAGGTGTTTTTATTAGTTTAATACCATCAAATGTTGTATATTCATTTAATATTTCTATATCTTTAAACCCAACACTTTTAATTTCTTCTGCATCATTTTCATCTTGAACGAACACCTTGATATCTTTTGGTAAATATTTTTGAGCTTTTTCGTCAAAATGATCAATATGCAAATGTGTTAAAATAATCGCGTCAATATCTTTAATGATGTCTTCTAGAGAGAGAGGTAAGTCGACAAGTGGATTCTCTAACTCTTCTCCAGGAGCATCAGGAAAACTTGCAAAAGACCCTTTTTCGCCTAACATCGGGTCAACTAAAAACTTTTTATCTGCATACTCAATGATGCTTGTAGCATTTCTTATATGTGTTATGTTCATAAATAATTCCTCCAAATTTTTGTATATATTTATCTTAATTGGATGGTCTATGTGTTTAAATATAAATTTCAAAGAGTTTTTAACTAAATACTTGAAAATTGAAAGTGAGTGATAAAAATGGACGAATTAGACAAAAAAATAATTAGCGAATTAAAAAATAACAGTAAAATTTCAATGAAGCATTTAGGAGCAAAAGTAAATCTAACTGGTCAAGCAGCAACAAATAGAGTGAAAAAATTAGAGGATGACAACGTTATTACTGGATACACGATTGCTTTAAACCAAGAAGCATTAGACTGTAAATTCCATGTATTTATTAATATTTATACTCATAAAATTTCTCATAATTCATATCTTGATTTTATTCAGGAAGAGAGCATTTTTGTTATGAATAACTATAAAGTAATAGGCGACCCATGTTATCTTTTAGAGTGCCGTTTCCCAAATAATGATTATTTAAATGCATTTCTTGCGCGATTAAATAAGCACGCAAACTATAATGTTTTAATGGCAATATAAAAGGCCAATCTCATTAATTAAACGGGGAACTAAAAGTGGCATGATTGCCATTTAATATTGACTTATATTGCAATAAACATCATTAATTTGGTAGTATTTATATTCATTTCTTTGCTAGTAATAAAAAACGAGGTAGCGAAATCTACATGGAAAATGTGATTCCGTTACCTCGTTTTTGTGTTTTTGCATATTTTGATGTCATACATACGATGATTTGACTATTTAGCGGTATGGGTCCATTCATTTTTGCCGCGATGTCTTTTTACGTGTGCATAAACATTGTCTGCAGCGTAGTCTAAATTAGTGTAAACCGTAATCGAGAATGCAGATTGGTTATCCTCAAATGCTTCTTCTGAAAACAATTCTTTAAGATGGCTAAAAAGACTTTCCATTTGTGAGCGGTCTAAACTTGGGTATTCTCGTAATGTTCTTTTGATTAGTTGGTCATGTCTTTCTTCAAGTGATTGTACAACAATAACAAAACGCTCATCAGTTTCTAAAATATCGTCAAATAGATTTGTTTGTCCAATCATAATTTCCACCTCTAAGTAATTAAATTATTAATCTTATTATACTATACTTTCTATATACTGAAAATAACACCAACTTCTGAAAAAGCAATTTCTTTTGTAACCAAGGTTAATTTATATAAAAGTAGGGAATACAATTACTATGTTATTAGCAAAAAATTCACCCCAAAAATTAGATTTCTAGTCTAACTTTTGGGGTGAATAGTATGATACTTGTATTAGTGGTTAAGTATCTAATTATAATCGTGGTTTTTTAAATCAATTTCTTCGAGTTTAACAATTTTAGTTTTTCTAATGTACTTATGGATAAAGTAAATTAAAGCTAATATAACCATTGGTAATAAGTTTCGGATTAACGCGCCGATATCACCAGCCAAAATTGCACCAAGTGAATTTCCTACAAATAGGAATAACAAAGCAATGATTACTATAATTGGTCCGAAAGGATAGAACGGTGCCTTATAAGGTAATACATCATCAGGATTTTTATTTTGTTTTTTAATTGCAGAACGCAGTCTGATTTGGGCTATTATACTAGATGCCCAAACAACAATGACTAAAGACCCAATGATATTTAGCAATGAAAATACAATGTCTGATTTAAATTGAGCTAAGATAATTACAAACAAGACAATGATAAACGTCACAAATATTGATACTATAGGTAATTTTGTAGTCTTATTAAGTTTACTTAAAAATTTAGGTGCTTGTTTATCTTCTGCCATTGAGAATAACATTCTACTTGTTGTATAAATTCCAGAGTTTGCAGCAGATAATAATGAAGTTAAAATTACTGCGTTAATTACTGATGCTGCAAATGCGATACCTACACGATCAAACACTATTGTAAATGGGCTTTGTGATACAGATTCACTTTCATTCAATAATAATGGATCAGTATAAGGAATTATCGCTGAAATGACCGCAATTGATAAAACATAGAATAATAAAATTCTCCAAAAGACTTGTCTAATTGCTTTGGGCATAGACTGACTTGGGTTTGAAGATTCGCCAGCTGTTACAGCAACGACTTCTGTGCCTCCAACTGAGAATCCAGCTACAAGTAAAACCCCTAAGAAACCAGAGATGCCACCAACAAAAGGTGCTTCTCCTGTTACATAATTACTCAAGCCATATGTCTGACCGCCTAAAATGCCTATAATTGTTAATACGCCAATAACGATGAAAATAATAATGGTTGCAACTTTAATGAGTGATAACCAAAACTCTGTTTCACCAAAGGCCTTTACTGAGAATATATTAAGTAAGAAAAGAATGACAAGGAAGATGATGCTCCAAGTGACAGGACTAAAAAATTGGAAGAAATCCCAATAATAAATTACACTAGAAGAAATAATAACATCGACACTTGTAACTAACAGCCAAATTGCCCAATATAGCCACCCCATAGTGAAACCGAGGGAGCTATCTACAAAACGTGTTGAATAGGAACTGAAAGAACCTGAAACAGGATAAAATGTAGCTAGTTCACCAATCGAAGCCATTAAGAAATATAACATCACACCAATGATTAAATAGGCAAGTATTGCGCCACCAGGTCCTGCTTGCGAAATCACGCTACCAGTAGCAACAAATAGGCCTGTACCAATTGCACCACCAATTGCAATCATCGAAATGTGCCGAGAATTAAGACCACGGTTCATATTGTTTTGTGCCATAATACAGTCTCCTATGTTCTATTAAATTTTAAATATATATTATCCATTCTAATGCTTTTGAGCTGTACAAGCAATGCTTTTTATGACTGTCTTGCTATAAATTTTCAAATATTTTGAAAATTAGTATTTATATGTATATTGTTAGTTGCTTTTAGAAAAATTATAGATTAAAATAAGTACTAGGTAATAATTATTATTGATTAGTAAAGGCGGGGGAATTTTGATGAGTAACAGGAAAAAATTAACGAGCCTCTTTGGCGCACCAGTCTCAGATAGAGAAAATAGTATGACAGCCGGCCCTAGAGGACCATTATTAATGCAAGATTGGTACTTTTTAGAGCAAATGGCTCATTTTGATAGAGAAGTTATACCGGAAAGACGTATGCATGCAAAAGGGTCAGGTGCTTTTGGTACTTTTACGGTTACAAACGATATTACACAATATACTTCAGCTAGCATTTTCTCTGAAGTAGGCAAACAAACTGAAATGTTTGCGCGTTTTTCAACTGTAGCAGGTGAAAGAGGCGCAGCTGATGCAGAACGAGATATTCGTGGGTTCGCGTTGAAGTTCTATACAGATGAAGGTAATTGGGATTTAGTAGGAAATAATACACCAGTATTCTTCTTTAGAGACCCGAAACTATTTGCTAGTTTAAACCACGCTGTTAAACGTGACCCAAGAACAAATATGAGAAGTGCACAAAACAATTGGGATTTCTGGACTTCTTTACCTGAAGCATTACATCAAGTAACAATTTTAATGTCAGACCGTGGTATACCTAAAGGTTTTAGAAATATGCATGGTTTTGGATCTCATACTTATTCTATGTACAATGATAAAGGTGAACGTGTTTGGGTGAAATTCCATCATAGAACGCAACAAGGTATTGAAAACTTACAACCTGACGAAGCGGCAAAAATTGTTGGGGAAGACAGAGAATCATCACAACGTGATTTATTCGAAGCAATTGAAAACAAAGATTATCCAAAATGGAAAATGTATATTCAAGTCATGACAGAAGAACAAGCGCGCAACCATAAAGATAATCCATTTGATTTAACAAAAGTTTGGTATAAAGGAGACTATCCTTTAATAGAAGTTGGAGAATTTGAATTAAATCGCAACCCAGACAACTATTTCCAAGATGTTGAGCAGGCTGCTTTCGCCCCAACTAATATTGTACCTGGGATTGATTTCTCTCCAGACAGAATGTTACAAGGTAGATTATTCTCATATGGCGATGCACAACGCTACAGATTAGGCGTCAATCATTGGCAAATACCAGTTAACCAACCTAAGGGTGTTGGCATTGAAAATATTTGTCCATTTAGCCGTGACGGTCAAATGAGAATTATAGATAATAATCAAGGCGGCGGCACACATTATTATCCAAACAGTGATGGTTCATTCGAAGATCAACCTGAATTTAAAAAACCTGGACTAAAAATTGAAGGTGAAGCATATGAATATGACTTCAGAGAAGATGACGATAATTACTTCGAACAGCCAGGACGTTTGTTCAGAATACAATCTAAAGAACAGCAAGCGCGAATTTTTGAAAATACAGCTAATGAAATGCAAGGTACTACATTAGAAGTTCAACATCGTCATATTCGCCATTGTTATAAAGCGGATAGTGAATATGGTAAAGGTGTGGCGAAAGCATTAGGTATCGACATAAATGATGTAGATTTAGAAATTGCAGATTAATCATTGCACGCTTATGATTAACAATTTACAATAAAAGTTTTAAAGCGCGCGTTTAAGATATAAACAAAACATGCCTATTTAAAATAAAGATGCACCTTCATTTCAAAATGGAAGGTGCATTTTATGTTTGAATTTTTGGGATATTCAATGCATATGTTTATCTAAGGGCATGTTTAATTTACGTTATTAGATAGGTTAATAAATATAAAAAGACAAACCAAATGTCATAAGTCATTTGGTTTGTCTTTAACTGTAAACATCATTTAATTAATCGTAACTGCTTAAATGTAATGCTGAACAGGGCACATTAGATTTAAGCGTGTAAGTCATTTATTTTAATTTGAATTATCTTGTCTTTATACCTAAGAAATTTTGCGAATAGAAATGCATTTTTCCACAATTGTTACATAATAATGTTATTAACGGCGTTGGATCATTACCTAAGGAAGCAGTTAACAATGGTAGGAAATAATGACCATCTAAAATTTCAATATCAGGACGCTCGCAGTTACACACACTTTTATCTTTTGTTTTTTCAGTTATTGAATCAATAATGTGTTTTTTTTGTTCATCCGTAATGTGACGATTTTCCATATAAAAATTCCCTCCAATATATTTTATATACTTATTTCATTATAAGGGTAGTTATGATTTATTAGAAGACCTTAAATGCATTTAATAGTGATATTTAAGTATATTATTGTTAATTAACGCTTTGTTGTGTGATTTAATGTATTGTTTCAACCCAGTTACATAGCGCGGTGTATCATTAATAGAAATTAAAACTGCCCATCGGTAGTGTAAGTTGCCCCTTATCATAATTTATATATATAAGTTGTCATGTTAATTTAGTTTAGCGGTGTTTATTAAATTATACGAAAAAGCCTTTTTGTACTAAATTCCATATTTTATAACGATTTTGTAACGTGTTGACGCCAGGGAAGTATATGAGTGAGAGACTATAGGCTTGAACCATACCTCATACCTCAGGCAAGCATGCACGACCAAAACTGTAAGATTTTAAATAAAAAAAAGAGCTAACCCATTACGGATTAGCTCTTCTTTTTAAGTGTCGTATTAAAAAGATAATGAAAGCACAGAATTATTTAGTTTCACGATGTAAAGTGTATTTATTTAATCGTGGGCAGAATTTTTTAAGTTCAATACGTTCTGGATTGTTACGCTTGTTTTTAGTACTGATGTAGTTACGATCGCCACATTCTGTACAAGCTAATGTAATATTTACGCGCAAAATTAACACCTCTTTCTTAACAGGAATCATTACGTTTTAAAATGATACCATAATTAATCAATATATTCAATGAAAAATGCTTTACTTAACTTGAAGATATCCTAATATACCTAACTATTATACCCCTTTTAAAAAATAATTTTCAATGACCAAATCGTTTTAGTTTGATTTATGAAAAGCATATGTTAATATTTAAAACGTAACGATTACTATTTAAAGGAGAGAAAGATATGGCAAAAAAATCAAAAATTGCTAAAGAAGAAAAAAGAGAACGCTTAGTTGCTCAATATTATGAATTAAGAAAAGAGTTAAAAGCAAAAGGCGATTACGAAGCATTAAGAAAATTGCCTAGAGATGCTTCACCTACAAGACTAACACGCAGATGTAAGGTGAGTGGGCGTCCAAGAGGTGTATTAAGAAAGTTTGAAATGTCACGAATTGCATTTAGAGATTATGCACATAAAGGCCAAATTCCTGGTGTTAAAAAATCAAGTTGGTAAAATCAGACTTTAGTTCATTTACATTTAGAGTGAAACCATGTATATTATCTATTGGTAAAGATAAATAAAATGCTATTGTTCGGAAATAATCCTAATATATAGGATTATTTCCTTAGATAATTGTTGAATTCATTTAAAAATCTTACCTTTAAATACTGTTTCACTATTAAATGTTAGGGGTTTATATAATTATGAAAATATTTGATTATGAAGATATCCAGCTTATACCAAATAAATGTATTGTGAATAGTCGCTCAGAATGTGATACTGCAGTGAAATTCGGACCAAAAGAATTTAAATTACCTGTTGTGCCTGCAAATATGCAAACAGTGATGAATGAAACTTTGGCAGAATGGTTTGCTGAAAACGAATATTTCTATATTATGCATAGATTTGACGAAGCAGCACGTATACCTTTTGTGAAAAAAATGCATAGCAAAGGCTTGTTTGCTTCTATTTCAGTTGGCATTAAAGCACGTGAATTTGAATTTGTTGAAAAAATGGCAAACGATGGTGTAATTCCTGAATATATTACAATTGATATTGCACACGGTCATTCAGATGCTGTAATCCATATGATTCAACATATTAAAAAACATATTCCTGATTCCTTTGTTATTGCAGGTAATGTTGGGACGCCTGAAGGAGTTCGAGAATTAGAAAATGCGGGTGCAGATGCAACGAAAGTAGGTATTGGGCCTGGCCGTGTTTGTATTACTAAAATCAAAACAGGATTTGGTACAGGCGGTTGGCAATTAGCTGCTTTAAATCATTGTAGTAAAGCAGCACGTAAACCAATCATAGCTGATGGAGGTATTAGAACGCATGGTGATATTGCTAAATCAATTCGATTTGGTGCATCTATGGTAATGATAGGTTCATTATTTGCTGCTCATGAAGAATCTCCTGGCGAAACGGTTGAATTAGATGGTAAATTATATAAAGAGTATTTCGGTAGTGCATCTGAATTCCAAAAAGGTGAACATAAAAACGTTGAAGGTAAAAAAATGTTTGTTGAACATAAAGGTTCATTAATGGATACATTAGTTGAAATGCAACAAGATTTACAGAGTTCAATCTCATATGCAGGGGGTAACGATTTAAATTCATTAACTAAAGTGGATTATGTCATAGTTAGAAATTCTATTTTCAATGGAGATAGAGACTAATAATATAGTAGGTGTAAAAAATTAAACGATTTTTATTATATGTAATTGTACTTCTGTTAATTGTGTTAATTACTCCAATTAAAGAATTTGCACCGCTAGAATCGTTGCAGCAACAATTTAAATCAAAAGTAGACAGTTGGTCATCTGATAAGCCTTTAACTGAAAATACCTTAAAAGTACCTGATGAACAAGATTTTGCTTTGAATAATATTCAAATGAATATGTCTAAGGAAGAAGTAGAAGAAAAATTAGGTAAAGCAAAGCGTGTTACTTCAAACGAATATGGTACGAATTGGCATACGTATTATTCTGACGATTATAGAAGTTTTGTTATGGTGAGTTATATTAAAGAAAAAGTAAATGGTTTGTATAGTAATCAAAATGTTATTTCTTCTAAATCTAAAATAAAATATAATTCTCCGAAAGATACAGTTAGAGATCGATTAGGTGACCCTATATCAACAAAACAAAAAGGTCATATAAATATAGACGTGCAAGATAGTGAATTTGACAATTTTAAAAAAGACAATATTTATACTACAGCATTTTATGACAAACATAACCAAAACCACTTAACAGCATTATTATTAATTAGTGAAGAAATGGAAAATAGACTTCAACAACAATATGGGGCACCGTCGGATAATTTAGCTAAGAGCTTTGAATTGCAAAATTTTGACTTAGTAAACGCTGAAAGAGTGCAACATGGTTTAAATACTTTAGATTATTCAACAACTATTTCTGATACAACACGTAAGCACAGTACTGATATGGCAGAAAATAACTATTTTAATCATGATAATTTGAGTGGAGATTCTCCGTTTGATCGTTTAGAAAGTGATGGACACGATTTTAATGCAGCCGGAGAAAACTTAGCTTATGGTCAACAAAGTAGTATTTATGCCCATCAAGGTTTAATGAATTCTTTAGGACATAGAAAGAACATTCTTAAAAAAGAATTTCGAACATTAGGTGTCGGCGTTGATTTTAATGAACAAAGACAACCTTATTGGACTGAAAATTACACTGGATAGTGTTTACGATTTGTTGAATGAGGGTATCTGTAACCTGTGAGGATGAGATATTATGACAACAAATAAAAAAGATCAAACAGAAGATATACTAGAAAAAGTTAAAGACGTTTTAGAAAAGAATGACGAAAAATAAGAGGTTGCGCTCAACGCGCAACCTCTTATTTTTGTTGAGAGTGTCTTTACTTACAAATAAAATAATTAAATTTCTCTGAAAAGCCCAACGACTTTGCCTAAAACAGTGACTTGGTCTAAATAAATAGGAGACATTGTACTATTTTCCGGTTGCAAACGATAACGTGTTTTTTCTTTATAAAAACGTTTGACTGTAGCTTCATTTTCTTCAGTCATTGCAACAATAATATCACCGTTTTCAGCAATTGTTTGGCTTCTGACTATAACTTTATCTCCATCTAATATACCAGCTTCGATCATACTATCACCAACAACATTTAAGATGAAAATGTCACTGTTATGCGTAGAAGTAAAATGTTCTGGTAATGGAAAGTATTCTTCAACATTTTCGACGGCAGTAATAGGAATACCTGCCGTTACTTTTCCAATTACTGGTACATGTATCGTTGATTCCATATTTGCAGATTCGCCTAGTTGTTCAGTTACAATTTCTATTGCACGGGGCTTGGTTGGATCTCTTTTTATATAGCCTTTTTCTTCTAGTCTTGATAAATGTCCATGTACGGTAGAGCTTGAAGCTAAACCCACAGCTTCACCAATTTCTCGAACACTTGGTGGATATCCTTTTGAATGAACGGTCTGTTTGATATATTCAAAAATTTCATTTTGGCGTTTTGTTAATTCTCTCATAATAGGCACTCCCTACGTTAATTTGTTTTTATTATAGCATGCATGATTCTTTTTTACAAACGTTTGTTCGTTTCAAGGTTGACTAGGAACAGATGTTCTGTTAGAGTTTAGACACAAACAAACGTTCTAGGAGTGACTTATAATGTTCAAATTATATATACATCAAATAAAGCCTTACTTCGTAGTCCTATTAGTTACTATGATTTTAAGTTCTATATTTATTTTAAGTGCACATAATAATGCTGAGTCGGAACAAACGTACGAAATGACAGATCATCAAATCCAAAACAACTCAATTCAAAACGAACAATATCAAATGGATTCAGTGGAAAAAAGCGAACAGAGCAATAAGCCATTTTTGGCAAGAGCAAAATAGAAATATCAAACATTAATTTATTTGGGAGTAAATTAATTGTCTGGTACATATGAAAGTGAGCGGAACTATTTCGTTTCGTTCACTTTTTTGTTATATTTTTTATATTATGAATTACGGAGGTTTAGTATGGCTAAAAACGATGCCGTAGATATCAAGCGTATAAATGAATTAGCAAAAAAGAAAAAAGAAGAAGGATTAACTGAATCTGAGGCTAAAGAACAATCTAAATTAAGAAAAGCGTATTTAGACTCTTTCAGAGATAATTTTAAAAAACAAATTGAAAATACTAGAGTAATTGATCCTGAAGGTAACGATGTAACACCTGAAAAAGTTAAAAAAATATTAGATTCAAAAGACAAAAAAGATAACAACTAAATCAATTTTTTGTTAAACAAACCTCAAATAATGTATAATGGTAATGAATCTTGCTATAAGAAAGGAAGTCATTTAGATGAATAAAGAAAAAGATCAATTAGCAATAGATACGATTAGAGCTTTAAGTATCGATGCTGTTGAGCAAGCAAACTCAGGACACCCTGGATTACCAATGGGTGCTGCTCCAATGGCATATACTTTATGGACACGCCATTTAAATTTCAACCCCCAATCAAAAGATTTCTTCGATAGAGATCGTTTTGTATTGTCTGCTGGTCATGGTTCTGCATTACTTTATAGTTTATTACATGTTTCAGGTAGTTTAGAATTAGATGAATTAAAACAATTTAGACAATGGGGCTCAAAAACACCAGGACATCCTGAATTCAGACATACTGATGGTGTGGAAGTAACTACAGGTCCATTAGGTCAAGGTTTTGCTATGTCTGTAGGTATGGCTATGGCTGAAAAACATCTTGCTGGTAAGTTTAACAAAGAAGATGCTAATGTAGTAGACCATTACACTTATGTACTAGCTTCTGATGGAGATTTAATGGAAGGTATTTCACATGAGGCGGCTTCATTAGCTGGTCATACGAAATTAGATAAACTTATTGTATTATATGATTCAAATGATATTTCTTTAGATGGAGATTTAAACAAAGCTTTTTCTGAAGATGTTAAGACTCGCTTTGAATCATATGGTTGGAAACACATTTTAATTGAAGATGGTAACGATATCGAAGCAATTGATAAAGCAATTGAAGAAGCAAAAGCTTCGGATGTACCAACAATGATTGAAGTTAAAACAATTATTGGTTACGGTGCACCAAACAAACAAGATTCTCATGGTGTGCACGGTGCGCCATTAGGTGAAGATGAAAGAAAATTAGCTTTAGAAAATTATGGTTTAGATCCTGAAAAACGATTCAACGTTCCAGATGAAGTTTATGAAATCTTCCAACAATCAATGCTAAAACGTGCAAACGAAAAAGAAGAAAGCTGGAACAAACTTGTTGAAACATACAGTGAAAAATATCCAGAATTAGCAGAAGAATTCAAATTGGCAATCAGTGGTAAATTACCAGCTAATTACGCTGATGCATTACCAGAATTTGAAGCTGGCCACAGTGGTGCGTCACGTGCAGATTCTGGAGAAGTTATTCAAGCGTTAAGTAAAACAGTACCTTCATTCTTTGGTGGTTCAGCTGACTTAGCTGGCTCAAACAAATCAAATGTAAAAGATGCTGTTGATTTTGATAAAGATACACCTGAAGGTAAAAATATCTGGTTTGGTGTTCGTGAATTCGCTATGGCTGCCGCAGTAAATGGTATGGCTGCACACGGTGGTTTACATCCATATGGTGCAACATTCTTCGTATTCAGTGACTATTTAAAACCAGCGCTTCGTTTATCTGCAATCATGGGCTTAAATTCAACATTTATTTTTACGCATGATTCCATTGCAGTGGGTGAAGATGGACCGACACATGAACCAATTGAACAATTAGCTGGTTTACGTGCCATCCCTAATATGAATGTTATCCGTCCAGCAGATGGTAACGAAACTCGTGTAGCTTGGGAAATAGCACTAGAAGCAGGATCAACACCGACATCATTAGTACTTACACGCCAAAACTTAACTACAATGGACTTGCCTAAAGAAACTGTAGAAGAAGGTGTACGTAAAGGTGCTTATGTAGTGTTTGAATCAGATAAAGCGCCAGAATTCTTGTTATTAGCAACAGGTTCAGAAGTTAATTTAGCTATTGAAGCTGCTAAAGACTTAGAAGCACAAGGTAAAGGTGTACGTGTTGTTTCTATGCCAAACTGGAACGCATTTGATCAACAAACAGATGAATATAAAGCATCTGTTTTACCGCCATCTATTACTAAACGTGTTGCTATTGAAATGGCTTCGCCACTTGGTTGGCATAAATATGTTGGTACTGAAGGTAAAGTAATCGGTATCGACGGATTTGGCGCAAGCGCTCCTGGTGATTTAGTAGTCGAAAAATATGGTTTCACTAAAGAAAATGTATTAAACCAAATTCAAACATTTTAAGTAGTTAAAGCTTAAACAAATATAAAAAAGTTTGGTATGAGAGCGATAGCTCTCATACCAATTTTTTATTATAAATAAAATTTGGATTATATTTACAAACTGAATTTATAATTGATATAATACATAAGGTTGGAAGTATAACTTAATTGAGTAGCTCTTGAAAAGGAGCACTTATTTTAGTAAAATTCATTAGGATAGGAAAGTGGGTGAAACAATGGCAACTTGGTTAGCGATTTTATTAATCGTGTTAGCACTAATTCTAGGACTAGTCGGTGGATTTTTCCTTGCAAGAAAATATATGATGGATTATCTGAAAAAGAACCCACCAATTAATGAAGAAATGCTACGAATGATGATGATGCAAATGGGTCAAAAACCATCTCAAAAGAAAATAAATCAAATGATGACAATGATGAACAAAAATCAAGACGACGCATTCAAGAAGAAAAAATAGCGCGTCATAAAAGGGCTGAATACTACTTTAGACAAGTAGTCATCAGCCCTTATTTTTAATTTGGTAGCATAAAGCATTTATTCACATTTGTAGTTTCAAATGCGTTATTTTATATTTCGCTCACTTTTTTGCTGTTCATGTGTAAGTCCACGAAAATAGACTTTTGTTTCACAATTTTTGAACCTTGTTAAATTTTGGCTGATTATAAAAATGCCATATGCTTGTATATAAAAAGGGTCTAATAACCACATGTTAGTATTTTATATTATTTTAAATCTTTGTCTATTTTTTAATATTAGGTCTCTCTTTTTAGACTTTTTTTAAATGAATATGAATTACTTTAAATAGTGAAAGTATGATATTTATTTTTTAAATATTCAGTAAATATTTGATTGTAAAATCAAATTTGTTATAATTTGTATATATAAGGGAGGTATAAATAAGTGAAGAGTGCTTATGACATGGAAGATAAAGAAGTTTTAGATCGACTAGCAAATATGCATATTAACTTTTCTACCGATGAAGAATTCAAACGATATCATAATGCAATGCAAATGCATGATATGAACTACCTTAGATACACTTTAGAAAATGCGTTATCAGCATGCGATAGTACACGCGCTATTTAAATAATGAAAGATAAGATAAGTCTTTAACAAGGCTTATTTTATTTTGGATTCATCTTCCAATATACTTCCCGTGATTGAGCATGTTATTTTAAGATAACTAATGTATAAACAGCTCTGTTTATTGTTTTGAGCCAATCCATACATGTTGAAGAATGCAATAAAATATAACATGCGATGTTTTAATTTAAAAATACTGAATATTAAATGGTTAAGTGATATACTATTCAAGGTGAGAGTTAAGCTAGTAACTTAAAGAAGGTGTAAGCATGTTATATTTAGTATTTTCTATAGTAGTAGCTTTTTTAATGGGTATTGGCGTTATTTTTGTAAGAATGAAAGCACAAGAATACCCAGTAAATGAAAAGAAAATCGTTCTACCTCCTTTCTTCATGGCAACAGGTGCACTTATGTATGTGGTACCTTACTTTAGATTAACAGGTATTGAAATCATAGAATGTATTATATTAGGTGTTCTTTTTTCAACAGTATTGATATGGACATCTAAATTTGAAACACAGGGTAGTGAAATATATATGAAGCGTTCCAAAGCTTTTCCTATCATTTTAATTTCGCTATTACTAATTAGAACTATAATCAAAATATTTGTTAGTAATCAAATTGATCCAGGGGAAATTGCTGGTATGTTCTTCTTACTTGCATTTTGCATGATTGTACCATGGAGATTAGCCATGTTATATAAATATAAAAAAATTAAAAGAACTTTAATAGATTGAGTTTGAAATAACTACATCCCAGAAATTGAATATATTTGGTATTAAGAGGCTGCTAAATTTCCTTGTTTCGTAGGGGTTAAGTAGCCTATTTTTTTATCATGAAACTATACTTGTGTGATAATGAGGCATATTGTAATATAAAAGCGAACAAAGGTTCTTACAGGAGTGGTAATATGAAAGTGATACATACAGCAGATTGGCACTTAGGCAAAATTTTGAATGGAAAATCATTGCTTGAGGACCAATCTTATATATTAGAATCATTTATAAAAGCAATGGTAGATGAACAACCTGATGTGATTGTAATTGCAGGTGATTTATATGATACAAGTTACCCTAACAAAGAAGCAATTCAATTATTAGAAAGTACAATAAATACATTAAATTTAGAAATGAATATGCCATTAATTATGATTAATGGCAACCATGACAGTAAAGAAAGACTCAATTATGGTTCAAAATGGTTTGAGAAATCTCAACTTTATATTCGGACTTCGCTTGAAGATATGGCAAGTCCTGTTTCAATAGGGAATATTGATTTTTATACTTTACCATTTTCTACAGTTAATGAAACAAGTTATTTCTTTGGTGATAAAATGATTGAAACGCATCAGCAAGCTTTATCGAAATCCATTGAATATATGACGCAGCATTTGGATCGAGATAAGACGAATATGTTAGTAGGTCACCTTACTGTCCAAGGCGGAATTAGAACTGAATCTGAGAGACCATTAACAATTGGTACAGTTGAATCAGTTGAAGAAAGTTCATTTCAACGTTTCGATCAAGTATTGTTAGGTCATCTACATCATCCTTTTAGTATCAATTCTAATTTTGTACATTACAGTGGCTCATTATTACAATATTCTTTTTCAGAATCTACACAACCAAAAGGTTACAGAGTAATTGAAATAATTGATAATGAAATTAAAAGTAAATTTAGACCTTTAACCCCTTTAAGGCAATTGGAGGTAGTTGAAGGAAATTATGATGATGCAATCCAAGAAAAACTAGAGATAAAAGACAAATATAATTACTTACATTTCAAGCTGAAGCATATGTCACATGTCAGTGATCCAATGATGCATTTAAAACAAATTTATCCTAATACATTAGCGCTTACAAACAAAACTTTTGAGTTTAATACACCCATTCATCACGAAAACATTGAAATTCAAAAATTAGATGATGAAACAATTATTAATAAATTTTATGAAAATATTACGAATGAAACTTTAACTAGTGTTCAAAATAAAAAAATCGGTAAAGTATTAAACGAATTACTTGAAGGAGGCCAAACTCATTGAGACCTTTAACATTAAAGCTAAAAAACTTTGGTCCTTTCTTGGATGAAACTATTGATTTTCAACAAGTTAATGACGACCAGTTGTTTTTAATTAGTGGGAAGACGGGTTCTGGGAAAACAATGATATTTGATGCTATTGTATTTGCATTGTTCGGAGAAGCATCCACTAAAGATAGAAGTGAGAGTGATTTACGAAGTCATTTTGCAGACGGTAAAACACCAATGTCTGTAGAATTCGAATTTAAATTAAGAAACACAATTTTTAAAATTAATCGCCAAGGTTCATTTATAAAAGAAGGAAATAAAAATAAAACGCTCGGTCAACTTGCTATATACCAATTGGAAGATGTATTTGAATTACGAGAAAGCAAAGTAAATGCTGGTAACCAATTTATTAAAGCATTATTGGGAGTCAATACTGAACAGTTTAGACAACTGTTTATCTTACCTCAAGGTGAGTTTAAACGATTTTTATTATCTAAAAGTATAGAGAAGCAAGAAATATTAAGAACGCTTTTTAATAGTCAAAGATTCGAAGAAATACAAGCAATGCTAAATGATGACGTAAAAAAAGTAAGAATACAAATTGAAAAGCGATATCACGCGCTTGAGACAGATTGGGAAGATTTAGAAACGTTTAATATGGACACTTTAAATGAATATAAAGCAATAAATGCAAGACAGACTAATAAAATTAAATCTGTATTACCAGAATTTAAAATAATAGGTGAGACTATTCAAAATGATTTAATTGCTAAAAGAGATAAATGTAAAGAAACATTTGAAAAGATTGAGCGCCAATTAAATACCAATCTAAAACTTCAAGAAGCGATGACAAACCTTGAACAAAAACAAACAGAGTACAATAAATTGTTATCAGAAGAAAATAATATCCAAAATCAAATGAAACTGTTAAAAGAGATTAATGAAGTAAGACCTTTAGCAAATTTATTTGATACTAAAGAAAAATTACTAAAAAAGCATGACGAAATAAAAGTAAATATTTCAAAAAAAGCGGCTTACATAGCAAATTTAAACGAACAATTAGAGAAAAATAAAAAACAATTCAAAAATCACCAATCTTTAACTCAATCTATAGAAAAATCTAAGATATTTATAGAAAACTGCAAATTATTTTATAACAAATATGATAAATATAAAACTGCATACTTAAAAATTGGAAGTTTAAAAAATGAATATACAAAACTTGAAGACGATTATAAAAAAGAAAAGAAGCAGCTTAATACTTATATAGCGCAATTAAACGGGAGGGAACCCGATTATAAAAAAATTGAACAACTCAATGAAAAAATAAACAAATTGGATAACGATATTAAAACATATAAGCAAAATGAACAACACAAAAATGAATATCTTAAATTACAAGAAAAAAAAGCTGACAAAACAGCTAGAAAAAAACAAATTGATGTTAACTTAAGCACAGCGGAAGAGGAATATCAAAAGATTGATAAAACAAATATTGATTTAAATAATAAACAAGAAATTATCTCGAAAATACAAGCAGCAATTGCTCAAGGAGACACGTGTCCTGTTTGTGGAAATGAAGTTCATACATTAGAAGCACATATAGATTTTGATGAACTCACAACAAGACATGAGAAAATAGCCGAACTGGAACAAAAACATACAGATTTAAAAGAACAAAAAATTAAATTGGATAGTGAAATCCATTATATACTTGAGCAGTTAAATAAATTTAATCTGGACGAGTTAGAAAAAACCAATTATAAAGCACTTGAACAATGTATGAGGGAAGTTTCAAAAACTAAAATACAATTAGAAACCGAAAACGAAACAATTACAAAGCTTAAAGACAAAGTAATGACATTAAACCAAAAAATTCATGAATTTGAACTAAATCTCAAAACGAAGCAATTTGAATTAGATGAATTTACAACCGCTATCAATGATTTTGAAAGCGCCACAGCATATACAAACGTTGACACATTTATCAAGGCTTATGAAAAGGAATTAGGGAAAATAAATGATTACCAAAAAACATATGAATGCTTAGAACAACAGATTCAAAAAGACAGTAATAAATTATCGTTAGAGCTAAATGATCAAGATCATCTTAAAACGACATTAGAGAGTTTAAATAGGGACATTGAAGATTCCAATAACAAAATTGATGAAGAAATGAACAGAATTGGCTTTTCATCACTTAAGCAAGTAGAGCATACTATAAATGAAGTTCCAAACAAATCCAAAATCGAATTAGAAATAAATAAATACAATCAAGAAAAACAACATCTTGAAATTGTTATTGCACAGCTAAAATCAGAAATTGACAACAAAGCATTGCAAGATATTTCAGAGTTGAAATCCTCACATAAACAAGCAAAGCATAAATTAGACTACGCAAGTTCAATATTGAGTCAACATCATTACAAATTAGAGTTCAATCAAAAGAAAATAGAACAAATCAATAAAATTATTGATAATCTGGACAAAGAACTCCAAGAACAACAAGAGATTTTCCAATTAGCAGAAATTTTATCAGGCAAAAATGAACAAAAATTAACTTTAGAAAACTTTGTTTTAATATATTATTTGGAGCGTATATTAGCGCACGCCAACCAAAGATTATCATTAATGACTGGACAAAGATATCAATTGGTACGAAGAGAACAAACCTCTAAAGGATACAGTGGTTTAGAAATAGATGTTTTTGACTCGCATTCTAATAAAAAAAGACATATCACTTCTTTATCAGGAGGGGAAACGTTCCAAGCTTCTCTTGCATTAGCTTTAGGGCTTAGCGAAGTAGTACAACAAGAATCAGGGGGGATTGCTTTAGATTCTATGTTTATTGATGAAGGATTCGGTACATTAGATCAAGAAACACTTGAAACAGCTTTAGATACGCTGTTAAGTCTGAAATCTTCTGGGAGAATGGTGGGTATTATATCTCATGTGAGTGAATTAAAACAGCGTATTCCGCTTATTTTAGAAGTGAAAACAGACCAGTATCAAAGTACAACCCGCTTTAAAAAGCAATAAAATGTTTAAAAAAATAGCTGATAATCTCTGGCTCGTCAGCGTGTTTTATGTCATTAAATTAATTAAAATCCCTTATCCATGATAGTGTTGTTGCTAAAATAGATAAGGGATTTGAAATGTTTTGACTCTAAAATTTAAATAATATCGCTGTGTAAAATTAATTTTTTTCGCGTAATAAATCGCGAATTTCTGTTAGTAACACTGTGTTTTCTTCGATTTCCTCTTCTTCTTGTTTAATTAAAGTGTTCGCAATTTTAACAAAAATAAATAATGCAAAGGCAATAATAATAAAGTCTATAATTGATTGCACGAACATACCATATTTAATCCCCATAAAAGACCAACTCTTGGCGAAGTCAACTGTACCAAATATTAAACCAATTAAAGGCATAATAATGTATGAAACTAAAGCGGTTACAATTTTGTTGAAAGCTGCCCCCATAACTACAGCTACTGCTAAATCTAGAACATTACCTTTTAACGCAAATTCTTTGAATTCTTGTAGCATATTAATTACCTCTCTTAATTTAATATAAAAGTTATTATACAATATTTAATAAATTAAGAAAATACTTTTTGAAAGTGAATTTGATATTAACATAGATGTTTGTTATTCTTATGAATGATTAAACTAAAATATAGAAAAGTAATTAATTTTTCCAATTTTCTTTTTTGATTTAAAAACTTAATATAATATGAAAGGGAGTAATTTATTGTGAATTCTTCTGAAAATCAACCGAATGGTAAGAAGATATCGCCTGTTTTTATCTATAGCGCAATTATTACTGGTATAGTTGTTTTAATTGGTGCAATAGTTCCGGAACAATTTGACACTGTTACAAATACAATAAAACTATGGATCACTGACAAATTAGGTTGGTATTATTTAATTCTTACGACATTTATTGTTTTCTTCTGTGTTTTCCTAATATTTAGTCCTATCGGTAAGTTAAAGCTAGGTAAACCAAATGATAAACCGGAATTTAATACAGTGTCTTGGTTTGCGATGCTGTTTAGTGCCGGTATGGGAATTGGTCTTGTATTCTATGGTGCTGCTGAGCCTATGGCAGATTTTGCTGCGCCTCCAAATGCAGATCCTAAAACTACTGCCGCGTATACTGAAGCGTTACGTTCAACATTTTTCCACTGGGGCTTTCATGCGTGGTCAATCTATGGTGTAGTTGCCCTAGCGCTTGCATATGCACAGTTTAGGAAAGGTGAACCAGGACTGATATCTAGAACATTACGCCCTATTTTAGGTAATAAAGTAGAAGGCCCAATTGGGACAGTAATCGATGTGTTAGCAGTATTTGCTACAGTTGTCGGTGTTGCTGTGTCCTTAGGTATGGGCGCACTACAAATTAACGGTGGCTTAAATTACTTATTCGGTATTCCAAATACTATTTGGGTACAAGCAATTATTATTGTAGTAGTTACAATACTGTTTATTATGAGTGCATGGTCTGGATTAAGTCGAGGTATTCAGTATTTAAGTAACTTAAATATTAGTTTAGGTGCAATATTAATGATTGCAGCTTTAATCATTGGACCAACGATTTTGATTTTAAATATGATGACAAGCTCAACAGGTAGCTTATTAAATTCATTCTTATTTAATACATTTGACACGGCTGCCCAAAACCCTCAAAAACGTGAGTGGATGTCTAGTTGGACGCTTTACTATTGGGGTTGGTGGTTAAGCTGGAGTCCGTTCGTTGGTATATTTATCGCACGTGTTTCTAAAGGACGTTCAGTGCGTGAATTTATCGCAGGTGTACTTTTAGTACCTGCTTTAGTAAGTTTTGTATGGTTTAGTGTATTTGGTGTTCTAGGTATTGAAACAGGTAAAAAGAATCCTGAATTATTCAATATGACAGCTGAAACACAACTATTTGGTGTATTTAATGAGATACCATTTGGCATTGTTTTATCATTAATTGCGCTTGTTTTAATCGCTTCATTTTTTATTACTTCTGCAGACTCTGCAACGTTTGTGTTAGGTATGCAAACCTCGTTTGGTTCATTAGAACCATCAAATGTTGTTAAAGTAACTTGGGGTATTGCGCAATCACTAATTGCATTTGTATTACTATTTGCAGGTGGCGGCAATGGCGCTGACGCATTAAATGCAATTCAAAGTGCGGCCATTATTAGTGCGTTACCATTCTCTTTTGTAGTAATAATGATGATGACTTCATTCTACAAAGATGCCAATAAAGAACGTAAATTCTTAGGTTTAACATTGACGCCTAATAAGCATAGACTTCAAGACTATGTACAATATCAACAAGAGGATTTTGAAGATGAAATGATTAATAGAAGAGCGCCTCTAAGAGATACGGAAAAATCCAAGAAATAAAGTTATATCTAAAGAAAGTGGGACAGAAAACATTTTTTTAAATGTGATTGCTGTCCCACTTTTTGCTTTTATAAATATGTTTATAAACCAAGACAATGTCCTTATTAAAAACAATGATAATCATTCTCATTTAATAATATTAACTTATTACACGAAACACTTACGATAAGTTTTACTTATACATACTGATTGTAAATTCAAATCTAAATTATAGATGTTTATAATAGTAGGTAGTTGTTTTAAGTTACATATAATTATACAATTTAATTAACGGCATATAATTACTAAAAATTTCAAGGGGGATTTATATGGCTTCTAATTTAAAACAGCAAGCGAAAAAGTCGTTCGAGCTAAATGGAAAATCATACACATATTATGATTTAAATACTTTAGAAGAACAAGGGTTAACTAAAGTATCAAAATTGCCATATTCGATTAGAGTATTATTAGAATCTGAATTAAGACAAGAAGATGGATTTGTTATTTCTGAAGAACACATCAAAGCGTTGTCTGAATTCAATAAAGGTACAGAGGGTGAAGTACCTTTTAAGCCATCACGTGTTATTTTACAAGACTTCACTGGTGTTCCTGCAGTAGTTGACCTAGCGTCATTACGTAAAGCTATGAATGATGTTGGGGGAGACTTAAACAAGATTAACCCAGAAGTGCCAGTAGATTTAGTTATTGACCATTCAGTTCAAGTCGATAGCTATGCAAATCCAGATGCACTAGAAAGAAACATGCAATTAGAATTTGAAAGAAACTATGAACGTTATCAATTTTTAAATTGGGCTACAAAAGCATTTGATAATTACAGTGCGGTACCACCAGCAACTGGTATCGTCCACCAAGTTAACTTAGAGTATCTTGCTAATGTGGTCCATGCACGTGAAGTTGACGGTGAAATAGTGGCTTTCCCTGATACATTAGTTGGAACTGACTCTCACACAACTATGATTAACGGCTTAGGCGTATTAGGTTGGGGTGTTGGTGGTATTGAAGCAGAAGCCGGAATGCTTGGTCAACCATCTTATTTCCCAATTCCTGAAGTAATTGGTGTTAGATTATCTAATGCGTTACCACAAGGGGCAACTGCAACTGATTTAGCATTACGTGTTACTCAAGAATTACGTAAAAAAGGTGTTGTCGGCAAGTTTGTAGAATTCTTTGGTCCAGGTGTAGAACATTTACCATTAGCTGATAGAGCAACAATTGCAAACATGGCCCCTGAGTATGGTGCAACTTGCGGTTTCTTCCCAGTAGATGAAGAATCTTTAAAATATTTACGCTTAACTGGTCGTTCAGAAGAACAAATTGAATTAGTTAAAAAATATTTAGAAGAAAATAGCATGTTCTTTACTGCGGATAAAGATGAACCAGAATACTCTGACGTAGTCGAATTAGATTTATCTACAGTTGAAGCTTCACTATCAGGTCCAAAACGTCCACAAGACTTAATCTTCTTAAGTGATATGAAAGAAGAATTTGAAAAATCTGTTACTGCGCCAGCGGGTAACCAAGGGCATGGTTTTGACGAAAGTGAATTTGATAAGACAGCAACCATTGAATTTAAAGATGGATCTACAACGCAAATGACGACTGGTGATTTAGCAATTGCTGCGATTACATCTTGTACGAACACATCAAACCCATATGTTATGTTAGGTGCTGGGTTAGTAGCGAAAAATGCAATTGAAAAAGGCTTGAAAGTACCTGAATACGTTAAGACTTCATTAGCGCCTGGTTCAAAAGTTGTTACAGGGTATTTAAGAGATTCTGGATTACAAGCATATTTAGATGAACTTGGGTTTAACTTAGTAGGTTATGGTTGTACAACGTGTATTGGTAACTCGGGTCCGCTATTAGAAGAAATCGAAAAAGCGATTGCTGAAGAAGACTTACTTGTAACTTCTGTTTTATCAGGTAACCGTAACTTTGAAGGACGTATTCATCCACTAGTTAAGGCGAACTATCTTGCTTCTCCTCAATTAGTAGTTGCTTACGCACTTGCAGGTACGGTTGATATTGATTTGCAAAATGAACCTTTAGGTAAAGGTGAAGACGGAGAAGATATCTACTTAAAAGATATCTGGCCATCAATTAAAGAAGTAGCTGACACTGTAGATAGTGTCGTTACGCCTAAATTATTCAAAGAAGAGTATGAAACTGTTTACAACAATAATGAAATGTGGAACGAAATTGACGTGACAGATCAACCGTTATATGACTTTGATCCAGAATCAACATATATCCAGAACCCGTCATTCTTCCAAAATTTATCAAAAGAACCAGAAGCGATTAAATCATTAAATAATTTACGTGTTATGGGCAAATTTGGCGACTCAGTTACGACTGATCACATTTCTCCAGCAGGTGCTATCGGTAAGGATACGCCAGCAGGTAAATATTTATTAGATCATGGCGTACCGATTCGTCAATTTAACTCATACGGTTCTCGTCGTGGTAACCACGAAGTAATGGTACGTGGTACATTTGCGAATATTCGTATTAAAAACGAATTAGCACCAGGTACTGAAGGTGGTTTTACAACTTACTGGCCAACTGGTGAACAAATGCCTATATATGATGCAGCTATGAAATATAAAGAAGATGGTACTGGATTAGTAGTGCTAGCTGGTAACGATTATGGTATGGGTTCTTCACGTGATTGGGCTGCTAAAGGTACAAATTTATTAGGTGTTAAAACGGTTATCGCTCAAAGCTATGAACGTATTCACCGCTCGAACTTAGTTATGATGGGTGTCTTACCATTACAATTTAAAGATGGTGATTCATCAGAGAGCTTAGGATTAGATGGTACAGAAATTATTTCTGTAGATATCGATGAAAATGTAAAACCGCATGATTTAGTAAAAGTAACTGCTAAAAAAGAAAACGGTGAAGTCATTGATTTTGAAGCAATTGCGCGTTTCGATTCACATGTAGAAATTGATTATTATCGTCACGGCGGTATTTTACAACTGGTATTAAGAAATAAATTAGCAAACGAATAAATGATTTGCTATTGATTCAAATAAATAAGTGAGGCTAGTATATAAAATAGTTTAGCTTCACGGATGACTGAATAGTAAATGGTTGGGATGAGAAACAATTAAATTAATATTTGGTCGTTTATAAGGATGCGTAGCTCTTATGCTAGGACTAAGCGCTTATATTCTTTTCCAATCATTCTTACCGGGTGGGCAATGAAATCATTTTAGAAAATGTGATTTCTGTTCCACCCCTTTTTTATGTTATTATTTATATAGTATGATATGAACAATTGAAAAGAGGACGTTTATAATGATTTATAGTATGACAGAAATTCCTTCACGCTATGCTGAAACTGATCAAATGGGTGTGATATATCACGGTAATTATCCTACTTGGTTTGAAGTAGCACGAACAGATTATATTTCAAAATTAGGTTTTAGTTACAAAGATATGGAAGATTCAGGCATCATTTCACCAGTTACAGATTTAAATATTAAGTACATTAAAACAATTCAGTATCCAGAAACAGTGAAGATTAAAACGTGGGTCGAAAAATATACACGCTTAAGATCTATATATTATTATGAAGTATATAATAATGATGGAGAACTAGCTACTACTGGCTCTACAGTGTTAACTTGTATACGAAAAGATAACTTTAAGCCTATTCGATTAGATAAGTATTTTCCTGAATGGCATGCAGTATATTCAGAAGTAGAAAAGCGAAATAAAGCAGGAGAAGATTTAGAGGTTGTGAATGGTTTATCATAGTTAAAATAAGTATATGAATTGTGCATGAATATACATAAATTTTACGGGAGTGTATTTTGGGGATGTACACTAATACTTATAACACTAAAAAATTTATACAAATCAACAAAAAGGAGGCCGGACATAGATAACGTCTTGACCTCGCATACTATATAGACAGTAGACGACTAGAGCTGAAATATAAAAGCGGAACAGAAATCCCAAATATGATTTCTGTTCCGCTTCTTTTTTAAGTATATAATTCATATATATGATTAATAAACTGTGTTGAGTTTATTTTAGCTATTAAAATTATTTAGCACTGTAAGAAATTTCATCCACGCTATCACTGATGTCTATGAATAAATCATGGTCTTCAAAATACCATAAATCCTTTTCTGCAATTACTACATCTAAACCATCAAAATGATTTTCGTAACCAATTTCTACATCGTCTTTTTGATCAACACTGAATGCAGGGCTAAATCCTTGTTTTAATTGGAATTCTCCACCATAGCGAACGAAAAATTGTAAGACTTTGTTATCTTCAGGTAAATCAAGTTCATCTTTAAACCAAGATACAGCGTTATCTGAAAGTTTTATATCCATAATAAAAGTCCCCTCTCATTTCACAAGTTATAGCTTGTGACAATTGGTTACTAATTTAAAAAATTAGTATTATTTGTATTACCCAATTTTGAGTAATAATAAAAGTAGTATAACATATTTAATCTTAATTTTCTTTAAAACAAATTGATTTATTATTACGCATTTACAGCTATAATGATGATTTAAAAAAGAGCGGAACAAAAATCCAATCTCATCATAAGACTTCCTTGTTCCGCTCAGATATTGGCTTCTCAATTTAAAAAGTGCGATATTAGCATATTTTCAAATGAGTTGTTTCTAATTAATATTATATTTTTAGACTGAGACATTGGTTGATGTCCCAGCCTAAGTAATATTTTGTTACTATTTACTTATTGATTGCTCGTGACACGTGTAATAGTTACATCCATTTAATTTTAGGCTCTTCACCTTTAAAAATTCTAACAATATTTGTGCGATGTCTGAATATTAATAACACACCCACAGCCATACTCACCACAAGGAGAATATAATCTCGAATAAGTAACGCACCAATTACGCAACAGATTGACGCGATAATACTTGATAGTGATACATATTTCGTTAAATATAATATACCAAAGAAAATTGCTGCTAATATGATTAATAAGATAGGGTTGATTCCAAGTATAACGCCGGCACTGGTTGCAACTGCTTTTCCCCCTTTAAACCCAAGATAAATCGGGTAAACATGACCTAGAATCGCAAATGCCCCTACGATGAGTCCATTTGTAAAAAATGTACTAATAGCACCGTCTGCATGAACTGGAAGCCATAGTGGGAAGAATACAACGATAAACCCTTTAAATATATCTAAAAAAGTAACTAGGAACCCTGCTGGTTTACCTAATACTCTAAAGCTATTCGTCGCTCCAGTGTTCCCACTACCGAATTGTCTAATATCCTTTTTGAAAAATAACTTACCTATTACATAGCCACTTGGGAAAGCACCAATGAGATAACTTAGTATTAACATGATAATTATCATCACCATACATAATCCACATCCTTTAATGACATTAGAATTATTTTACCACATAAGACCATAGTTAGACGAATAAAATTTATAAGAGTAGTAAAACACGGTTCGATTATAAATTTGATACTTGCAATTTATCAAGATTTATATAAGAATAACTAATGTATAGTTTTAAAAACGAACGTACGTTTGTAGGAGGGCGAAACGATTGGCAATGAATAAACAAAATAATTATTCGGATGATTCCATTCAGGTTCTTGAAGGGTTAGAAGCCGTAAGAAAGAGACCCGGTATGTATATTGGGTCTACTGATAAACGTGGTTTACATCATTTAGTATATGAAGTTGTCGATAATTCCGTCGATGAAGTATTAAACGGCTTTGGTAGTGAAATTTTAGTTACGATAAACAAAGATGAGAGTATCACTATAGAAGATGATGGACGTGGTATGCCAACAGGTATTCATACGTCAGGGAAACCTACAGTCCAAGTTATATTTACAATACTTCACGCAGGCGGAAAATTTGGACAAGGTGGATATAAAACGTCTGGTGGTCTACATGGTGTGGGTGCATCAGTAGTAAACGCATTAAGTGAATGGCTGGAAGTAGAAATTTATAGAGATGGCGCTATCTATAAGCAGAAATTTAGCCATGGTGGCTTACCAGCTACAGGCCTGGAAAAACTAGGAAAAACTAAAAAAACTGGTACTAAAGTAACTTTTAAACCAGACGCTGAGATTTTCAAGTCAGCCACATCTTTTAACTACGATGTCCTTAGTGAACGTTTACAAGAATCTGCATTTTTACTTAAAAATTTAAGAATAACGCTTAAAGATTTAAGAGCGGGCAAAGAAAGAGAAGATGTATTCCATTATGAAGATGGGATTAAAGAGTTTGTAAGCTATGTCAATGAAGGTAAAGAAGTATTACATGATGTGGCCAATTTTGCGGGAAATGCGAATGACATAGAAGTAGAAGTAGCATTTCAATATAATGACCAATATTCAGAAAGTCTTTTAAGTTTTGTTAACAATGTACGTACTAAAGATGGTGGTACACATGAAGTTGGTTTCAAAACAGCAATGACACGTGTCTTTAATGACTACGCAAGACGTATAAATGAATTAAAAGAAAAAGATAAAAACTTAGATGGAAATGATATTAGAGAAGGTTTGACAGCTATTATTTCAATTCGTATTCCAGAAGAGTTGTTACAATTCGAAGGTCAAACTAAATCTAAATTGGGTACACCAGAAGCAAGAAGTGCTGTAGATTCTGTTGTATCTGAAAAATTGCCATATTACCTTGAAGAAAAGGGGCAATTATCTAAAACCCTCGTTAAAAAAGCATTGAAAGCCCAACAAGCAAGAGAAGCAGCTCGTAAAGCAAGGGAAGATGCACGTTCGGGTAAAAAAAATAAGCGTAAAGATACATTGTTATCAGGAAAGTTAACGCCAGCACAAAGTAAAAATACAGAGAAAAAAGAACTTTATTTGGTAGAGGGGGATTCAGCTGGTGGCTCTGCTAAATTAGGTCGTGACCGTAAATATCAAGCAATTTTACCACTTAGAGGTAAAGTGATTAATACTGAGAAAGCACGTTTAGAAGATATATTTAAAAATGAAGAAATCAATACAATTATTCATACTATTGGCGCTGGTGTCGGTAATGAATTTAAAATAGAAGATAGCAATTATAATAGAGTTATTATTATGACAGATGCCGATACAGATGGCGCTCATATCCAAGTATTACTATTAACTTTTTTCTTTAAATATATGAAACCTTTAGTAGAAGCTGGGAAAGTGTTTATAGCTTTACCACCGTTATATAAACTAGAAAAAGGTAAAGGGGCTTCTAAAAAAATAGAGTATGCTTGGACAGATGAAGAATTAGAAAAACTTCAAAAGAAATTAGGTAAAGGATTTAGTTTACAGCGTTATAAAGGTTTAGGAGAAATGAACGCGGATCAATTATGGGAAACGACAATGAACCCAGAGACAAGAACGCTTATTCGAGTTCAAGTTGATGATGAATTGCGTTCATCTAAACGTGTAACAACATTAATGGGAGATAAAGTAGCTCCTAGACGTGAATGGATTGAAAAACATGTTGAATTTGGACTTCAAGAAGATCAAAGTATTTTAGATAATAATGAAATTCAAATACTAGAACAGGATTATTCCGATGAGGAGGAAATAAATTGAGTGAAATAATTCAAGATTTGTCGCTAGAAGATGTTATTGGCGATCGATTTGGTAGATATAGTAAATATATCATTCAAGAGCGTGCACTGCCAGACGTTCGTGATGGTCTCAAACCTGTTCAAAGACGTATTTTATACGCAATGTATTCCAGCGGTAATACATTTGATAAAAACTTCCGTAAAAGTGCGAAAACGGTTGGTGACGTTATCGGACAATATCACCCTCATGGTGACAAGTCAGTTTACGATGCAATGGTCCGTCTGAGTCAAGATTGGAAATTACGCCATGTATTGATAGAAATGCAAGGTAATAATGGTAGTATAGATAACGATCCAGCAGCAGCGATGCGTTATACTGAAGCGAAATTAAGCAGGATTTCTGAAGAATTATTAAGGGATATCAACAAAGACACAGTGCCATTTATGCCGAACTATGATGATACAACTATGGAACCAATGGTTTTACCAGCACGCTTGCCGCATTTGTTAATCAATGGAAGTACAGGTATTTCTTCAGGGTACGCTACTGATATACCGCCACATAACCTAGCTGAAGTGATACAAGCCACTTTAAAATTTATTGACAATCCTAATATCACAGTAAGTCAATTAATGAAATATATTAAAGGCCCTGATTTTCCAACAGGTGGTATTATTCAAGGGATAGATGGTATCAAGAAAGCGTATGAGTCTGGAAAAGGTAAAATTGTAGTTCGTTCAAAAGTAAACGTTGAAGAATTGCGAAACGGTAGAAAAGAATTAATTGTCACAGAGTTACCATACGAAGTTAATAAAAGTGCGCTCGTTAAAAAAATGGATGAGTTACGTGCAGATAAAAAAGTTGATGGTATTGTAGAAGTCCGTGACGAAACTGATCGTACTGGTTTACGTATTGCTATTGAATTAAAGAAAGATGTTAACAGCGAAGCGGTTGCGAATTATTTGTACAAAAATACAGATTTACAAGTTTCATATAACTTTAATATGGTTGCAATTAGTGAAGGTAGACCAGTACTTATGGGTGTACGTCAGTTTATAGATAGTTATCTTAATCATCAAATTGATGTGGTGACGAAGCGTACGCGTTTTGAGTTAGATAATGCAGAAAGTAGAATGCATATTGTAGAAGGTCTAATGAAAGCACTATCTATTTTAGACCAAGTGATTAAACTTATTAGAAATTCTAAAAACAAAAAAGACGCTAAAGACAATTTAGTAGCTGAATTTGATTTCACAGAAGCACAAGCTGAAGCAATTGTAACATTGCAATTATATCGTTTGACGAATACGGATATCGTGCAATTACAAGAAGAACATGATGAATTAAAGGCTAAAATAGCGTATTTAAAAAATATATTAGATAATCACGATGCTTTATTAAATGTTATCAAAGACGAATTAAATGAAATTAAGAATAAATATAAACAAAAACGCTTATCTTCAATTGAAGCAGAAATCAGTGAAATTAAAATTGATAAAGAAGTTATGGTACCAAGTGAGAATGTGATGGTGAGCATTACAAAACATGGTTATATTAAACGAACTTCTTTACGTAGTTTTAACGCAAGCGGTGTAGAAGAACTTGGGGTTAAAGATGGCGATATGATGCTTAAATATCAAGAAGCTAACACGTTAGATACCGCGTTAGTGTTCACTAATAAAGGTAGATACCTTTATATACCAGTGCATAAACTTTCAGAAATTAAGTGGAAAGATTTAGGGCAACACGTTTCACAAATCGTCCCAATAGACGAAGATGAACATGTCATTGATGCTTTCTGCGAAAGTGATTTCAAGCCCGAAGCATTTTATATTTTAGCTACACGCAATGGCATGATTAAGAAAAGTAATGTTTCTATGTTCAAAACATCACGTTATAATAAGCCGTTAGTGTCCATGAAATTAAAAGGTGATGATGAAATCATAGACGTAATGAGAATAGAAGACGCCCAAATACTTACTGCTATAACATATAAAGGTATGTCATTAACTTATAATAGCGATGAGTTATCAGACACTGGTCTTAGAGCAGCTGGGGTGAAATCTATCAACCTTAAAGATGAAGATTATGTCGTGTTAACGCAAGTTATTAATGAACGTAGTTCTATATTAATGGCGACGCAACGTGGATCATTAAAACGTATAGGATTTAAAGTATTACAACAAGCGAAACGTGCACAACGTGGTATTACACTTTTAAAAGAACTTAAAAAATTACCACATCGTATCGTCGCAGCTCATATAATTCATCCTGATGATACGACTTATACCATAACTTCTAAACGACACGAAGAAAGTGGCAATATCAAAGACATTCATTTATCAGAACAATATACAAATGGTAGTTTTATCGTCGATGTAAAAGAATTTGGTGAAGTGGAAAACTTAATCATCAAATAAGGTAATTTTAAAATTTCTGTTAGTAAATACAACAATATAATGATAAAATACCATTAAGTTGCCATAAAAATAAAACAAGAGATTTATAGTAACGTGAAATAGTGTTGCACAAAGCTTTACGATTTGTACTTAACTTATTCATTCATTTTCCTGTGTACATAAATAATTTATCGTTTTCTGTGCACAGAACATATGCTATAAATCTCTTGATTTTATTATAAAAATTTATTTGATAGATGAGAGGGATTAAATTGAGCAATTTTGATAGTTTGATTCCGGATTGGTTCAAAACGTTTGTTCAAGTCGGAAATGATTTAATCTGGTCACAATATTTAATTGGACTTTTAATTACAGCTGGTATATTTTTTACTATTGGTTCTAAATTCGTACAATTAAGATGGATACCAGAAATGTTTCGAGCGATTGGAGAAAAACCTGAAACATTAGATAATGGAAAAAAAGGTATTGCGCCATTTCAAGCGTTTGCAATAAGTGCTGGTTCTCGTGTTGGTACTGGTAATATTGCAGGTGTTGCCACTGCGATTGTGTTAGGTGGACCTGGTGCTGTGTTTTGGATGTGGGTCATTGCATTTATTGGGGCAGCGAGTGCCTTTATCGAAGCAACCTTAGCACAAGTATATAAAGTACCTGATGAAGATGGCGGGTTTCGTGGTGGGCCTGCATATTACATAACTAAAGGACTCAACCAAAAATGGTTAGGTATCGTCTTTGCAGTATTAATTACTGTAACGTTTGCATTTGTGTTTAATACAGTGCAATCTAATACCATTGCTGAGTCATTAAAAACGCAATATAATATAAGTCCTATAGTGACGGGTATTATATTAGCTATTGTTACAGCGATTATTATATTTGGCGGTGTTAGAAGTATCGCGACATTATCATCAATCATTGTGCCAGTTATGGCAATTGTTTATATTGGTTTAGTTGCTGTCATTTTAATACTTAACTATGATCAAATTATCCCGATGATTGGAACAATCATTAAAAGTGCATTTGGATTTGAACAAGTAACTGGAGGCGCTGTTGGTGCAGCAATTCTTCAAGGTATTAAACGTGGTTTGTTCTCAAACGAAGCTGGTATGGGTTCGGCACCTAACGCCGCTGCCACAGCTGCTGCGCCTCACCCAGTTAAACAAGGGTTAATTCAATCATTAGGTGTATTCTTTGATACTATGCTAGTGTGTACCGCTACGGCAATTATGATTTTACTATATACAGGATTAGAATTTGGTGAAAATGCAGCACAAGGTGTGGCAGTAACACAATCAGCACTAAATGAACATTTAGGTAATGCAGGGGGTATTTTCTTAACAATTGCAATTACTTTATTTGCTTTTTCTTCTGTTATTGGTAACTATTATTATGGCCAATCTAATATGGAATTCTTATGGAAAAATAAATCGGTGTTATTCATTTTTAGATGTTTAGTGGTAGTACTTGTATTTGTAGGATCAGTGGTTAAAACTGAAACTGTATGGGGTACAGCAGATGTGTTTATGGGTCTAATGGCAATTGTCAACTTAGTTGCTATTATTGGTTTGTCTAATATAGCTTTCGCAGTAATGAACGACTATCAACGTCAACGTAAAGCAGGCAAAAAACCTGTGTTTAAACCTGAAGAGTTGGAAATTAATTTATTCGGCATCGAGAGTTGGGGCATGAAAAAGAAATAATTCATGTATCATATTTGAATGTGCGTAAAACTATTTTCTTAATGCATTTATTGTATGTTTGTGAAATTTTATCCATATATGAGCAGTAATATGAAATCCGTAGTACTTTATGATTTCGTATTACTGCTTTTTTGAATACTTAAATATTTGCTTATTTTTCTCAATCATTTAAAATAAAGCAATGCGTTTATAAAATACTTTATAGTTTTTACGCTTATTAAGAATATGATTAGTTGTAAATCAAATGTGACAAAATATATATGTTTGAAAAATGTACATTGTGTTATGATTAAAATTAGTTATTTTAAATATGGAACTACATGTATAGAGGTATAAAGATACATAGTTTCATCATTATGTTCTAAATGATTTGTATATTTTGAAAAAATTTAAGGTATGGTGATTTTATGTCGAATGAAGAGCAATTAAAGCAAGATAATCATTCAAAAAAAAGAAAATTGAATTTAAGTTTTCCTGAATCGCGTTTTATGAAA
Organism: Staphylococcus sp. GDY8P120P; assembly: GCF_017892065.1. NCBI lineage: Bacteria > Bacillati > Bacillota > Bacilli > Caryophanales > Staphylococcaceae > Staphylococcus > Staphylococcus sp. GDY8P120P. Next base: position 81,147 of record NZ_JAESKI010000003.1, on the reverse strand, counting down.
TTTATAGGTGGAAAAGATTTAGCCTTTGCCTTACTTATATTAATATTTATCGGTTGTGCAATTTTTATTTTTGACCAAGTTTCTTATATTTTCAAACCATTTATTATTGTTTTTAATACGATTATCGCACCAATCATAGTATCTATTATTTTATATTACTTATTTAATCCCTTAGTGAATTTAATGGAACGCTATAATATTTCAAGGCTTTGGGGAGTTATTATATTATTTTTAGTTATTGTTGGTGTCATTGCACTAGCTATTAATTTATTAATACCAGTAATCGGAGCACAGTTTAAAAGTTTTGGGAATAATTTTCCGTATTATGTTGATAAAGTAAATAAATTTATTGATAGTGTAACGAAGTATTCTTTAATTTCTAATTTTTATGTTCAAATACAAGATCAGTTAGATTCATTAGCTAAAAAGCTACCTTCGATGGTTTCTGATTACTTTAACGGTTTTGGTTCTAAAGTTAAAAATTTTGCTGAGGCTTTAGTTAATGTTGGCGTTGTTATTGCAACAACACCTTTTGTTTTATTCTTTATGTTAAAAGACGGTCACCGCTTTAAAGAATTTTCAACAAATTTAACGCCGCCTAAGTTTAGAAAAGATTTTCATGACTTATTAGATAAAATGAGTATCCAAGTTGGTTCTTATATCCAAGGTCAAATTATCGTGTCATTTTGTATTGGTATTTTATTATTTATTGGATATAGCATCATCGGTTTAGATTACAGTTTAATTTTAGCTTCAATTGCTGCTGTAACAAGTGTAGTACCGTACATCGGCCCAACGATTGCGATATCTCCAGCTATTATTATTGCTTTAATTACGTCACCATTCATGTTATTAAAATTAGTAATTGTATGGACAGCAGTTCAATTTATTGAAGGTCACTTTATTTCCCCAAATATTATGGGCAAAACATTAAAAATTCATCCACTTACGATTATTTTTATCTTATTAAGTGCAGGTAATTTATTAGGTATAGTTGGTGTTATTTTAGGTATACCTGCGTATGCAATATTAAAAGTACTTGTATCTCATTTATATACAATGTATAAACGTCGCTATAACAAATATTATGGTGATGATGCAGGCGAGTACGAAATCACTTCGGATGAAGAAATACGTTAAGTTAAAATTAAGAAAATATTTGAAAAAGAACTGCATTGGAAATCTCAATTTCCAATGCAGTTTTGTCGTTTTTAAATCACAGTATCAAAGTACTTTTATTAAAGATGTGTTGCTATAAGTATATATGTTAAAACTAACAATATTGTAATATGTATTTGCTATATAAATTATTTATTAAAAATAAGAATCGTGCTATATTTTAAATAATATATGAATATAGAAAAGTGATGTGAACACATGTCAAAGCAATCAAGAAATAAAGTATTGTCTATTTTGAAAGTAATCTTTGCAATTTCACTATTTATTTTTGTTGTATTTACTTTATATAGAGAGTTAGCTCATATCAATTTGAAAGAAACGATATACGCTATTAGAGATCTTAATAGTGTTTGGTTGATCGTGCTATTTTTGAGTGGCGGTACGGCTATACTTATATTATCTATGTATGATGTGATTTTAGCTAGATCATTAAATCTGAAGGTTTCATTACCTAAGGCTATTCGCATTGGCTATATTGTCAATGCTTTAAATGCTGTATTAGGGTTTGGTGGTGTTATCGGGGCTAGTGTAAGATTTATTTTGTATAAAGATACTGCTGAAGATAAAAAAGAGTTATTGCATTCTATTTCTGTTGTTTTAATATCTATGTTGACCGGTTTAAGTATGCTCTCAATATTAGTAGTATTTCATGTGTTTGATGTGAAGCACATATTTAATCCGTTCCCTTGGATTAAATGGGTAATGTATATTGCTGCCTTGTTTTTACCTATATTTATAATTTCTACAATTATAAGACCAGTAAACAAAAAGCATAAATTGATAGGTTTATATTGTACAATTGTCTCTAGCATTGAATGGATTATCGCGGCATTAGTATTATATATGTCATTATATACTGTTGGTGTTCAAGTGAACTTATCTGTGTTTATAGGTATATTTGTCATTAGCGCACTGTCAGGGCTAATCAGTTTTATACCTGGAGGGTTTGGTACGTTTGATTTGGTCGTATTATTAGGATTAAAAAGTTTAAACGTTCCAGAAGAGAAAATTGTCTTAGCGTTATTACTTTATAGATTAGTGTATTATCTGTTTCCAGTATTAATTGCATTAATTTTAGCAACTTTTGAATTCCGAGATACAGCTAAACGTTATTGGGATGATTCTAAATTGATGGTTCCTATTAAAGATATGTCTTCATTATTAGCGTCATATCAAAAAGATATTTTAGCAAGAATACCAGCATTTTCGATTGCGATATTACTTACGTTTACAAGTCTATTGTTTTTCTTCAATAATATTACAATTATTTATGATGGACTATATAGTGATTATCATGCCATTTACTATATCACTGTCTCTATCCATACATGTGCTTGTTTATTATTATTATTAAACGTTATAGGCGTTTACTATTTATCCAAAAGAGCCATTTTGTTTTCTATTATTTCAATCATTATTATATTCTGTGTAACGGTTTATACGTATCCTTCTTTAATATTACTAGGTTGGTTAACAACTATGTTCATTATGTTAGTCGTATTTTATAAAAGGTCACGTGTTATTAAACGCCAATTTAGATATACTAAGTTATTGGTCAGTTTATTAATAGGGGCATTCGTTTTATTTGTGAATCACAATATTATAAGAAGTACATTTTATACTTTGGATATTTATCACTTAGAAATGGACTCATCAATATTAAGGTATTACTTTTGGTTTACGATTATCACAGTAGTCATTATTGTGAGTGTGATTGTATGGTGGTTTGAAGCGAAGTTTAAATCTTCAAGCAATGATGATGGTTTAGCACAATGTAAAGCCATTATTGATAATTATGGCGGTAATTACTTAAGTCACCTCATATATAGCGGCGATAAAAAGTTTTTCTTTAATGATACTAAAGATGCGTTCGTGATGTATCAGCGTAAGCGCAACACATATATTGTTTTAGGAGACCCAATTGGAAATGCTACATCGTTTCATAAGTTGCTTGAAAAATTATATAGTGAAGCGCACTATTTAGGCTATGATATCATTTTCTATCAAGTTACTGATAGATATATGTCTATTTATCATGATTTTGGGAATCAATTTTTCAAATTAGGTGAAGAAGCGCTCATAGACTTATCAGCTTTTACTATTTCAGGCAAAAAAAAGCGTGGCTTACGAGCTACATTAAATAAGTTAGAGGACTCAGGTTGTACATTTGAAATACTAGATCCTCCATTTTCGCAAGCGTTTTTAGATGAATTAAAACAAATAAGTGACGATTGGTTAGTTGGATCAACAGAAATGCAATTTTCTGTTGGTAATTTTGATGAGCATTATCTTTCACAGGCACCTATAGCAATGATTAAAGATATGGACGGTGCTATACTTGGCTTCTGTACTTTTATGCCTACAAATTATAACGCAACGCTTTCTGTTGATTTAATACGTTGGAAATCAGATGTAACATTGCCTTTGATGGATAGTTTATATATTCATATGTTGTTGTGGTCTAAAAACAATAATTATAAATATTTTAATATGGGTATGGCCACATTATCTAATGTAGGTAAAGTTCCGTTTTCATTCTTTGGTGAAAGACTGGCTGGCAGAATTTTTGAACATTTTAATGGTTTATATAGATTTCAAGGATTAAGACGTTATAAAGAGAAATTTAATCCTAGCTGGCAACCGAGATTTTTAGTCTATCGTAAAAGACATTCACTATGGCTCAGTATGATAAAAGTTATGCGTGTAATTAGAAAAAAAGAATAAAATAAAAACAACCAACGCATCCCGTTAATGATGGTTGGTTGTTTTTAGGAGTTATAGTTTTTAATGGTTTTGGTAGTTAACGCCGGAGAAGTTATTAACTACTTTAATAAACTAACTATATTACTTTCTAAATATCATTTGATCCTAACTATATATGAATTTCTCTTTACCCTCTGTTTAAGGTATATATATATAATAGCATCAACAGAAAACGCTTTCAACAGTGTGATTCGATATTATTTGAATAATAATTGACATTTTATCTACTTTATTTCTTTTTGAATTTAAATAGTATTTTTACATTTAAAAACATACTATTGTAGCCATGATTTATAAAATTATGAAAATACATTTAAGGTTTTAAAGTTATATAGTAATATATAAATATTAATTATTTGCAAAGGGTGCAGTGGGGTGAAAAAATGAAAAAAATTTTAATTAGCTTGGTATTAATAGTTCTCTTAGTAGCGTTAGTACTTTCAATTAAATCATTATATGAGACAAAGCAGATAAATTATCAAAGCGTTAATCAGCCATCTCAAAATAATGAAACTAAAAATAAACACAATTCACAATATCCTTCTCCTCAAATTGATGTGCTATCACAAGCATTTAGTGAAAATTTTATGAATCGTGATGTTAGAAATCAATATATGCACATATCTAAAGGCATGAGTAAAAGTAAAGTGGAACGATATTATGGAAATAGTGAAGAACATTTAAAAATTAATAACCTTAAAACACAAAAATATGGGAATATAGCAATTTATTATCAAAACGATAAAGTGCAACGATTTTTTGTTATTCCTAACAATGTTTATATTCAAGCGTTTACTCAAGTGCATGGAAATAGAGACAAAAACTATAATAATGGTACGATGATATATGATGATAATCCGTTTAACCAATTCTCTGTCAAAGTATATTTTGATCCAAACGGACAAATTAAGGCTATAGAAAATGTGAATCAAGTTTCTTTATCCTATTAAATAGCGTATAAATAATGCTATGTTAGACATAACTTTTTATTTTATTTCATAACCAATGACTTAAATCATCTCTTATTAATATAATAATTAATCACTAGAATAAACTATCAAAACAGAAAAATTTGTGATAATATGAAAGCGGTTACACAAATAGAGGTGATTTTTATAACGACAATTAAAGAAGTAGCAAATTTAGCAGGTTGTTCTGTAGCAACGGTGTCTAGAGTCATAAATAATAATGGATATGTAAAAGAACAAACGAAAAAGCGCATTGAATGTGCCATCAGTGAACTTAACTATCAACCTAATGAAGCGGCACGCACGTTGTATAAACGTAAGTCAAAAATGATTGGTCTATTATTGCCAGATATTAGCAATCCTTTTTTTACATTAATAGCGAGAGGCGTTGAAGATATAGCATTATCACAAGGCTTTCAAGTATTAATTGGTAATAGTGATAATAATGCTAATAAAGCTAGAGATTATCTTTCTACTTTTAATTCTTATAATTGTGTTGGAGTGATTACTACAGCATTTGCTGATAAGCAAGTTGAAAAATTATTAAAATCTCAAAATATGCCATGTGTATTTGTAGATCGCGTTAATGATGTCATTAGTGGCGTTTCTGCAAACCATTTCGAAGGAGGAGAATTACAAGCGCAACTTATTTTAGAAGGCAAACCACAAAATATATTGATTATCCATTTGGATTTAAAAATTAATACCTTTAAGTCAAGAATCAACGGTATTGAATCAATATTGAAGCAATATAATGTGAAGTATTTTTATTATGAATCTGAAAAGCTAACAAATGAGCAGGCATTTATTTCGTTAATTAAAAATTTGAAAATTGATAGTATCATATGTAGCAATGATATTTTAGCGATTGAAACGATGGCGATTATTCAACAATTTAAGTTTAAAGTACCTGAAGATATTCAAATTGTAGGTTATGATAATATACCATTTTCGACAATGACATTTCCAAACATTTCAACAATTGATCAATCTGCATATGTCTTAGGCCAAAAAGCTGTATCAAAATTATTGAATTTAAAAACGAATGATTATGATAAGCAACTTGTATTATCACCTAAACGAAGGGGGAGCATAAGGTTTTAACTGCAATTATGTAACCCGTTACATAATATATTATATAACGAATGGGGAGATTAAATGTATAAAACAGGTATTCTAAACAGTGAAATATCTAAAGTATTGAGTGATTTGGGACATACTGACAAAATAATGATTGCTGATTGTGGTCTTCCGGTGCCAGAAGGCGTGAAAAAGATAGATTTAGCATTAACATTTGGAAAACCTTCATTCGAAGAAGTATTCGATTTAATTAAAGAACACATGGAAATCGAACAATTAATCATTGCTAATGAAATGATAAAACAAAACAGCGCATTATATGTAAAGCTATTATCTTGGAACATTGATATCACAACTGAATCGCATGCATCTTTAAAAACGTTAAGTAACGAGGTTAAGGCAGTTATCCGAACGGGCGAAGCTAAACCTTATGCCAATGTAATTTTAACAAGCGGTGTTTTATTTTAAGGGGGGGGGCAGTTATGATAAACATGAATCAAATATACAAATCATTTGGGCAAAATAATGTATTAAGCGGCGTTGATTTTGAAATAAATGATGCTGAAATTCATGCACTAATGGGTGAAAATGGAGCTGGTAAAAGTACGCTTATGAAAATACTTACCGGCGTGTATAAGGCTGATAGTGGCAGCGTATTAGAAGATGGGAAACCGATTCATTTTAAAAATACGATGGATGCTGAACAAAATGGTATATCCTTTATCCAACAAGAATTAAATATTTGGCCAAATTTGACTGTGCTTGAAAATTTATTTTTAGGAAAAGAGGAAACCAAATTTTTAGGTGTTGTAGATAATAAAAAGATGAAACAACGTGCTTTGTCAGTTTTCAAAAAATTAAATATTGATATTGATTTAAATAGAATGGCAGGTACTTTATCAGTCGGTATGCAACAGATGTTAGAAATTAGTAAGGCGTTGATGGAAAAGCCAAAAATTATCATTATGGATGAGCCTACTGCTGCTTTAACGAATAATGAAATAGCTACTCTGTTTGAACAGATTAATCGTTTGAAAAATGAAGGCGTTTCTTTTATATATATTTCTCATAGAATGGAAGAAATATTTAGTATTTCAGATCGTATTACTGTTATGAGAGATGGCCAATCTATTTTAACAACAAAGACAAAAGACACCACTCATGCTGAAGTCGTAAAATCCATGATAGGAAGAGATCTAGACAATCAGTATCCTGATAGGCATTATCACCAAGAAGATATTGTCCTTTCTGTAGAAGATTTAAGTTCAGTAGAGCATCAATTAAAGCCTATCCATTTTGATTTACACAAAGGAGAGATACTCGGATTTAGTGGTTTGATGGGCGCTGGTCGTTCAGAAATTATGCGTGTCTTATTCGGCTTAGATAAGGGAAATAAGACTGTCAAACTTAATGATAAACAAATTCAAATTCAGAACCCCAATCAATCTATTTCACAAGGACTTGCTTTTATCACTGAGAATAGAAAAGAAGAAGGATTAGTGCTACAAGATTCAATTCTAGAAAACATTACGTTACCTGCTTTAAAAAGTTTTTCAAAAACAGGTTTTTTAACTAAAAGTACGATGGCACAATATTCTGATCAAATGATTGCACGCATGAATATTAAAGGTAAAAAAGAGGACGCTTGCGTTAATTTATCAGGTGGTAATCAACAAAAAGTCGTTTTAGCTAAATGGATTGCAACAGCACCACATGTTTTGATTTTAGATGAGCCAACACGAGGCATTGACGTAGGAGCTAAACGCGAAATATATCAATTGATGAACGAACTAACAGACCGTGGCATGTCTATAATTATGATTTCATCAGAATTACCAGAAATTATAGGTATGAGCGATAGAGTAGCAGTGATACACGAAGGAAAAATTACAGGTATATTAGAGGGCGCGTCTATCTCTGAAGAACATATTATGACTTTAGCTACAGGAGGGGAAAATAATGAAACAGTCTAAATTATCATTTTCTTATTCGTATTTAGAAAAAATCATACCTTTTATTGGTTTGATTTTATTGGTTATTATTATAAGTATACTAAATAGTGCTTTTTTAGAGCCTTCTAATCTATTTAATTTATTAAGACAAGTTTCAATCAATGGTTTAATTGCGTTTGGGATGACCTTTGTCATTTTAACGGGAGGTATTGATTTATCAGTAGGTTCAACATTAGCATTATCTAGTGCTGTTGTTGCGATTTTAATGGTTACTGGCATAGACTCAATTTTAGCACTGTTAATCGGGTGCCTTTTTGGTGCTATATTAGGTGCTATTAATGGATTATTAATAACGATTGGCAAGATGGCGCCGTTCATTGCAACATTAGCGACGATGACTGTCTTTAGAGGTTTAACCCTTGTTATTACAGATGGTAATCCTGTTACGAATTTAAATGGCAGCTATGCTTTTCAATTGTTTGGTAGAGGCTATTTCCTAGGTATACCAGTACCAGCAGTTACCATGTTTATCACCTTTATTATCTTATATATATTGTTACATAAAACAGTATTTGGTAGACAAACGTATGCTATGGGAGGAAATGAAAAAGCTGCATTTATTTCCGGTATCAAAGTCAACAAAATTAAAATAATGATTTATAGCTTAGCAGGGTTAATGTCAGCTATGGCGGGAGCTATTTTAACTTCTCGTTTAAATTCAGCGCAGCCAACCGCAGGGATGTCCTATGAATTGGATGCTATTGCAGCTGTTGTGCTAGGTGGTACTTCTTTAACAGGCGGTAAAGGTCGTATTGTTGGAACGTTAATAGGGGTATTAATCATTGGTGTATTGAATAACGGTTTAAATTTGTTAGGGGTATCTTCTTTTTATCAACAAGTTGTTAAAGGTATCGTTATTATTATTGCTGTATTAATTGATAGAAAAAATAAGTAATTGGGGGGGGTGCTGATATTGAAAAGACTATTTATAAGCGCGTTAGCTTTAGTATTATTTTTAGCTGGTTGTTCACTAGAATCACCATTGGAAAAAAATGATAACGGTAAATCAGATAAGAAAAAATCGGATATCATTATTGGGGTGAGTATCTCTACACTAAATAATCCTTTTTTGTAAAAGTTAAAGACGGTATTGAAAAAGAAGCTAAGAAACAAGGTGTTAAAGTTAAATTTGCTGACGCACAAGATGATGCGGCGAAGCAAGCTAATGATATAGATGATTTGATTCAACAAAAAGTTGATTATTTAATCGTAAATCCAACTGATTCAGACGCAATATCTGGTAGTATTCAAATTGCGAATGATGAAAGCATACCAGTGATCACATTAGATAGAGATGTAGCAAAAGGCGAAGTAGCTTCATTTATTGCTTCAGATAACATCAAGGGGGGTGAAATGGGTGGTGAGTTGATTGTGGATGAGTTAGGCGAAGGCGCAAAAGTAGCTGAACTTGAAGGTGTTCCAGGCGCCAGTGCTACGCGAGAACGTGGTAAAGGTTTCCATAATATTGCTGACAAATCACTCAATGTAGTGTCTAAACAAAGTGCTAAATTCAACAGGACTGAAGGGTTAAACGTAACACAAAATATGATTCAAGCTCATCCTGATATGGAAGCCGTTTTTGCACAAAATGATGAAATGGCTTTAGGTGCAGTAGAAGCCATAGGAAACAAAGATATCAAAGTCATTGGTTTTGATGGTAATGAAGATGCTATTAAATCTGTGGAAAGCGGTAAATTATTTGCTACAGTTGCGCAACAACCTAATTTAATGGGTGAAGAAAGTATCAAGACGATTATGGATTTATATAATGGTAATAAGGTAGAGAAAAAACATAAAATCCCTTTAGAAATGAAACGTCAACAGTAAATTATATCTTAAATATATAAAAGCCGGGCCATTTTGAAATTTAAGATGTACCCGGTTTTTAATATTTGTTTATTTGTATTTTTGGCGTTCTTGTTGCTCTTGCGCATAGCGCTCAGGATTTTTTTTGTAAAAATCTTGATGCTTAGCTTCAGCTTCATAAAATGTAGAAGCAGGTAATATTTTTGTAGCGATTGCTTTATCTTTATCTATTGTTTGTTTTAATTTTTCTACATAATCTTCTGCTACTGCTTTTTGGTCTTCATTTGTGTAAAAGATAGCTGTTTTGTATTGTGAACCTCTATCTTGAAATTGACCGCCTTCATCTGTTGGATCTATTACAGAAAAGAATATCTCTAATAATTTATTATATGAAAACAGAGCAACATCGTATTCTATTTCGACTGTTTCATAATGTCCGGTGTCACCTGTCTTAACTTGTTCATATGAGGGGTTATCTTTATGTCCTCCCATGTAACCAGAAGTTACCTTTTCAATGCCTTCAAACGTGTCGAAAGGTTTGACCATACACCAAAAGCAACCTCCAGCGAAGTATGCTTTATTTATATTCATGCTTAACATCCTTTCCATATTAGACCTTAGTACCAAATATTAAGATATTACTTGATTTTTAGGCAGTTTTTATATAACTTTAATATATGTTAATTATAGTACATAGCAGTGCAATTTTGAAGATATAAGGTTGATTACATATGAATGAGGATAAACAAAGAAGTAAAGAAAGTGAAAACACAGAAAAACAATCTACAATGCGTAGAAGCAAAAAGAAGCGGCTAAAAAAATTTCCATTTATTATTTTAATAATCATTATTATTTTAGCGATTATTGTCGGATATTCTATTCATGGTTATAAATCAGGGATTGAATATGCAGAAGACCACGGTAAGACACTTAAAAAACACAAATTTAACGGTGCCAAAAAAAATGATGGTAAGATTACAATTATGGTTTTAGGTGCTGATAAAGAACAAGGTGGTATTTCTAGAACTGATTCTATCATGATTGCACAGTATGATTATATTCATAAAAAAATGAAGATGATGTCTGTGATGCGTGATATTTATGCGGATATACCAGGTAATGGGCAACATAAAATTAATTCAGCATATTCTATTGGAGGTCCTGAGTTATTACGACAGACATTAAAGAAAAATTTAGGTGTTGACCCAGAATATTATGCCATTCTTGATTTTACTGGATTTGAAAAAATGATTGATGAATTGGAACCTAATGGTGTACCAATTGACGTTGAAAAAGATATGTCCAAAAATATTGGTGTTTCCCTTAAAAAAGGCCACCATAGATTAAATGGTAAAGAATTATTAGGTTATGCTCGGTTTAGACACGATGAAGAAGGTGACTTTGGTCGTGTAAGACGTCAGCAACAAGTCATGCAATCACTTAAACAAGAATTAGCGAGTCTAGATACATTGCCTAAATTACCTCGTGTTGCAGGTATACTAAGAGGTTACTTAAATACTAATATGCCAGATTCTGCGCTGATTCAAACTGGTTTGAATTTTGGTATACGTGGAGATAAAAATGTTGATTCTATTACGTTGCCATTACAAAACACATACCAAGATATTCAAACACCGATGGATGGAAGTGCTTTAGAAATAGATAAAGCGAAAAATAAGGAAGAAGTACAAAAGTTTTTAAATGAATAATAATATATTTAAAATTTAAAAAAGAAGAGACCGAGACATTAATCATGTCTCGGTCTCTTCTAGTATGCGGGAAGTAAGGAATGGGATGAAAATGTGATTTTTGTCCTGTTTTTCTATACTATAAGAAATTATTGATCTGATTTTCTAACACCAGCAACGCCGTAGTGAGAAGCTTTCATTTCTTCAATGACTACATGTATAGCTTCTTTATTGGCGTCTGTTGTTTTTTCTACAGCTTTAGTCACTTCTGATACTAAATTTTTAAGTTGTTCATCTGAACGTCCTTCTAATAGTTTTACATTTACAATCGGCATTTAAGTTCCTCCTAATATGTCTATTTTTTATATTATATCATGAAAATCCTCAAAACTATAAAAATAGTTAAAGGAACAATTGTTCTTAAAAATATTGAAATAGAACACGTGTTCTTATATAATAAAAAGGACTAAGGGGGAGTGTCATATGTATGATTACAATCTGTTAGAGGAAAGGGTCATATTATGTATTGATCAAAAAAGTTTTTTTGCAAGCGTTTCTTGTATCCAAAAAGGGCTAGACCCTATGAAAGAAAAGTTGGCAGTTGTTGCAGATACTAAGAAACAAGGTTCAGTTGTGTTAGCTGCTACAGGGCCATTAAAAGCGTTAGGTATTAAAACAGGTTCAAGGTTATTCGAGATACCGCATAGAAACGATATTTATATTATTAATCCAAGTATGAGAAAATATTTGGAAGTTTCAGTGGCAATATCTAAAATTGCATTACGTTATATCGCTCCAGAAGATTTGCATCAATATAGTGTTGATGAATTCTTTATGGATGTCACAGAAAGTTATCGTAGATTTAGCAGTACAGTTCATTCTTTTTGTCAAAAATTACAATATGAAATTCTAGAAGAAACGGGTATACATTGTTCAATAGGTATTGGGTCGAATATGCTACTGAGCAAAGTAGCAATGGACATAGAAGCCAAATATACAGATCATTTAATTGCTGAGTGGCGATATCAAGATATACCTCATAAACTTTGGCCTATTTCACCTTTAAGTGATTTTTGGGGAATTAGTAAGAAGACTGAAGCAAAAATGAATAAGCGAGGCATCTTTACTATAGGAGATCTAGCACATTATCCATATCAATATTTAAAAAGAGATTTTGGTATTATTGGCGTTGATTTACATTTACATGCAAACGGAATTGACCGAAGTAAAATTAGAGATAAATATAACGTAACGAACCCTTCAATTTGTAAAAGCCAAATATTAATGCGCGATTACCATTATCATGAAGTTAAAGTTGTGATGCAAGAATTAATTGAAGATGTGTCAAGCCGTGTTAGAGCAAGAAATAAACTAGTTAAGACGATTCACTTTTCTTTTGGTTATAGTAACCAAGGCGGCGTGGAGAAACAATATACATTACAAGAACCCACAAATTTAGAGCGTATTATTTTTGAAGCGGTAGAACGCTTAGCAGATAAACTATGTGATCCCACAGTATTGTATAGAACAGTAAGTATTTCACTTACTCAATTTATAGATGAAAAAGATAAACAGTTAAATTTATTTATAGATGAGTATGAAAGTAAAAGAACTGAAAAATTAGCTAAAACAATCGACGCTTTACATCAGAAATTTGGTAAAGGTAGTGTATCTAAGGCAATATCTTATACAGACGCGGGCACCAAACATGGTCGATTAGGTCTTATGGCAGGGCATAAAATGTGAATGATTGAAACTATGCAAAACATATTCTATACGGATGTACCAAAGTGAGCGCAATATAAGAATGTACCATAACCAAGTGACTATTGGTATAACTAAGCATTTCATAGGGAAAAAATATGATGTGATATGGCGCAATATTATGATATAGATAGAAGCGTCCTTGGTATTTTACTATCACGTAATGAATAAAGCTGTATAAGATTAAATAGGCTGAGGTATATAAAAACGATTGGCCAAATGACATGATTTGGTCAATCGTTGAATAACGTTTATGTCTTAAATTAAAATCAGAAAATTTTTGATTAACTATTCAATATAAGTATCAAAATCACTTAGCGCTTCAGCACCTTTTTTACGGTCTTCAGGGTTTTTAAAGCTAACGCGTAAAGCTCCATATATATCTTCGCGCACTTCTAAAATCCTTAAGTTGCTTATAGAAATATTATGTAAACTCAAGATATGTGTAACTTGGCTAATCATACCTGATTTATCCGGAATATCAACATATAAATCATACTCTATAGATAGCGCTCCTTGTGATTTTAGTGGAAGTTCATCTCTGTATAATTTCGCATCATTATAAAAATGATATAAGTCTTCAGGGTCATTTTCTTCCACAAGGCTTATGACATGTTCCATTTGTGTTTTCCATTCTTTCAGGATATCAACAATAGTATTTTTATTTTCGATGGTGATGTCGCGCCACATAATTGGACTGCCACTAGCAATTCTTGTGATGTCTCTAAACCCTCCAGCAGCCAGAGTTTTCACCAATGAAGAATGATTGACATGGTTTGCGTTTAAATGCACAAGGCTCGAAGCAATAATATGGGGGACATGACTGACGATGCCTGTAACAAAGTCATGTTCTTTTGCATTTGTTGCAATAAATTTTGCTTTTGTTTTATCCAGTAATGATCTAATTTCGTCAAATGCTTGGTTATTGCCTGGTTCATCATGTACTAACACGTAAAAAGCATTTTCAAATAAATGTTTTTTTGCGTTAAGCACGCCTGATTTATGACTTCCAGCCATAGGATGACCGCCAATCAAGTGAATATCATGGTTTAAAAGGTACTGCTCATATTGTAATATAGTTGATTTAGTACTGCCAGTATCAGTAACAATCACATTGCTTTTAGTTTGATAGTTTGGTAGTGCTTGTAAATATTTAATTGTTTGTTGTACGGGTGTGGCATAAATAATAATATCTGCATTTTCCACACAAGTTTTATAATCGGTAGATTGATAATCAATAATCCCAATAGATAACGCTTTTTCTAGTTGGGAGGCATCTGCATCATAAGCAGTGATTTCAATATCATTATGGTAATATCTTAAATTACTCGCAAGACTACCGCCGATTAAACCTAAACCTACGAAAAGTATTTGTTGCATTTTGCTGACCACCTCTATCAAAATTTTCAGAATAGTAACATTGTATAGTAGGAAAAGCTAATTCGCAATACGTGTTTGATTTTAAAACATGAAATAGATAACAAAACTATCTGTTTAATTATCTATGGTATTGAAACATATATAATAGTTATTATAATCACATAGTTAATCATCTCGAATGCAGTCAATTTATAACAATAAGCTGTGATATTTATAGTAATGAAATTATGCAACAAAAGCAGGAGTAAACCATTTATATGATTTTGTACTACCATTCTGTATAATGATATAATAACTATATTAAGTGTAAGCCTAGCATACATGAATTTCAGACTATGTCAGCAAAACTACTACTTTCCATGATCAATAAAACTTGTAAAAAGAAAGCTAGCCATATTTTTTAAATAATTTAGATATCAATTTATTTTAAATTGCAAACTTTACAAAAAAGAAAATAATTAAATTTTAGGTCTAAATACAATTGAGACTAAAGAGAAGGCACCAAATATAGAAAAAGCCAAGGTATAAGAAGAAAATTGAATTACATTCCCTGAAACCATGGCACCTATGATTTGGCCAAAAGCTAGTGTGAAAAATGGGACACCTATACCTAAAGAGGGCGCCTTTTCAAAAATTTTAATACCCCATATCATTAAAATGCCTGTTAGAAACACATAAGAACTGCCGAAAAATAGCGCGGATAAGAATATAATAAATAAGTTAGTGTTATCAATATTTAAAGATAAAATAGAGGTTGCCATCATTAATACTACGATAATATATAAAGTTTTAATTGAAAATTTAGAAATTAAACCACCTGAAAATCCTCCGATGATGCCTGATACTCCAACCAATATCCAAAAAGAAGATGTAATGAAATCTGAATTAGAAGGTACGGTTGCAATATAATCTTTAGAGAAAGTCCAATAAATAGCAGACGCACAACCTAAAATCAAAGAAGCGATGTTGATAGACATGCTTTTTTGTAGTAATGGTTTCAAACTGTAAGGCTGTGTTTGAGTTTTGAATTTTTTTATAGAAGAAATATGTTTAGGTATATAAAGATAATTTATTAATAAAACGATAATTGCTATAATTCCAAATATTAAATAAACAACTCTCCAATTATCAGACAATATATAAGCGATAGGTCCAGAGATTACGATACCAAAACCAGTACCGGCGTTTATCCACGTATTAGCTTTGTTTTGCGTGTTTTTATCCAAATTATTTTGAACCACCTCACCGTAAGCAGGTGAACCAAATCCTGTACTCATACCAGCAATAAAAACACCTAAGAACAATAGAACTGCTTCATGAGATACGGATATGATAAAAATACCTAAAATAGAAGTTAAACCAGCTAAACTAACAAACATCTTTGGGTCTTTTTGGTTTGAATAGTAAGTAGAAATCGCAATAGCGAGACAATAAGCAATATAAGTTGCGGAACTTATCATACCCATAGTACCACTACCTAATTTGAGGTCATTTGAAATATTGGGTAATAATAGTCCGAAAGCGAACCTTGCTAAACCGTAAGTAACGGCAATCATTAAAGTCCCAGAAATAATTATTTTATTATTCATTGTTTAGCACTCCTTTTGAAAGACTCATCGTAATAGATTTAACATCTGCAAAATCCATATGTTCTATCATTGATGTACTGCCTTCCAATATGAATAGTAACTTTTTAGCTAAATCTTTTATGTTACGATAATTTTCGTTTTCTAACTTTTCTTCTATTAATTTTGCCACCTTTATTTTATGGTGACTGACTATATCTACAATATCTTGATTGGAATGTCTAAATTCTTCCATAGCTTTTAAAAATAAACACCCGTTTGTATTTTTGCGCTTTAACCATTCTAAATGCTGTTCGATCATATGGTTTAAGCTTTTATCATTGTTATTTTCTAAGAAGTTCATATACACATCTTCTCTATATTTTAAAACCGCGACGATTAAATCATCTTTAGATTTATAATTTCTATATAGAGTCATCGTTGCAACATTTGATGCTTGGATAATCTGATCAATGCCTGTTGCGCTAAAACCTTGCTTATCAAAAAGTTGATTGGCACTGTAGATTAATTGCTCCTGTTTTTTAGTTAATTTTGTCATTATATCCCACCTTTAAAAGAGAACGTTCACTCTCATTTTAAAATAATATGTGCTATTTTCAATACTTTTTATTAAAATAAGTAAAAATTTATGAGAATTTATGTTAATGATTATTCAATAACGGTTTAAATCATCGTAGTATAAGCAACTATGAGTGACATCCAAGTATTGCTTATTTAGAATGATTTTTATAATATAATTTGGATTAAGTTGCCATTTAAAGTTAAACTTACAAATTTAATTACACCAGTTTAGTTACAATGTTAACTCAGCATATTATTTTAAAAATAAGAGCGTTTTTAAATTATAAGTTGACAAATGAAAATGATACTTGTATTATTTAAATTAATTCATTTTACAACAAACACAAGTTGTCATTTGAAAGATAGAGTAGCGTATGTGATTTGTAGCAATTAGAAAGCTAATGGTCGATGAAAATTAGCACAACATATATTGTGAATTGGGCTTTTAAATGTTGATACAGATTAATATATTTAAAGTGAACAATAAATTTGTTAACTAAGGTGGCACCACGGTAACGCGTCCTTACAGCATGCGTTAGTGTGGTGTTTTTTATATTTAAAAAAGAAAACAAAATGAAGTAAGTTATGAAAGGTAGCGTACAGAAAGTTAGTGGCTGATGAAAACTAACACCTACATATACTGAAATTGGGTTTTGTTGGATTACAAGTGAAGATTCAAATGAGTGGGTAGATAGTTTATGACATATGTCTACTAATTTAGGTGGTACCGCGCGTCAGCGTCCTTAATTAATATTTAAGGACGCTGATTTTTTTATGGGGAGGAATATAAAATGAAGGTGCAATATCAAAAAATAAATGCTGAAGTAACTCCAGAAGCACTAGCAAGATTGAAGCAACACAAAATTATTTTAGAAAGCACAGACCAATCTAAACTTAAAGGACGTTATTCAATTGTGATATTTGACGTATATGGATCACTTACATTGGATAATGAAAATATGATGATACATTACAGTGATAAAGAGACGCTAATAGAAACTGAGCAACCCTATGATAAATTAAAAGCATTTATAGACCAATATAAAGCTGTTGTAGAAGATGAAGATTTAGCTTTATTACCATTTGTTTCAGGGTTTGTAGGCTCATGTAGTTTTGACTTAGTTAGACATGAATTTCCAATATTGAAACAGATTGCATTAGATGACCATCCACAGCACGATGCAAAATT
This sequence comes from Staphylococcus sp. GDY8P120P, assembly GCF_017892065.1. Classification (NCBI taxonomy): domain Bacteria; kingdom Bacillati; phylum Bacillota; class Bacilli; order Caryophanales; family Staphylococcaceae; genus Staphylococcus; species Staphylococcus sp. GDY8P120P. The sequence continues at coordinate 63,171 of NZ_JAESKI010000003.1, read as the reverse complement.
TTATATGGTCGAAGACGTCTATGTATTTGACCATTACAAAGAACATCTCTATGTCATAGCAACAGACTTATTTTCTAATGATAGTGAACAACAGTTAGCACAACGTGTAAATCATCGTGTTGAAGCATTAAAGGATATCAATATTTACCCTTCTCCTATAAAGAATGAGATAAATGAAAAACAAATTGAATCGAATATTGCACCAGAACAATTTATAAAAACAGTGAGCGATATGAAGTCATTAATACAACAAGGTGATATGTTCCAAGTTGTCCCTTCAATTATTTATAAATATAAGCATCAGTTTGGTGTAAATATACAATTGTTATCTTACCAACTTTATCAAAACCTAAAACGCCAGAATCCCAGCCCTTATATGTATTATTTAAATTTAGACGAACCGATTATCGTAGGTAGTTCACCAGAAAGTTTTGTGAAGGTAAAAGGACAAACTGTTGTTACTAATCCCATAGCTGGAACGATAAAAAGAGGTGCTACTGAAGCAGAAGATTATAAAAATGAACAACAATTAATCAACGATGAAAAAGAAATCAGTGAACATAGCATGCTTGTTGATTTAGGCCGAAACGATATTCACAGAGTAAGTGAAATAGCTAGTTCTAAAATTGAAAAGTTAATGGCAATTGAACGTTATGAGCATGTAATGCATATTGTGAGTGAAATAACTGGAAAACTAAAATCTAACTATTCACCAATGACAGTTATTGCAAGTTTATTGCCAACAGGTACAGTATCAGGTGCGCCGAAATTAAGGGCAATTCAACGAATTTATGAAGCACAACCTCAAAAACGCGGTGTGTATAGCGGAGGTATAGGATACATCAATTGCAATCATGATTTAGACTTTGCATTAGCCATACGCACAATGATGATCGATGAAACATATATTAATGTAGAAGCAGGTTGTGGTGTTGTATATGATTCAATACCTGAGAAAGAATTAGAAGAAACGAAACTTAAAGCGAAAAGTTTACTGGAGGTGTCACCATGATCTTAGTCGTTGATAATTATGATTCTTTTACGTATAACTTAGTGAATATTATAGGCAAAACAGAAGATATGGTGATTAAATATCCAGATGACCCTGAAATATTTGGTTTAGAAATTGATGGGTTAATTATATCTCCTGGTCCAGGCCACCCTCTTGATACAAATCTTTTAATGGATATTATTGAGCATTATAAAGAGAAACCAATATTAGGTGTTTGCTTAGGGTCACAGGCATTAACATGTTATTACGGTGGCGATGTAATACAAAATAAAAAAATAAAACATGGTAAAAAAGATACGATGCAAATTGTAAGTGACTCTAAATTATATAGAGATATTACTGAATATTCAGAAATAATGAGGTACCATTCATTAATCAGTGACCCTGAGACGTTACCTAAACCATTAAAAATAACTGCTAAAACAAATGATTGCGTTCAATCATTTGAACACAGAAATGGCTTGCATTATGGAATTCAGTACCACCCTGAATCATTTGCAACGGAATATGGTGAAGAAATTATAAAAAACTTTTTAAATATCATTAAGGAGGTCAATTATAATGAGTCTACAAAGTCATATAAAACAGTATAAACCACTTAATCAAACTCAAATGAATGAATTTATAGAACTATTGATTGCGAACGATTTAGAAGAAGCAGTTAAATTAGAATTATTAGAAGCATTTTCAGAAAGAGAGCTAACTCAAGATGAATTGACTTATATTTCACATAGTCTCATTAGCTCTATGTACCCAGAACAACCCTATTGTCCTGATAGCATGTGTGTTTGTGGAACAGGCGGAGATAAATCAAACAGTTTTAATATTTCAACCACAGTTTCATTTGTGTTAGCAAGTGCAGGTGTACCAGTGATAAAGCATGGTAATAAAAGCGTGACATCTTCATCAGGAAGCACAGATTTATTAAATGAGATGAATATTGCGACACGCAGCGTTAGGGAAACAGAAGGACAATTAAAAGACGTTGGATTAGTATTTTTAAATGCAACCGAAACGTACCCAATAATGAAAAATATACAACCTCTGAGAAAAGCGATTAGCAATCCAACTATTTTTAATATTACTGGTCCATTGATTAATCCATTTAAATTAGATTATCAAGTTATGGGTGTATATGAACCAAGTAATTTAAGTAAGATTGCTCAAACATTAGCAGATTTAGGAAGAAAAAAAGCTATCGTATTACATGGTGCAAATGGTATGGATGAGGCCACGTTATCTGGAGACAATATAATATATGAAGTAACAGAAGATAAAACAATTCAATCTTACACATTGAATGCAACAGATTTAGGTTTAGATTATGCGCCTAATAGCGATTTGTATGGTGGCACACCACAAGACAATTTGGAAATTACGAAACAAATATTAAATGGCAAAGATCGCAGTGCTAAAAGAGATGTCGTTTTATTAAACACAGGTATTGCTTTGTATGTTGCAAATAAAGCGACAACAATTCAAAAAGGTGTTGATAAAGCTCGAGTATTAATTGAAAACGGCGAAGCTTTAAAACAATATAATAAAATGGGAGGCAAAACGTATGACTATATTGGATGAAATTGTAGCATATAAAAAGGATTTATTAAGTGAAGGGTATTATAAAGCAAAATTAGCAGAACTTAATGAGGTAGATGTATCTCATAAACAAACATTTGAAACACAATTAAAACAATCGAATCAATTAGCCATTATTGCAGAAATTAAGTCTAAAAGTCCGACATTAAATGAACTTCCTGGTAGAGACTTAGCACAGCAAGTCAAAAATTATGAAGCTCATGGTGCTAACGCAGTTTCAATTTTAACCGATGAACATTATTTTGGTGGCAGTTATGAACGTCTACAAATGCTGACAAAATTAACGAATTTACCAGTGTTATGTAAAGATTTTGTAGTGGACCCTATCCAAATTGATGTTGCTAAAAAAGCTGGTGCCTCAATCATTTTATTAATTGTAAATGTATTGGATGATGAACAGTTAAGTACGCTATACAACTACGCGACATCACAAAATTTAGAAGTATTAGTAGAAGTCCACGATAAAGAAGAACTAGAACGTGCTTATAAATTAAATCCTAAATTAATAGGCGTTAATAATAGAGATTTAAAAAGATTTGTAACTGATGTTTTGCATACAAATGAAATTTTAGAAAATAAAAAAGATGGATATTATTATATTTCTGAAAGTGGTATACGCAATCAGCAAGATGTTGAGAATATTGTGAATGCTGGTATAGATGGTTTGCTCATCGGTGAATCTTTAATGAAGTGTGGTGACTTAAGCCAATTTTTACCAGGACTTAAATTAGAAAAGGTGAAAGTATGAAATTAAAATTTTGTGGATTTAAAACACTCGAAGATGTAAACAAAGCTAAAGATTTAAATATCGATGCTATAGGGTTTATCCATTTTCCACAAAGTAAACGTTTTGTAGATATTGAAAAAATTCAAACACTTACCAAGATTGTACCAAATGATAAAGAAAAAGTAGTAATTGTAGTAAATCCAAACAACCCAACTTTATCAAAACTTATTGATGGTACAGATATGACAACGATTCAATTACATGGAAATGAATCACTTGAGACAATAGCATTTATTCGTCAAAAAAAGAAAAGTATTAAAATCATCAAAGCGTTGCCAGCAAAAAATTCAGAAATATTGATAAAAGCTATCCAGTTTTATAAAGACTTTGTAGATCAATTTATTATAGACACCCCGTCAACTTCTTACGGCGGTACTGGTAAATCATACAACTGGGATATGCTCAATGCAATTAAAGATGTAGATTTTTTAATAGCGGGTGGTATGAATTATAAAAATATACAAAGTGTGCAAGAGCGCGACTTAAAACATAGCGGTTATGATATCGCAAGTGGTATTGAAACCGACGGCACCAAAGATAGTAAAAAAATGAACGAAATTATAGAACTTGTAAAAGGAGTTAATTAATTATGGTTAAGCATATACAAACTGAAGTGGATGCATTTGGGTTCTTTGGTAATTTTGGCGGTCAATATGTTCCTGAAACATTAATGCCAGCAATTCAAGAACTGAAACAAGCTTATACAGAAGCTAAAAATGATCCTTCATTCCAAAATGAACTTAATGGTTATTTAAAAGATTATGTAGGCAGAGAAACACCACTCACTTACGCAGCTTCCTATACAGAATCACTTGGTGGAGCAAAAATTTATTTAAAAAGAGAAGACTTGAACCATACAGGTGCACATAAAATTAATAACGCACTTGGGCAAGCGCTTTTGGCTAAAAGAATGGGGAAAAATAAATTAGTAGCAGAAACTGGTGCTGGACAACATGGTGTGGCAAGCGCAACAGCTGCAGCATTGTTTGATATGGAACTAGTAGTATTTATGGGTGAAGAAGATATTAAACGCCAATCGTTAAATGTATTTAGAATGGAATTACTTGGTGCAACGGTTGAACCCGTGACTGAAGGTCAGGGGACCTTATCCGATGCTGTAAATAAAGCTTTACAATATTGGGTCAGTCATGTGGATGAAACGCATTATTTATTGGGATCGGCGCTAGGACCAGACCCGTTTCCAACTATAGTTAGAGATTTTCAAAAAATAATAGGTACTGAGATTAAAGAACAAATTAGTGACAAAGAAGGACGATTACCAGATGCGATTATTGCCTGCGTAGGTGGTGGATCGAATGCGATTGGCACTTTCTATCCATTTATACAAGATGATGTTGCATTGTATGGCGTTGAAGCAGCCGGTGAAGGTATTGATAGCGATAAACATGCACTTGCTATTAATAAAGGAAAAGAAGGTATCTTACATGGCACTAAAATGTATTTAATTCAAGACGATCACGGTCAGATTGAATTAGCACATTCCATATCTGCAGGGCTAGATTATCCAGGCGTCGGGCCAGAACATTCATATTATCATCATATTGGAAGAGTAAAATATGCTACAGCTAGTGATAAACAGGCGATGGATGCATTGGTGAGATTTACGAAAGCAGAAGGTATTATTCCTGCTATTGAAAGTGCACATGCATTAAGTTTTGTTGAAGAAATAGCGCCAACTATGGATAAAGATCAAATAATCGTGGTAACTGTATCTGGACGTGGCGACAAAGATATGGAAACAATAAGAAATTACATGAAACAGGATGGTGACAAAGATGCGTAAATTATTTATTCCATATATTATGGGTAACAAACGTTTTATTGAAAACATGAAAACGTTAAGCGATGCAGGTGCTGATATTATAGAAGTAGGCGTCCCTTTTTCTGACCCTGTCGCTGATGGGCCTGTGATTATGGAAGCTGGCAATAAAGCGATTCAAGAAGGTGTAAATATACAATACATCTTGGATGCGTTAACCGCTCATCGTGAAAAATTATCTAGTAAGTATGTGTTAATGACATATATTAATATTATAAATTATTATGGGGAAGATGCGTTTTTTGATGCGTGTGAAAAAGCTGGTGTATATGGTTTAATCATACCTGATTTACCACATGAGCTTGTACAACAATTAAAAGACAGGCACCCCAACCGGAAAGTGAACCTTATCCCTCTAATCGCTATGACTACTTCAGAAGAACGTATCAATCAAATTGTTGCAAATGCCGAAGGGTTTATCTATACAGTTACTATGAACGCTACTACAGGTGAAAATGGTAAGTTTCATCCGGACTTAAAACAAAGAATAAACAATATCAAATTAAAAGCAAACGTACCAGTAGTTGCAGGATTTGGTATTCGTACACCTGACCATGTAGAAGATATTGTTGAAGTAGCAGATGGTGCAGTTATTGGCAGCGAAATTGTTAAACGATTTGATCGCGATCAGAACCAACAAACAGTAAATTATCTAAATTCTATCAGAAAAGCGTTAGATAAATAAAAAACATATTAGATGTGTGAAGTTCGTATGAGACGGGTATTAATTGTAATAGAAATCAATTATAGATGGTTAAATTGAATTCAATTTAATTCAAATAAAGAGTCAAACGAATGAAGAGGTGACTATGTTGAGTAAAAAAGTTTTATTCATTATAACAAGTAGAGCACAGTATGAAGATGGCACACCAACAGGTTTATGGTTAGAAGAGGCCAGTGAACCTTATCATATTCTAACGGAAGATGGTATACAAGTTGATATAGTTTCAATTGAGGGAGGAGAAATTCCTTTAGATCCAAATTCAACTCAAAACGACGAGTTGAATAAATATGCGCAATTTGTAGAAAAAATTAAAAATGTGCCGAGCATAGATGAAGTTAATGTTATAGAATATGATGCAGTCTATCTACCGGGTGGCCACGGTACGGTATTCGATTTTGCGCACAACCAAAGATTAGCTAATATCTTATCTGACTTCAAAAATGAAGGCAAGTTCATTTCCTCTGTGTGCCATGGTCCAAGTGCCTTTGTAGGTGCAAAAGATAAAAATGGCAAGTACCTAGTAGAAGGCGTTACTTTAACGTCATTCACAGATAATGAAGAACGTGCGATGGGTCTAGAGGATAAAGTGCCTTTCCTAACACAAACAGCATTAGAACAACAAGGTGCTCAATTTATAACAAATGAAGACTTTACAGAGCATATTGAAACAGATAATCAATTCATTACTGGTCAAAATCCTCAATCAAGCGTAGCAATAGGTAAAGCACTAAGAGATGCTTTAAATTAATATAGAAGATAAATTATATATAATTTTATGAAGGATCTGGGATATAGTGAAATATCCCAGATCCTTCTTTATTATCGCAAGTAGTGAAGCAAGTTCGAAAAAAGGCTTACATCAGCTTATTATTTTATTGCTCTAATCATTTTTACAAGCACAAAATCTATAATTTTAGGAAAATATATTTATATCTATGTCTTTTATAGAACATGCTTATTATTCAATTTAGATTTGTGTTTAAATGAGTATTCTTTGTTAAAATAAATATAGTGCTATAATATAAAATACATAGATTAAAACCTAATTGTAGCATTTAGCAAATATATCTAGGGTATCGATTTAGTTTTGTAAATGAATATTGTATAATAATCAAGATTGAAGTTTAAACTCGAAAAAAGAACTATAGACAAATAGGAGTATATAAAATGAAATTTACGAATTTAACTGCTAAAGAGTTTGGGGCATTTGTTGATCATATGCCAAACAGTCATTTTACACAAATGGTTGGAAATTATGAGCTGAAAATTGCAGAAGGTACTGAAACACACTTAGTAGGTGTAAAAGATAACAACAACGAAGTGGTTGCAGCTTGTTTATTAACTGCTGTACCAGTAATGAAATTATTCAAATACTTTTACACTAATCGTGGGCCAGTTATTGATTTTGAAAATAAGGAACTAGTCCATTATTTTTTCAATGAACTATCAAAATATGTTAAAAAACACAACGCGTTATATTTAAGAGTAGACCCGTATGTTGCATACCAGTACCGTAATCATGATGGAGAAGTATTAGAAAATGCAGGCCATGATTGGCTCTTTGATAAAATGAAACAACTTGGTTATAAACATCAAGGTTTTTTAACTGGTTTTGATCCAATTATTCAAATTAGATTCCATTCGGTATTAGACTTAAAAGATAAAACTGCAAAAGATGTTCTCAATAATATGGATAGTTTGCGTAAACGTAATACGAAAAAAGTTCAAAAAAACGGCGTAAAAGTAAGATTTTTAAATGAAGATGAATTACCTATTTTCCGTTCATTTATGGAGGATACCTCAGAAACGAAAGATTTTGACGATAGAGAGGATAGCTTCTATTACAATAGGTTGAAATACTACAAAGGTCGCGTCTTAGTTCCATTGGCTTATATGGATTTTGATGAATATATTGAAGAATTAAAATCTGAACGTGAAGTGCTCAGCAAAGATATAAATAAAGCGCTTAAAGATATTGAAAAACGCCCTGAAAATAAAAAAGCATATAATAAAAAAGAAAATTTAGAAAAACAACTCATTGCAAATCAACAAAAAATTGATGAAGCGAAAGCATTACAAGAAACGCATGGTAATGAATTACCAATTTCTGCGGCGTTCTTTATCGTTAACCCGTACGAAGTAGTTTATTATGCTGGAGGCACATCTAATGAGTTTAGGCATTTTGCAGGGAGTTATGCGATACAGTGGAAAATGATAAATTATGCTATTGATCATCATATTGATAGATATAATTTTTATGGGATTAGTGGAGATTTTTCAGAAGATGCTGAAGATGCAGGTGTTGTTAAATTTAAAAAAGGCTTTAACGCCAACGTCGTTGAATATGTTGGAGACTTTATCAAGCCAATAAATAAACCAATGTACAAAATTTATACAACATTAAAAACGCTAAAAGATAAAAAGAAATAAGCAATATAATTTAGAAAGGAACTAGCTATAATGAAATTTACAGAGTTAACTGTCAAAGAATATGACAATTTTGTACAAAACCCAGCATTAGAGAGTCATTATTTTCAAGTAAAGGAAAATATAGCTACTAGAGAAGAAGATGGTTTTCAAGTTGTTTTATTGGGCTTAAAAGATGATGATAATCAAGTGATTGCTGCTAGTCTTTTCTCTAAAATTCCAACGATGGGTAGCTATGTATATTATTCAAATCGAGGTCCAGTAATGGATTATAAAGACTTAGGCTTAGTGGACTTCTATTTACGGGAATTAGATACTTATCTTCAAAAACAAAACTGTTTGTATGTAAAAATGGATCCATATTGGATATATCAAATCTATGATAAAGACGTTAATCCATTACCCAATCATGAAAAAAGTGATGCGCTTGTTAATTTATTTAAGTCTCATGGCTATACACACCATGGATTTACAACTGAATATGATACATCAAGTCAAGTAAGATGGATGGGCGTTTTGAATTTGGATGGCCAAACGCCAGCATCACTAAAAAAACAATTTGATAGTCAAAGAAAGCGTAATATTAATAAGGCAATTAATTTTGGGGTAAAAGTAAGATTTTTAGAAAAAGATGAATTTGATCTCTTTTTATCGCTTTACCGTGAAACAGAAGAGCGGGCTGGGTTTGTATCTAAAACGGATGAATATTTCTATAATTTTATAGACAATTATGGAGACAAAGCATTACTTCCTTTAGCCTATATAGATTTAGACGAATATATCATTAATACACAAGAAAGTATTAATGATAAAGAAGCACGCAGAGATCAAATGATGCAAAAAGAAAATAAATCAGATAAACAACTAAAAAAAATTGCTGAAATAGATAAACAAATTGAGCATGACAAAAAAGAATTGTTACATGCCAGTGAGTTAAGGTTAACAGACGGTTCTATTTTAAATCTTGCGGCAGGCGTGTATTTTGCTAATGCTTATGAAGTGAATTATTTTTCAGGTGGTTCATCTGAAAAATATAACCAATATATGGGCCCTTATATGATGCATTGGCATATGATTAATTATTGTTTTGATCATGGATACGGCCGTTACAACTTCTACGGTTTATCAGGTGATTTTACTGAAAATAGTGAAGATTATGGCGTATATCGATTTAAACGTGGTTTTGGAGTACAAATAGAAGAATTAATTGGTGATTTTTATAAACCGATTAAGAAATCTAAATATTGGTTATTTAATACATTGAATAATATTAGAAAAAAAATCAAAAAATAAAAAAGAAAGCATACTGGTAAATATAAGCCCCAATCCAGTATGCTTTCTTATGTTCAAAAGTCGGTTATATAAAGACACACACTTCATATAACAGTGAACTTTGAGTGGATTATCATGTAATGTAAATTCTAGTTGTCTTCCACATTTTTAGTATAAAGTACAACGCATATCATTTGCAATATCAATTCATTCTATTAACAGAATAGTAAAAAATAATTTTATAATATAAAATTAAAAATATATCAAAGAAGCATATTCCTTATATTTCAGGAATATGCTTCTTTGATTGTTAAATTACTAAAAGAAATATTTCAATATTTAATATATATTGAAACTTATTAATGTAAGGCGTCTATAATATAAGTTATGCCAATAATAAAGAAAACAGCACTCATAAATATAGCAATGATAACAGCTGCTATAAGAGGGTTGAATAGTAAAATAACCCCAAATATGATTTCTATAATATTTAAAATGATAGATAAACTATGGAAACTTCTATTTGATTTTTCTGCTGGTGTCACAGTAAACATATTAAAAAGTGCGTTAATAATAAACCAAATCGCGAATAAATAAACGATAAATGTCGTGCTTGTTACTACATTAAATAATATAAGTACACCGATGATAATATTAATAATGCCCAATACAATAAGTATATTGGAACCATTTTGAGTCGCTTGTTTCATAACACGTCTGATAAATATTTCAATAAAACCATTAATAATAAATAAAATACCAATCAACCAAGTAATAGCAAATAAATTTTCTTCTGGAAAACTAACGATAAATACACCAATAATTAAGAAAAAAACGCCAATTAATAAGCTAGACCATTTGATGCCTGTTTTTGGATACATCTATTTCACCCCATTCTAAGTAATATTTACCCCAAACCATAGCCTTCAACACGTTTATTTTCAATAATATTATTATGTTAATTGTTTATAGAAAGCTAAATTGTAATATTTGATTTAATCTCTATTTAAGTTCAATCTATATATATAGTATGTTATTAGAAAGTATGTATAGGAGTGTTTAATCAATGGCTATGTCAATTAAAAAAGTGATATACAAAAAGTTATTGAAAAATTTATCAACGGAGCCGTTTGATGTGACGTTTTGGGATGGTTCAACAATCCATTATAATGACGGAATTTCGAAATTCCGTTTGACTTTTAATAAACCATTAAATCGAAAATCTTTAAAAGAAAATCCTATGATTGCCTTAGCTGAAGGTTATATGGATAAAGATATTGAAGTAGAAGGTCATTTAGAATATGTAATGGAAACGATATTTTCTAAACAAAGTAGTTTTATAAATCAACCTAAGAAAAAATTAAGCAAATCAACTAAAAAAGGGAATAACAAACAAACATCTAAAGAAAATGCTTCGTTTCATTACGATATAGGCAATGATTTTTATCGTCTTTGGTTAGATCCTACTATGAACTATTCATGTGCATATTTTAAATCAGAACATGATTCATTGTACGAAGCACAAGTCAATAAAATGAACCATATACTAAAAAAATTGAATTTACAGCCAGGGCAACGTCTGTTAGATATTGGTTCAGGATGGGGACATCTCATCATTGAAGCTGCAAAGCAATATAATGTTCGATCATTGGGAATCACACTAAGTGAAGAGCAATATAGAAAAACATTAGAACGTGTTGAAGCTGAAGGATTAGTAGGGCAAGTAGATGTGAAATTGATGGATTATAGAGACCTTATGAATGAAAATATAACCTTTGATCGCATTGTGAGCGTAGGTATGCTGGAACACGTCGGTCATGAGAATATCCCAACATTTATGGATAATACACACAAGTTATTAAAAGAGGCTGGAGTAGCCCTGTTGCATTGTATTACCGGCCTGGAGGAAGTAGAAGGTAATGAGTTCCTTACTAAATATATCTTCCCAGGAGGCGCAATTCCATCGATTAGAGAATTAATTGACCATATGTCACAAAATAATTTAAGAATTGTTGATGTGGAAAGCCTAAGAAGACACTATACATTAACGTTACGTCATTGGGTAGAAAACTTTGAATCTAATATAGATAAAGTTCGTGATCAATTTGATGAACGATTTATTCGAATGTGGCGTTTATATTTAAATGCATGTGCTGCAAACTTCACTTATGGTGTGTCGGATTTACATCAATTCTTGATTACAAAAGGTGTAAACAATGATTTACCGATGACAAGAGATTATTTATACCAAGAGGATGAGTAATAAATAGCCATTCATCAAAGAACCGGGATATGTACAATGTCTCGGTTCTTTGGGTTTTTTGATGAAAATACGTGAAATATGTGCACAAAGCGCGATTTATTGCTATAAGAAGTAGACTTAATATTTTATTAGTTTACTTTATTTATGTTATGTAAACTTTATAGTTTAATATACTATTTCAAAACCATCAGTTAAAGACTAAAATATTATATATTTTTATAGCAAAAACTGTCATTTGTAAACTTATAGCAGCCATTTTACTACGAATGCACTATTTTTAATGATTTATGACGCTGACGTTCCTATATTTGAGCATCAAATTGTATTACCGTGTGTTGATATTCATGCTATTGTAAATGATTTAACTGCAATAGATAAGATCACAGACATTTTTATAGATAGTTCACTTTATAGACAAAGCGCTGTACTTAATAAACTATCAATTAATTTAAGTAAATAATTATAATTAGTATATAGCAACTTATTGCTTGTTTAGATTATAACGTCAGTTTATCAGTTTAATTAAGATGTATTGGCATACTTATAAGTATATATATTGACTAAGCAATTTAAGCGTATTTAAATTGCTTAGTCAATATAAAGTTTATGATATGAAATATTTAAAACTAAATTGATATTCAATAGATAACGATGGCTATATATAAACGTATGTACTTAAAGTTTAAATTACAATTGAATAACGTATACACGTATAGTAACTTGATGAAACGTATCGTTAAAGACATATCATTCAATTACTATATTTATTTTCATATTTTAGTTTACATAATATATATTATAGGAAGTTATATTAAAGTTAGGTTTATAGTTGTATTTACGATTTGAGATGCTTCTCCACTTTGTGATACTTAATTACTTAAAGTTTTATATCACTTTTTGAATACTAGTTTATCTGATTAGATTATTTGATGTCTATCTCTATAAGCTAATCAGATAATATGAGTCATTTTATTATGTTGAATTTTAAGTTAAATTACTATATGACTACAATGATTGCTTTTTTTATTTTAGTTTTAAATATATAATTGAATTCCTCATAAAAAAATCTCCATTAATAAATATCTGATTTACGTGGAGATTTTTGTGTTTACTATTTGAATTGTTATAACATTTCTCTTGAGTTTTAGATAAGGCTCTATAGTGTTTGTTGTTCAAAATATTGTTATGATAGATTTGCTGTAGCGTATTTAAGGTTTTAACACGACTTTAATATTGTTATCCTTTTTCTGGTCAAATATTTCATAAGCCTCAGCTGCTTCATCTAAAGGCATCGTATGCGTAATAATATCAGTTGGGTCAAAAGTGCCATCTTGAATCATGTCATATAGTTTTGGCATGAGATGGATGACTGGCGCTTGGCCTGTTTTTACTTGAACGTTACGGTTAAATATTAAATTTAACGGAAAATCGTCTGCTGGGCTGGCATATATACCTGTTAATTGAATTGTGCCAAATTTCCTTACTGCTTCAGCCGCCGTATCAATTGGACTTATCGTTCCACGTTGCGCTGAATTTGAACTTAAATTACGTTCAGATTCTTTTACTTGACCGTCCATGCCTACACAATCAATAACGACATCTGCGCCGCCTTGCGTTGTTTCACGAAGTAATTTTCCGATTTCTTTTTCTTCGTCGAAATTGTAAACTTCAACTTGATTATATTGTTTCGCGTGTTGCAGTCTATGCGTTACATTATCTATACCGATTACGCGTTTAGCCCCCTTCATTTTAGAGAATTTTTGGGCCATTAAACCAATCGGTCCACAACCGAGTATAACTACAGTATCACCTGATTTAACACCAGCATGTTCTACACTCCAATATGCAGTTGGCACTACGTCAGATAAAAAAAGTACTTCTTCATCTTTTTTATCATTATCAGGTACTACGAAAGAAGAAAAGTCTGCATATGGCACTCTAAGATATTCGGCTTGGCCTCCCCAGTGATTGCCGTGCATACTACCAAAACCAAACAAACCGCCATTATCCATTTTCCAGTTTATTGGATCTTGATTTGAATTGTCACATTGAGATTCCATATCATGGTTACAATAATAACAATCTCCACAACCGATATTAAATGGTATGACAACGCGATCGCCCTTTTTAAGTTTTTTAATGTCTTTACCCACTTCTTCAACGATGCCCATAGGTTCATGCCCTATAACAAATCCTGGATCCATCATTAAATCACCTTGGTGATACAAATGCAAATCCGATCCACAAATACCGGATGCTGTAACTTTAATGATTGCATCTGTAGTTGCCTCAATGCTAGGATCTTTGACTTGTCTTACTTCCATCTGTTTTTGTCCTTGAAAAGTAACTGCTTTCATATTGCCACCTCTTTCTAATTTTTACTGTGTCACATAAATTTTTCCCTTATATTGTAATAAATAAACTTTAGGTTACTTTTGTTTATTATAGATTGGTTGGTTACTACGATAATAAGAGTTGTCTTCGTTATAATGTCTTCTTTATTACCGTTCGATTTAGTTTTGAAAATACGTTTTGCTAATTTTAATAAACAATTTTAAATTGAGCACTTAGGCAAGTGTCATCGTTAGCGTGGTAGTTTGTAGAAGGATGTTGCCCAAGAACCTTATTTGTTACGTTTATAAAATGATTTCAAATTTTGCTTTTAGTCATTTAATAGATTACCTTTGTTCGGTATAGGGTTTTCCTTGAAAATTTTAGCTAAATGAATGGTATTATATGCTAACATTTCTACATGTTTTTTTGTGAAGTCATTTTCGTAATCAATATCCATATATGAAGGGCCTGGACCAGCTTCGCCTACCCAATATGCATCGACGTTCGGTGGTATAGTAAACCCGATGTGAGATAGCGAATATAATATGGAAGTTGCTGCATGTTTAGCGCCATCTTCATTACCTGTAACTACGGCGCCGCCTACTTTATTATAGAAAATTGATTGACCTTGCTCATTTGTTAAACTGCTACTGCCATATAACCGTTCAATCGCTAATGTAGCAACACTACTTTTTTCTCCTAACCATAAAGGTGTTCCAATAATCAAAATATCCGCATTTGCAATTTTTTTAAAAATTTCAGGCCATTCATCTCCTTCGCCCATATCATCAGCTATGCCATATGAAATGTGATAGTCACTTAAACGAATGATTTCGCTGTTTACATTCTCTTTTTGATAAATTTCAATAACTTCTTTTGCTAAAGCTTCAGTATTAGAACCTTCATCTCCATGTTTCAAAGAGCCGTTTAAAATAATTGCATTTAACTTCATCATATAAACTCCTTTCTATATTACGATTTGTTTACCCTAAAATTGTAAATTGACAACATATATTATGCTATTAATTATTTCGCAGTTTTTATCTAACAATTAAGGGAATATAAAATTTATAGATTGAAGAAGTCGTAAAGTAAAGGAGGGATACATTGGATGCCATCGTTGTAGGTTTAGTCCCTTCACCAGGGATGCCAGAAAAAATCACGTCTAAGATTGTTAATAAATTATCTACAAATATCAAAGAAGAAAACAATTGGAATATAAATTTAAAGTTTGAAATAAAAAAAGACCCAATAACTGATTCTTCTGAGCATATAAATAAAGCAATGCATATCATTAATCGTATTAGAGAAGAGAAAAATTGGGATTATATAATAGGTTTAACAGATTTACCTAGGTTTTCAAAAAAGAAGACGATTATCTCTGACGTGAACATCAGCCAAAATTCTGCGCTTATTTTCCTCCCGAGTCTAGGTGCAATTAATATGACAAGCAAGGCACATAATATCATTAAAGACATACTCAATGATTTGCTTTCAAAAACAGCACAATATAATCCTCAGCACATTAAAAAAATGCATATAACAACAAACCTATTATCAAAGGTTAATAAATTAGATTTTAAAAATAAAAAACATGTTAGCAAACGCTATATTATAAATTCTAGAATGATTGGGAAAATGCAGACTATTAGCGGGATGACATATTTAAACCAACCATGGAAAGCGATAACTTCTTTTACAAAGATATTATCCTTATCGTTTGCTACTGGTACTTATATATCTATTTTTCCCACACCTTGGCAATTAAGTGATAATTTCTCCTTAATTCGTTTTATCATGCTTACACTTATAGCTATTATTGGTATGGTTGTTTGGTTAATGTATACCCATAATTTATGGGAACCTAAAGCTTCAGCTAATAAGCGTAAATACAGATTTATATACAATATCACTACTTTTACAACATTAAGTGTCGTAACCATTACAAATTATTTAATATTATATATAATGTTGACTTTAATGATTGTATTTTTTATACCAGAAACGTTGTTCACTATGTGGGGAAAAGCTAACCCTGAGCATTCAGTCCTCAATTATTTAAAGTTAAGTTGGTTTATTACTTCATTGGGCGTGATAGTGGGTGCTTTCGGTTCTACAATGCAGAAAAAAGAAAAAATCAGAAAAATCACTTATTCTTATAGACAATTAAATAGATACTATAGAGCCAAATCTTCAAATAAGAAATAATATAAAGTGAGGTGTTCATAGTGAATAAAAAAATTTTAGGCCTAGTTGTTTCACCTGGAGAGGCCGAAAAAAAGGTGAACACATTAATTGATATGATTCCTTGTGCTTTAAAAGAAGTAAGTCAAAACACAGAAGAATGGCAGGTTCAAACCATCGTTGATTCCTTAACAGGATCTGCTGAATCTATTAATGAGATATTCCAAAAAATAAATGCGCATACTAAAAAAAATGCTTGGGACGTTACCATTGGAATCACAGACTTACCAATATTTCATGAAGGCAAAGTAGTTAACGCTGATATAAATGAAAAAAATGATGTTATTTTAATTTCGCTCCCTTCTTTAGGATGGAAACTTAAAAAGAACGTTATAAAACAGTTAATTATTAAAATGGCCTTAACTATAAGTGAAAGTGATAATGATTCTAATAATAAACGAAGCCCCTCTTTCATAAATATATTTCCCCGAAATTATAAAAGTGTAAGGTTGAAAATTAAAGAAACGGATAGCTTCCATACACGTTTTATATTAGGTTCTAAAATAAAGGGCTATATGCGTATACTTACGGGTATGACATTTATTAATAACCCACTTAATATGCTACAAACACTAAGCGGCGTACTAGCTATCGGTTTTACTACAGGTGCTTTTTGTATGGCATTTACTACAATGTGGCAATTAAGTTATTTATTTAATGGATGGCGACTGTTACTTGCTTCTGTATCTTCCATTCTAGGAATGCTCGCTTGGATCACTGTTTCCCATAATTTATGGGAAGTGCCATCTAAAAAAAACAGAAAGAAATTTAGGAAACTATATAACTTAACCACGTTATCAACTTTAATGAGTTCTATTTTAATATTTTATTTCATTTTGTTCCTTTTATTTTTATTACTTTCTGTAACTTTATTACCACCCAGTTTCTTAGGGCAAACTTTAGGCATTAAAGAAGGTATAGGTTTTACACGTTATCTGGATATTGCATGGTTTGCTTCTTCTTTAGCTACAGTTGTCGGCGCTATTGGAATTGGGTTATCTGATGAAAAACTTGTATTAGAAAGCACATATGGTTATCGACAAAAAAATAGGTATAGAGTTTTAAGAAATAGAAAAAAACGTTGATCATTATCTTAAAAAATAATATTTCGAGGGTGTTTTCTTTCAGAATTTTGAAGTCTTGAATTTGGTAAGAGAAACATATTAAAAAGAAACGAAAACACTGAAATTTCGCATAATAATGATTGGAATTTATAGTTGTTTTATATGAACTAAAACTGATACGCAAGTGTAAAACAATAAAAAGATACATGTGCAACTACGCATATGTATCTTTTTATAAAATAATATATATCTTAAGTGTGATTTATAATTTTCAAAATACATTTTTTAATTTGTGATAGTCATGCAAAGCTTTAAAAAAAGAACAAATCATTAATATAATAATGATAGAAAAAGTTAAAGCAGTAATGATTAGCAAATTTTGTATAGACTGTATAACACCTGTATAAAACATGATGATAGAAAATAAGGCTAAAATCACCCTCAACGAACCTTCACAAAACTAGGTGGCGAGATAGAACCTTTCGTAGTTAACATTCTTAAAACATAAGTCGCTGAATCAGCTGAAGTAATAAAGAATATAGCTATAACAATCAATGTGAGCATGCTTAAAATAAAGCCTAATGGATAATGTTGTAAGGTAGCAAACGTTGCTGTTTCGGTAGCAAATCTAGTTATGTTTTCCACGTTGTTATTTTGTAAATAAATGGCTGAAGCGCCAAAAACAGTAAAGAAGAGAAAGCATATTATTCGTAAACACATAATACATTTTAATAGTTATACAGAAATTTTAACGAACCTCTTGAAACATTAAAAGTGGCTATTCTCATATGATATTTATGAAAACAGCCTAACTATTAACCATTATTTATTATTTATGATATTGTTAATTTTATTATCTATTTTAATGTACCAGTTTCTTGGCTTTTAACTTACAATAAATTGTTTTTGTCGTTCATAAGTTTATTATACTCACTAAGATATATTTTTTCCGCTTCTGAAGCTTTATCGTATGCGTTCATCGCACGATGCCATAACGGATAAATCGGTTCTGGTGTCGTTAAATTGCTAATCGCTTCAATTTCACTATTTGCTAGTTGTAGATGGTAAGACGCGATGTTATCTTTTAACTGCGCTTTAGTTCTTGCGGCTAAGACTATAGAATCTACATTAGGTCTATCTCTTAACCAAGCAAGCGTTACTTGTGCTACAGACACGTTATGGTTCAAAGCAATTTCTTGCATGACATTAATCAATTGATAAAATAATGCTTTATTTTTTATATAAGGTTCTGGCCAACCATCCCCTTGTCTTGTGCCAGCTTCTCCAGATTGAGTTCTATTAATTTTTCCAGTTAATAAGCCTTCACCTAAAGGAGACCAAATACTATTGCCAACGCCTAACTCTTTGCCTGCAGGCAATAATTCATATTCTGCCTCTCTTGCTTCTGGAGTATAGTAAATTTGTTGAGCAATCGGTGGCGCCATATTGTTGGCTGACGCTAGCGTGTGGGTTTTCGCTAATGCCCATCCACTATAATTAGAAACGCCCCAATAACGTATCTTTCCTTTTTTAATTAAGTCATTCATCACTTGGATAGTTTCCTCCACAGGGACTTGTCCATCCCATAAATGTACGTAATATAAGTCTAGATAATCGGTATTCAAACGTTTTAATGTTTTGTCGATGGAATGTTCAATATTAATACGAGTCGCCCCGCCATCATTAGGGTTTTCTGATAATTGTACGCCAGTTTTACTACTGATAATCATTTCTTCGCGTTTATTTCGGATAGTTTTTCCTAAAGTAATTTCTGACTCACCTTTTGAATATAAATTAGCTGTATCGAATTGGTTAATACCTTGTTCTAACGCATAATCTACCATATAATTTGCGGTTTCTTGGGTCATGCCACCAGCATTTTCGAAACCATTTGTACCTGCGAACGGAATTGTGCCTAAAGCATATTTTGAAACAGTTAACCCTGAATGGCCTAATAATGTATAATCCATAATTTAGCCTCCTAGAATAAATTGTATGGGCGTTTGATACTCTAGTTTATAATTAGATTGAAACAAAACTAAGAATGTATAAGTTTTTAGTAATATAAGCGTTACAAATACCATATATTTCAAAAGTCCTTATTACAAATAAAGGGGCTGTTCCCACTTCTCAAGTGTGAAAACAGCCACACATTTATATATTTAAGCAACTAGTTGAAAAGTACATGCAAATGTTACATTCTAAATTTCCTCTTGTACTACCAATTTATTGATAATATCCAGCAATTGATTTAACTTCTAAAAATTCTTCAATACCATAATCTCCCCATTCTCTTCCTATACCAGAATGTTTATAGCCACCGAACGGTAAATTATAAGCTTGGCCTGATTCGTTAATTTCTATAATACCTGCTTCAATTGAACGAGCAACCTTATGGAGTGTTTCTTTGTCTTCACCGTATACATATCCTGCTAGTCCGTATTTTGTATCGTTTCCGATTTTAATAGCTTCCTCTAAATTTTCGTAAGTGATCACTGACATTACTGGGCCGAATATTTCTTCTTGGGCAATCGTCATTTGATTATTGACGTCACTAAAAATCGTTGGTTTTACAAAGTAACCTTGTTCAAGTTGTTCAGGTTTTCCAGCGCCGCCATATATAAGAGAAGCACCTTCATCGATTCCTTTTTCTATATAATTTTGTACACCGTCATATTGTTTTTGGTTGATCAGTGGCCCTAAATCTGTTTCTTCGGATTGTGGGTCACCCACTTTTAGCGTTGACATTTTTTCTTTTGCAGCTGCTAAGAATTGTTCTTTCATAGATTTCGGTATGATTGTACGACTTCCAGCTGTACATTCTTGCCCTGTATTATTTACTACTTTGCCCACAGCTGCTTCTGCTGCGCTTTTTATATCAGCATCAGCTAAAACAATATAAGGAGATTTTCCGCCCAATTCAAGCGAAACTTTTTTAAAATCTTCGCTTGCTTTTTCCATAATTTTAGCGCCAACGCCTCCTGAACCAGTAAATGACATCATACGTACTTTAGGATGTTCCGTTAAGGGATTGCCTACTCCTTCGCCATCCCCATTTACTAAATTGAAAACGCCTTTAGGGACGCCTACTTTTTCAAATATTTCTGCTAGGATAATCGCTGCGTATGGTGTTTCTTCAGAGGGTTTTAAAACAACTGGACAACCAGCTGCAAAAGCTGCAGCGAGTTTAAGTGAAGTTTGATTTGTTGGGAAATTCCAAGGTGTAATCAATCCAGCTACGCCAATACCTTCTTTTACGATTAAATTATCGCCACGTCGTTCTTCGAATTCAAAGTCATCTAGTGCATCTCTTGCTGCAGCAAAATGATTCAAGCCCATTTGATAATGTACATTTTCTGATACTTTGACAGGTGCGCCTAATTCTTCTGTCATAGCTTCAATCAAGTCTTCCTTACGATTTTCATATTCTACAACAATTTTCGACAATAAATCTTGACGTTCTTGTACTGAAGTATGACGGAAATTAAGATAAACATTATGTGCAGCTTCTACTGCTTTATCTACATCTTGCTTGTTACCTTTAGCAATTTCGCCCATTTTTTCTTCAGTTGCTGGATTGATAACGTTGATGGTTTCACCACTCGTACTTTCAATCCACTCGCCATTTATATATTGCTTAACTTGCATTCTCATCTTTCAACACATCCTCTTAAAAATTTATTATGCACTATCTTGGATGTTGAACTTAAATGCTAAGTGTTTACGGCAATGTTTATATTCTTGTTGGTCTTATTAATGGGGATTCCTTTTTGTTAATAAATTAAACATGGGATATACGGTTTAATAACGCTACTATTTTAATAATGTTTATGATTTTTCTATATCAATGTTAGGGTTAGAACCCTTGAGAGGCTTATTAGAAGTAGCTTTAAAGTAAATACCAAAAACAACTAATCCAATTAAATTAATAAATATTAAATAAAATGCTGGAGCTAAAGCGCCATTTTTTAAATTGCCTAGTATTGATAAAATAAATGGCGTAATCCCACCGAATATAGCTGTTCCAAGATTGTATATAATAGACAGGAATTTCATTCGTACATTTGTATGCGTGATTGCAGGCAATGTAGAGGGCATAACACCATTAAAAACAGATAACATGATTGCAAGTAGCATTATACCTAAGAAAATGACAAAGATATGGTGGCCGGTGTCCATAAGAAGAAATGCGGGTATTGAAAAACAAACGAAACTAGACAGCCCAAATGTAAGCACTTTTTTATTATCAAATTTATCGCTCAATACACCAAACATAAAAATAAATGGCAGCATCAATATTAATGCTATTGCATTGAGAATCGTAGAATATTGAGCATCTATGCCGATGTTACTTTTTAAAAAGGAAGGTAAATAGGTTAAGAACATAAAATTATTTACATTTAAAAATATAACCCCTATAGCCATTAAGGCAGCTTCTTTTTTATAATCTTTAAAAGCTTTTAAAATGTTATTTTCTGAGTCCTCTGTTTTATTTTTAAACGATGGTGTTTCATCTAATTTAAATCTTAAGTAAACGACTACAAGGCCAAATGGCGCTGCTAGTAAAAATGGAATTCTCCAACCCCATGTCTCTATTTGATTTGTAGTTAAAAAATATAAAAGTGTAGCTACGGTAATTGCGGCTAAAGCATTTCCTATCATAGTCCCCATTTCAAGTCCACTCGTAAGTCGTCCCCTTTTTTTATCTGGAGAACTTTCAACAATATAGGTCATAGCGCCACTATATTCGCCCCCTGTAGAAAAGGATTGAGCCATCCTTACCACTAATAGGAGTATAGGGGCCCATATCCCTATCTGATCCGAAGTAGGTAGTAAACCTAGGGCTAATGTAGAGGCAGACATAATCGTAATTGTAATGGTTAACACTACTTTTCTACCTTGTTTATCCCCAATGTATCCAAAGACGAGTGAACCGATTGGGCGCATTAAGAAAGCAATAGCAAATGTTCCAAAAGTAAAAAGTAATTGATTTTGGCTTGCCACATCTCCAAAAAAGTTATGGCTAATATAAGTTGCCAATTGCGCATATAATGCGAAATCAAACCATTCAATTGCATTCCCCATAGATGTTACAACTACTTTTTTTCTTACTTCTGAAGTTTTGACTGAGTTTTGAGCATTTTCCATGGTTCTCCTCCTTTTGCAAATTAAAGTAGTAGTGTTAATATATCGTTTTCGAAAAGTCAATGTATCCGTTTATTAAAAATTAATTAAGTTTTATAAATAATGGATGTTATTAATCGTAAAACCGTCACTAGGCACAGCTGGAATATCATTAAAATTAAAATCAAAGTTTTGTTCGGGTACGTCATAACTAATATATTTAATTAGATAGTGAATTGTAGCTTTCATCATAGACATTGTGACAAATTCTCCAGCACAACGATGTCTAAAATCATAATTACCTCCAACTTGCGGTATAAAATTAAATGGTGTTTGTTTCCAATTAATGAATCTTTCTGGTAGGAACGTTTCTGGTTGAGACCAGTCTTTTGGATGTCTGTTTGTTCCATATAAATCCAAAAGCGTTAGCGTGCCTTTTTTTAATTTAAAGCCTTCGTATTCAAAATCTTTTTGTACTCTCGCTACTGCGAAAGGGAAAAACGGATAATATCTTCTTGTTTCTTGTAAGAACATTTCTATATATTGATTACCCCCATTTTGTAATTGTTTTGCTGCTTCAGGAAATTGATGCATCCCTAACCCTATATTAGTTACCTAAACAGACACAGCTATCATAGGTCTTAATAAGTTTAAAATTTCAACAGCGACTACTTTTTCTTCAAGTAGTTCGTTATTTATATCCAAGTGCCAAGTAAATTGATATAAAGCACTGTTTTTACATGGGTTTAAACGAGCTAATCTAGTGTCATGAATTATATCTTTTATCCATGTTTCTGCATTTGTTCGCGCCCTTCTACTTTTCCAATGTTGTAATCCGACAGATGCCGCGTTTTCGAATAATTTAGATAATTGTTCAGCCCTTTTATCGATTTCATTTTCTTTTAAAGGGATTCCTGTCCATTCACAAGCTGTTTGTAAAAAAACTTTTTGAAGCTTCATACATATTAATGTTTTCTGATTCTGAAATATGATTAAAATATTTTTTCCAGTGTTTATGAATTGAGGTGCTTATTTCCTGCATCGCGTTATCGTTCATTAATCGCATAAACATATTTTTTCTTTGGCGATGCGCTGCTCCATCGAGACATTGAACGCCACCTTGCCCAAAAAGTGTTTTCTGGATTCTGATAGGCGCAGCATCACTTCTTTTGAATAAGTGGCTGTCATAAAATAGTTCTGCACCTTTACTTCCACTTAGGCAATATACTTTTTCGCCTAACAATTTTGTTTCAAATATATTCGTATTTAGTCTTTCGCTTCTATTAATTATAAAATAGTAACCTTCATTTAATAAACTTAAAGTGTGATCTAAACCGTGCTCTTTAGGTATCTTTTTCATTCTATATCCCCTTTCCACATCTGTTATTACCTTATATGTAAATTTAAAACAGCGACACACGGCAATATAAATTTTTTATCGTTTTAATTTAGAAAATCTATTTCGTTAATTTTTTTAAATGTTTAATGACATAATGCTTGGGAATAAAAGTAAAAAAGTGAATTTCAGAATTTTTTAAATTCATTACGAAAAAAATAAATGGTTTACTCACTCATCCTTAGTTTAAGTAGAAATTTAGTTTGTTTAAATCTAGGTTTCACATTATTCACTTTTGATTAAAACTTTATAAATACACGAGGTGGTATCAATGGCTTTTGAAACGAACGATTATCAAAAAATGAACAGTATGCCGTATGTTGGTGAACAAGCGCCTCATTTTAACGCGAATTCGACTCAAGGAAATATATCTTTAGACGATTATAAGGGTAAATGGTTTATTCTATTTGCACATCCTTCTGATTTTGACCCGGTTTCTACTTCAGAATTTGTAGCTTTACAAGTTGCTTCTTCAAAATTAAGAGAACTGAACGTTGAAGTTGTGGGTATTAGCGTAGATAATATAACTTCACATGTAGCGTGGTTAAATAGTATAGAAGAAACTTTCGATACACAAATAGAATTTCCTTTAATCGCTGATTTAAATAAACAAATATCAACAGACTACGGCATGTTATCTAAAGAAAGTAACGGTTCAGAAACTTCAAGAGTTATTTTTATTATTGATGAAGATTCTGTGGTACGTTCAGTTATAGATTATCCGGCTACTATAGGCCGTAATATAAATGAAATACTACGTGTAATCAAAGCTTTAAAAACAACAGATAAAACAGAACATGTTACACCTGCAAATTGGGAAACAGGAGATAAAATATTAGCTCCCTCTCCAAGTATTATTAAGGATGCTAAAAACCGAATGGAGAACCCAGATTACGAGTGCAAGAATTGGTATTATTGTGAAAAGGATAGTGACGATCATTCAAAAAGTATTTATAATGCTTTTTTACAAGATAAGTAATTTAAGTGTCTAACGTATAAATTTCAAAATTCAGCCCCCAAAAGGTTTCTAATTAAAGAAATTTTGGGGGCACGTTTTATGCCAATATTTTGTAGCAATTTGCTTTCTTGTCATGAACATGGATTGAGGCTGTAATCTTAAGAGAGATGCTATTTTGCAGATGTATGGTAATCAATACTATAATTACATGTTATGCTCATAAATGTTCACTACAAAATAAGACATTGTCTTATTTTAATTGGGTTTATTTGCTTAAGTATTTTCTTTTCCATGATTGCACAGCAATTAAAGATGCTATCAAAGTAGCGATTACCAACACTAATGTAAAAGGCCAAAACCAGATGGATACGATGCCATCTTCTATAGCTAAGCCGATTTTAGAAAATAAAGTAAAAGTAAAAATCATAGTGCTTACTAAACAAATTGAAACCGGTGTTGCATATTTCCACGGCGTAAGATCTACCCTAGACTTATTTATAAAAACAAAGGGTTGTTTTAGTGGTTTGAATCTGCCCATAACTAATAAAAATATAATTTCTGCTAGGAAAAGCGCGCCTTGAATATGAATGAAATTAATGGGAAGCGTCACATTAAGAAAAGTTGGCATCCCCCACATCAAAAAATAATAAATAAATACATGAGAGATTATAACTATTTTAGCCCCAATAGCAGGGACGCGTTTAGAAAATATACCGATTAACACAATTGCAATAATTGGTATATTAAAGAAACCTGTAAATTCTCTAATTACTGTCCATAAACCATCAGGTGCATAAATTAAAAGTGGAGATATAAAGAATGTAATCAATGATAAAGTAATACCGAACCATTGGCTAACCCTTATCATTTGTTGATCATTAGCTTTTTTGTTAAAAATAACTTTGTAAATGTCATAAGTAAACATAGTGGCAGCACTGTTTAATAGTGAATTAAAACTCGAAAATACTGCACCTAGTAATACTGCTAAAAAGAATCCATTTAAAAATTTAGGAAAAACATCATTAATTAATGTTGGATACGCCAAGTCCATGGTTTTTAAATTAGAACCGTATAAATGAAATGCAATAACACCAGGCACCATCATTAAAAATGGAACTAAAATTTTCAAAAAACCAGTAAATAAAGCGCCTTTCTGACCTTCAGCAAGATTTTTAGCCCCTAACGTTCGCTGAATGACATATTGATTTGTACCCCAATAAAATAGGTTTGCAAATATCATACCCGTGAAAATGGTTCCAAAAGGGACGCCGTCTTCTTTCGAGCCAATCGAATTTAATTTTTCTGGGTGGTCTGTAATGACCGTCTTTATACCAACTAAGAAATCCCCGCTTCCTAACGTGATGAATCCTAATATAGGCACGATTAACCCAACGATAAGTAAGCCAATGCCATTAATCGTGTCGGAAATAGCAACTGCACGTAAGCCGCCAAAAATTGCATACATAGATCCTATTATTCCTATTACCCAAACGGATAACCACATAGATTGTTCAAAGGTGATACCTAACATAGAAGGTATATCAAAAAATTGTAATACAGCGATAGCACCCGAATATAAAATAGAAGGTATCGTCACTAGACCATAACCAAGCATAAATAGCATCACAACAAGCAGTCTTGTGCCTTGGTCAAAACGATCGTTTAAAAATTCTGGAAGTGTAGTAAACGCTCCTTTCAAATAGCGTGGTAAAAGTATAAGTGATAAAATAATAACTGAAAAACCTGCTGTCACTTCCCACGCCATATTAGTTAAATTAGCGTTATATGCTTGTCCATTCAGCCCAATTAATTGCTCAGCAGATAAATTTGTAAGTACTAATGAACCAGCTATAAAACTGCCTGTTAACGTTCTACCTGCCAAAAAATAACCAGTAGAATCATTAACTTTATTTTTTGTTTTGTAATAAGCATACCAAGCAACTAATGCCATAAACCCAGCGCAAGAAAAAAGCGTAAATAGCGTTCCACTCATAAAATCCCCCTTTTTAATATATAAATGCCATATCGTTATTTATATATTCACCATTTGCCTTTCTTTATAACATAATTATATTTTAACCAGCCTCTTTTTAAGGGTTTGCTTTATATATTCTATGTTGTTAGTTATTTGGTTTTACATTTTCAAGAAAAAGATAAATGGATTGGAGCATCTCACTTGAATCAAATGCACATATAAGTCCCACTCACTCAATCAATTGAGAAGCGGGACTTTATGTTTTGATTCAAGTTGTCTATAGCCAATATGACATTTAAAGATAAAACTTGGTTTTTGTCGCAAACGCTGCACGCTATTTTATCAGTCTAAAGTCTTGGTTGTACACTTGGTTTGAAATTGTTTATTACTGACAGTTTTCTACATAAATATCTATAGCTTCTTTAATCAATTGGGCAGTGCCTTTGCCGAATTGGTCGATATTTTTAGTGAATCTCGCATCAGCCACGTACATATCCCCTAAACTTTTAAATACTTCCAATGTATAATTATAGTCGATATTTGAATTTAAATAGTTGTACCATTTTTGTACATTTGCTTGTACTTCTTTTGACCCTGGCGATTGTGTTCTAAGTTCTGAAAACTTTTTAAAAATTTGGTTCATTGCTTCCGATTTAGCATTTTTTTCTTTGACTGACCAAGAATTAATACGATTATTAGCTTTATCTACAATTTTCTCGCCCCATTTTTCACGTGCTTCTTTATCATATTTCGTTTTATTAAAGTCAAAGCCTTTAAATTTCTCTTCATTTGTCATTGATAATTCTCCTTTCAGATGTAGTAATGTTTGATCAATCGTTTGTATCATTTGGTCAATACCATTTCTTTTTTCTATTAGCATTTTTTTATGCATTTTTAACGCTGCTTGCTGATCAAATGATGGATTATCGAGCATTGTTTTAATCTTTTTTAAAGGAAAATCAAGTTCTCTGAAAAACAAGATTTGTTGTAGCTTATCTAAATCGCCCTCAGAATATAGTCTATAACCTGATTCAGATATGCTTGTAGGATTTAATAAGTTAATACTGTCGTAGTAATGTAATGTACGCACACTAATACCAACTAAATCGGCCAGCCCTTTAACTGTCATTTCCATTTACTTAACCTCCTCATAGCTTAACTATAATGTCTTACGTAACGTTAAGGTCAATACGAAATGCTTTCTTTTTATTCATTAGCATTCTCAATAATAAATAGTAAAACGCGAGATAGAAATCTTAGTTTTAAAAGGCTTCTATCTCGCGAGATTCATAAGCGGTTAGCATTTCAACCGAAAAAAAGGATATAATTCCAAACATTAATTCGATCACTTATCGTTAATATATACTTAAAGCTGAGATAACAATTGGTACCCCAGCTTTTTACAAATTATCTACTTTTATATTCTTCTGTATCGTTTTCTGGCGTAATACCACGTTTACGCATTTCTTTTATCGCTTTCTTTTCACGACGTTTGCGCCTAAAGTCACGTGTAAAGTACCATATTAAAAAGCTCATAATTAAACTTAACACTGCCATAAACGCAGCAAAACCTAACAACGGTTCATATGTAATATTTTCAAAATTAGGTATTAAAAATGCAGCAATAGCCAAGACAATAAATGTTAAAATTGCTGCCGAAAACCATTTATTCAAAACAAGCGTACAGAATAATGTAACCACTACAACAGCTACTAAAGAAATCCACAAAAAATTAGGCAAATCAAAAATCGTCATTTATAGCGCTCCTCATATCATTCGACATATATTGTCATCATAACAATCTAATTATACTAAAAGAAAACCTATTTATATTCAGTCCTGAGTAGTATAACTTTATATTAAAATATTGGCATAGTCACGTCAATTGTCAATGTTTTAAATACAGTTACATTCATTAACATACTTCCGGTTTGTTTATAAACTAACAATTGTATTTTCTAAGGTGCTTTCATGTATAATTAATATTAAATTAAGTGTATATGAAGAGGAGTGATTAAATGGCTGAAATACTACCATTTAGAAATGAAGTCCCTTCTGAAAAGACCTGGGACATTACAGCTTTATTTAATTCAGATGAAGCTTTTTATCAAACTTTAAACGAAACGATTACATTAGCGAAAAACTTTAATGAAACCTATGTATATCGTTTAAATCAACCTGACACAATTGAGGAAGCGTTAGACGCCTATTCAAACATACTTATCCAATTAGATAGAATGGCTAATTACGCTGAATTGAGATTAAGTGTAGATACAACGAACGAACAAGCACAATCGTTAAGTTCTAAATTTTCAAATTCTTACGGCAAAATTGCTAGTGAATTATCTTTTGTAGAGTCAGAAATATTAATACTTTCTAATGATGTTTTAAATGATTATATTGCAACATCAAAATATCCACATTTTTTACAAAAATTAAAAGAGAAAAAAGCTTATCAACTTAGCCCAGAAGTCGAAAAGACATTAGCCAGTTTATCACCTGTATTTGAACGTCCTTTTGAATTATATGGTATCACTAAAATGCTAGATATTGACTTCGAGTCGTTTGAACATAATGGTCATACATATCCATTAGATTACGCCACGTTTGAGAATGAATATGAAGATCATCCCAATGAAGCATTCCGAAGAATTAGCTTTAAAAAATTTAGCGATGCGTTGAATAAGTATCAACATACCACTGCTGCTACTTATAATATGCAAGTTCAACAAGAAAAAATAGAAGCAGATTTACGTGGTTATGATTCTGTCATAGATTATTTATTGCAAGATCAAGAAGTAACTAGAGATATGTTTGATCGTCAAATTGATGTGATTATGAGTGATTTAGCACCTATCATGCAAAAATATGCGAAATTAATTAAACGTGTTCACGGATTAGAGGTCATGCATTTTGAAGATTTAAAAGTATCTATAGACCCTGATTATGAGCCAGATATTTCAATTGAAGATTCTAAAGAATATATTTATGGTGCATTAAATGTGTTAGGTAAAGATTATTTAAAAATGGTTGAAACAGCTTATCAAGATAGATGGATAGATTTTGCGCAAAATAAAGGTAAAGATACTGGCGCTTATTGTGCAAGCCCATATACTACACATTCATATGTATTTATTTCATGGACTGGTAAAATGACCGAAACATTTGTTTTAGCGCATGAATTAGGACACGCTGGGCATTTTACATTAGCGCAAAGCCATCAAAATTATTTAGAGTCAGAACCATCAATGTATTTTGTAGAAGCACCTTCAACTATGAACGAAATGTTGATGGCTAACTATCTATTCAAAAATAGTAATGACGCTAAATTTAAACGATGGGTTATTGGTTCTATTGTCTCTAGAACATATTATCATAATATGGTAACACATTTATTAGAAGCTGCGTATCAACGTGAAGTGTATAAAAAAGTGGATGACGGCGAATCATTAACTGCTCCATTGCTAAACCAAATTATGTTAGACGTTTATTCACAATTCTTTGGAGATAGTGTTAAATTTACTAAAGGTGCAGAATTAACATGGATGAGACAGCCGCATTACTATATGGGATTATATTCATATACTTATTCAGCAGGCTTAACGATTGGTACAGTCATGTCACAACGTATCCAAAATGAAGGTCAACCTGCCGTTGATGATTGGCTAAATACATTGAAGGCTGGTGGAAGTACATCACCTGTAGAATTAGCTCAAATAGCTGGCATTGACATAACCACTGATCAGCCATTAAAAGCTACAATTGGCTATATAGGTAAGCTAGTTGACGACTTGGAACAACTGACGGATGAGATAGAATTTGAATAGCAACTGTTAATATATGTAAAAGATACAGTATATACAAAAAGCACAATGACGATTTTAAGTGTGGGTTTCCAAACAAAGTATTGGAACTTACTTAATCCGTGCCATTGTGCTTTTTTGTTTAATCGTATGATTCATAGCGTTTGCCTGTTATAAAATAAAAAATACTCTCTGCTATATTACTGATGTGGTCACCGATACGCTCTAAATGTCTGGCAGCTAAATGAGCTTGTCCTGCGACAAAAGGATCGTTGTCTATTAAATACGTTGTATTAACGATGTGTTTGTACAAATCATCAATGTCTTTATCTCTTTCAATGATTTCTTTAATCAACGTAACGTCATCTTTTTTGATTGCCTCATCGAGGTCTTTGAGCATAAGTAATGCAAGTTTGCCCATTGTATTTAATCTTGTCAGTACAAACTGATCGATAATCTTAGCACGTAGCCTAATTTCTGCAATGTTAGCTGCATTATCACCAATACGTTCAAAATCAGAAGCGATTTTTAAAGCTGCCATCATCAATCTTAAATCAGTCGCAATAGGTTGTTGTTTCGTAATCAACATGATGACTTTTTCATTTATGTCGGTTTCTAATGCGTTAATATTTTTGTCATTAGCTATAGTTTGTCGTGCATAGTTTCTATCTTCTTCGCTTAACGACTTTAATCCATATTCGATATTATAATATACACGGAGGCCAAGTCGACGTAAATCCTTAATCAATGCCTTTAATTGACCTTCGTATTTTTGCCTAATCGCCATATATTGATTACCCGAAGCGTCCAGAGATATAATCTTCAGTTTGTTTATCAGAAGGATTAGAGA
The DNA here is from genome assembly GCF_017892065.1 of Staphylococcus sp. GDY8P120P. Lineage (NCBI taxonomy): Bacteria > Bacillati > Bacillota > Bacilli > Caryophanales > Staphylococcaceae > Staphylococcus > Staphylococcus sp. GDY8P120P. The sequence goes on along the minus strand of NZ_JAESKI010000003.1, from coordinate 31,502 downwards.
AGATTTTATCAGTGTCGTCATATTCATTTACATAACCGTTAAGGAAGAATGCTGTTTTGTCAGAAACACGTGCTGCTTGTTGCATATTGTGTGTAACAATAATAATTGAATATTTTTCTTTGAGCTCTTGTACGAGTTCTTCTACTTTTAAAGTTGAAATTGGATCTAACGCAGAAGTTGGCTCATCCATTAATATTACATCAGGTTCGATGGCTAAAGTACGTGCTATACAAACACGTTGTTGTTGCCCACCTGATAAACTATAAGCGTTCGTATCTAACCGATCTTTTAATTCATCCCATATTGCCGCGCCACGTAAAGATTTTTCTACGATTTCATCAAGTACTTTTTTGTTTTTAATACCGTGTATTTTTGGTCCGTAAGTGATATTATCATAGATTGATTTTGGAAAAGGATTTGGTTGTTGGAATACCATGCCGACGTTCGTTCTCAATTTTTCAACTGAATATTTATCGTCAAAGATGTTTTGATCACGGTAGATAATTTTACCTGCTGTTTTAACAGAGGGTACGAGTTCGACCATCCTATTTAATGTTTTAATATAAGTTGATTTACCACAACCTGACGGGCCAATAATAGCAGTTACATTATTTTCTAAGATATCCAGGTTAATATTTTTTAAAGCATGATTATCGCCATACCATAAATCTAAATTTTTAGTAGAATAAATAATTTTTTTCTCCCTATCAGGTGTTTTATTAGCTTTTAGCTCTGTATCTAGTGTTGTAATAGGTGTTGCATTTTGAGCTGCATGTGTTTCTAATTCTGATTTTTCTTTTTTAATTGTTTCTTTAGCCATAATTAAAAACTCCTTTTATTGACTATTTATAAATTAAATATGATTAATCTTTCCCCAAAAATAGTCATTACCTTTAAATTGAATTTTGAAATAACTTTAATATTTTTTGCTGTATTTATTTCTTAAGAAAATTGCAATTGCATTCATTAATAATAGAATAACAAGTAGGACAATAATACCGGCAGATGCCACATTTTGGAATTCATCTTGAGGTAATTTAGCCCAATTATAGATTGCCATTGGTAGCGCTTGGAATTGGTCGAAAACACTGGATGGTAAGCTTAACAATACAGTTGGTATACCAATTAATATTAGTGGTGCTGTTTCACCTAATGCGCGTGATAATGCCAAAATAAAACCTGTTAAAATACCAGGAATTGCTGCTGGTAAAACGACTCTACGAATCGTTTGCCATTTATTTCCACCTAAACCATATGAGGCTTCCCTAACTGGACTCGGTACAGACCTAATTGCTTCTTGGCTCGCAACGATAATAACAGGCAATATAAGCAGTGACATGGTTAAGGCTGCTGCTAATACAGAATTACTTAAAGCAAGTGCCTCAATCCCCATGCCCCTAACGAATATTGTTAGTCCTAATAAACCAAATACGACAGAAGGCACACCAGCTAAATTTGAAATACATACTTTAATGAAACTAGTTAAAGCGTTATCTTTAGCATATTCTTCTAAATAAATTGCTGTGCCAACGCCTAAAATAATTGAAATAGGAATAATTGTAACCATTAACCATATCGTCCCTATTAATGCACCTTTTATGCCAGCCATTGATGGCGTAGAAGATGAAAAGCTAGTGAAAAATGAAGGTGTTAAATGACCAGCACCTTTAATTAAAGTATCTATAATTAACGCAGCTAAAAATAGTAAACCAATCATCGTACATGCGAAAAATGCCCATTTATTTAATTTATTTGTAGTTAATCGACTAGAAAGTTTCTTTTCAATTGTCTGTTGATTAACAAGTGTTTTCGTTTTTGTCTCAGCCATTTTAATACTCCTCTCTAAAGCGTTTCGTGATCCATTGTGAGATTAAGTTCATCACGAGGGTGAATAGGAATAAAGTAAAACCAACAGCGTAGATACTGTAATAAATATCTGAGCCGAATGTAGCATCGCCTGTAGCAACTTGTACGATATATCCAGTCATTGTTTGAATTGAACCGGTTAAATCTAATGAAGAAGTCGGTGTACTACCTGCGGCTAGTGATACAATCATTGTTTCACCTATTGCACGAGAAATGGCTAAGACAATAGATGCCATAATACCTGAAGTTGCTGCTGGTAAGACTACTTTTATTGCAACTTCAAACTTTGTTGCGCCTAAACCAAGTGCGCCTTCTCTCATTTTGTTTGGAACAGATGACATCGCATCCTCACTCATACTAGAAATTAAAGGGATAATCATAACACCGACTACAATCCCAGGGCTGACAGAGTTGAAACTGCCTAATTCAGGGAAGATACTTCTTAGTACAGGTGTAACAAATGTAAGTGCAAAGAAACCAAATACAATTGTTGGAATTCCTGATAAGATTTCTAAAATAGGTTTGATTATTTTTCTAACCCTAGTAGATGCATATTCACTTAGATATAATGCTGCGCCTAAACCGATTGGTACCGCAACAAATGTGGCAATAGCCGTAATTTTAAGTGTGCCTAAGATTAATGCCCATATCCCATATTGTGGCGTTGAAGAGAATGGGTTCCAATCTTTAGTAAATAAAAATTCAGTTATAGGTACGCGTGTAAAAAATGTTATTGTTTCAGTTAATAATGTGACAATAATACCAACTGTCGCTAATATTGAAAAAATAGCGATGATGCCTAAAATGATTGGCACAATTTTATCGCTAATCCCTTTTTTCTTAGCGTTATTTTGAGCAATCATTTCACTAACAGAGATTTTCTGATTAGTCATTTTAATACCCTTCTTTCTTATAGACTCCCAATATTAAAACAAAGGTTAGGATTGTTCTTCATCTTAAACATCAGGGGCATTTCACTAGATGATTAAATATGATGAATTGAACTTGAAGGTGAGTGACAAAATGATGCAGTTGCTATCACTTTGTCCACCACTTTCTGAATCCCAACCTTAAAAATTGTTAATAAGTTTATTCTTCTTTTTTGTCGCTATCTTTACCAATAATGTCGTTTAACTTGCTTTCTTGATCTTTGTAATCTTTATCAGGTAATGCAACAAATCCTGCACTCTCAGCTGATTTACCTTTATCTTCAATTATAAATTTCATGAAGTCTTGGAATCCTTTATTATCTTTTAATTTTTTCTCGTTTGTGTAGATGTAAAGTGGTCTACTTAATGCATATGAGCCATCTTGGATTGTTTTCTTAGTTGGCTCAGTAAGATTATCGTCTTCATCTTTGATTTTAACTTCTTTTAGTTTGTCTTTATTTTGTGTATAGAAATTATAACCAAAGTAACCGATACCTTCGTTGTTTTTCTCCACAGATTGAACGATCACGTTTGTATCAGCATTTTTCTCAGCTTTAATATCTCCTTTATCCATAATTTCTTCGCTAAAGAAATCATATGTTCCGTGAGACTGGTCAGGAGAAAATGCTTTAATTTCTTTGTCTGGCCACTCTGAGTTTACATCTTCCCAAGTTTTAGCTTCACCAGAGTAAATGTCTTTTAATTGTTCTTTAGTCAGTTCGTCTACAAAGTCATTTTCTTTATTGACTGCGATTGTTACGCCATCTTGCGCAATTTTGAATTCATCATATTTAATACCTTTGTCGTCTAATTTTTTCTTTTCTTCATCTTTTATAGGTCTAGACGCATTTGAGAAATCAGTGTTACCTGCGATGAATTTTTCAAATCCGCCGCCAGTTCCTGAAGTACCGTTTGAAACTGTAACATCTGAATTATCTTTTGCGAACTTTTCATTTAATTTTTCAATGATTGGACCTACTGTTGATGAACCGTCGCCTTTGACTTCTCCGCCTTCTTCGCCTGAACCGCTATTTCCACCGCCACAAGCAGCTAATAAAAGTGAAGCACCAACTACTGTAGTACCAAATAATTGCCATTTTTTCATTGAAACATCCTCCTAATAAATAACCCAAAAGTTATATGTATTTATTACACTGCTAATACTACAGGTTGTTTGTTAAATACAAGTGGATTTAGTGTAAAAGTTATGTTAAGAATTCATTGACTTCATTTACAAAATTTACATACCCTCTTATGATCAATAGTGCTTTTCCTATAAACATTAATGCAACTGCATTCTTGCATGTGATAAATTAATTAGAATTCGTAATATGAAAAAATCCCATATAACACAAATATTTGTGTTATATGGGAAGATATAAAAAGTGCTCAAATATTATTTTTTAACTATAGAGAAAACTCGTCTTCGACTCTGCTCCATCCTTTTTTAGTTAATGCTATTTTACCAGTTTCAATTGTAATAATTTGATTTTTATATAAATGGCCAATGGCGCGTTTAAATGCAGCTTTACTCATGTTAAATACTTCTTTTATTGCTTCAGGGCTTGATTTATCCCAAAACGGCAGCTCTCCTTCATATTCAACTAATAGGTTAAAGATGTGTTGGCCATCTTCGTCAAGTCTCTCGTGTGCGAGTGGTAAAAATGATCCATTAAGTTCGCCTTTTTCATTATGACCAATGATTCGGACTTCTACGTTTTCACCCAAACGCGGTTCTGATTTACGTTCAGATTCGTGTACGAATATTTTGTAGCCATCTTTTGAAAGTAAAAAACTCCCAATTCTTAATACTCTATATGGTCGAGCTTCAATCACTTTATTTTGCATTTCATCGTTGTATACGGGTGTGTACATTGATTCTACAATCGTTTCTGTTGCTAAACGTGCGAACATATTATTTTCACTGTCAATACGCAACGTTACTAACACCTCGTCACCTTGAATGGGCCATACATCTTTTACTTTTGGCAGGTCAATCCAAGGTATTAATACTTCTCTAGGCAAACCGACATCAACATGTGCACCATCGCGATCTGTTTTTAATACTTTTACAAAGTCATATTTACTAGTGGTAATATCAGGCATATTTTGTGTAGCAAATAATGCCCCTGATCTATTTGGATAAATAAAGAAACTATATTCTTCGCCTACGATTAATTCATCTTCTTCATTCACTTCGGATTGATTGAGTTTAACTTCTTCTTTATTCGGTCCTTGTAACTTGTAAGTAGATCCTTCTAATCCAATAACTTCAAGAAACTCTATGGAACCTACAATATTTTTCTCGTCTTGGGCCATACTGTTCTCCTTCGTACTTAAATTTATTCTTATTTATTATAACATGGTATAAAGAAACAAGCATCATCACATTGAGAATGGTCGAAACTCCTGGATAATTGTGTTATAATTTGTCCGTTAGATTATCGAAAAAGGAGCAAATGCATGTTACAAGTTACTGATGTGAGTTTACGATTTGGCGATCGTAAACTATTCGAAGATGTAAATATTAAATTTACAGAAGGCAATTGTTATGGTTTGATTGGAGCGAACGGTTCTGGGAAATCAACGTTTCTAAAAATTTTATCTGGTGAACTGGATGCGCAATCTGGTCATGTTTCTATGGGGAAAAATGAACGTTTAGCAATTTTAAAACAGGATCACTTTGCATACGAAAATGAACGTGTTATTGATGTGGTAATTAAAGGTCATGAACGTTTATACGAAGTTATGAAAGAAAAAGATGAAATTTATATGAAACCAGATTTCAGTGATGAAGACGGAATTAGAGCAGCGGAATTAGAAGGCGAATTTGCTGAAATGGATGGTTGGAACGCTGAAGCAGACGCGGGCTCCCTGCTATCTGGTTTAGGCGTCTCTGCAGATTTACAAGATAAAAAGATGTCTGAATTAGAAAACAATCAAAAAGTAAAAGTCCTTTTGGCCCAAAGTTTATTTGGTAAGCCAGACGTCCTTCTACTTGATGAGCCTACAAACGGTTTAGATATTCCAGCTATTAGTTGGTTAGAAGATTTCTTAATCAACTTTGAAAATACAGTTATCGTAGTATCACACGATAGACACTTCTTAAATAATGTGTGTACGCATATTGCTGACTTAGATTATGGAAAAATAAAAGTTTACGTTGGTAACTATGATTTTTGGTATCAATCAAGTCAATTAGCTATGAGAATGGCTCAAGAACAAAACAAGAAAAAAGAAGAAAAAATTAAAGAATTGCAAGATTTCGTTGCTCGTTTCTCTGCGAACGCATCTAAATCTAAACAAGCAACAAGTCGTAAAAAACAATTAGAAAAAATTGAACTAGATGATATTCAACCTTCCTCACGTCGTTATCCATACGTAAAATTTACGCCGGAACGTGAAATTGGTAATGATTTATTGTTTGTTGAGAATGTGTCGAAAACAATTGACGGTGTAAAAGTGTTAGATAACATTTCATTTACAATGTACCCTAATGATAAAGCCGTATTAATTGGAGATAGTGAATTTGCTAAAACAACGTTGCTTAAAATCTTAGCTGGTGAAATGGAACCAGATGAAGGTACAGTTAAATGGGGAGTGACGACTTCACGTAGTTATTTCCCTAAAGATAATTCTGAATACTTCGAAGGTGTAGACATGAATCTTGTTGACTGGTTACGTCAATATGCGCCTGAAGACGAACAAACTGAAACATTCCTACGTGGCTTTTTAGGACGCATGTTATTTAGCGGTGAAGAAGTTAAGAAAAAAGCGAGTGTTTTATCAGGTGGCGAAAAAGTGCGCTGCATGTTAAGTAAAATGATGTTATCAAGTGCTAACGTGTTATTGCTCGATGAGCCTACTAACCACTTAGACTTAGAAAGTATTACAGCGGTAAATGATGGTTTGAAAAATTTCAAAGGTTCTATGATATTCACATCTTATGACTTTGAGTTTATCAATACAATTGCTAACCGTGTGATTGACTTAAACCCTGCTGGTGGATTGTCTAAAGAAATCTCATATGAAGCTTATCTACAAGAAACAGGCGTTTTAAGTAAATAATAAATAGCGTTTATAAAGATTAGAGGCTGAGATATCTATTGATATTTCAGCCTATTTAATATCATATTGGCAATAGCTATTTGAATTGAACTTGTAAAGCGTCAACGCTTCAGAGAGCTACGACTTCATTCAATTTATGAAGATGATTAGACATTATAAGCCTTCTTTTGAATTTACTAACACTTATACATAGTCCTTACTTCAAGTAATTGACTTAAACCTAATAGTGCTTATGCAATATCCTTGTTTTTTGTATTTTTACTATCCATCTTAACGAGAGCGCCAATAAACGCTGCTTGGAAAAACGCAAACACCCTCCCCTTTTATGTTTTATGATGCAAGATAAGCTTCTATGCTCAGGCTGATTACTATGAATAAGTTATTTTGAATTATATAATTCAAAATAACTATACAATGATGGAGGTATTTATAAATGGAACAGTTAAATATGCTTGATGGGCAAATTATTCCTCAAATAGGTTTCGGTACATATAAACTGAACGGTATGCAAGGCGCGCATGCGATTGTAAGTGCGTTAGACCAAGGTTACCGTTTATTAGATACAGCATATAATTATGAAAATGAAGGCACTGTTGGTAAGGCTATTGAAATGAGTAATGTACCGCGAGATCAAATCATTATAACTTCCAAATTACCAGGTCGTTATCAAGATTATGATGCTTCGCTTACTGCAATACAGGAGTCAATATACCGTTTGGGCGTCGAGTATTTGGATTTATATTTAATCCATTGGCCAAATCCGAAACAAGGTAAATATATTGAAGCTTGGCAAGCTATGATTGATGCCCAAAAAGCTGGTTTAGTCAAATCAATTGGTGTCTGTAACTTTTTACCTGAACATATTGAAACACTAGAAAAGGAAACTGGCGTTTTACCAGTCATAAATCAAATTGAGTTACATCCTTATTTCAATCAACGAGAAATGGTTAAGTATAATGCATCAAAAGGCATTGTCACTCAAGCGTGGAGTCCGTTGGGCCGTGCGTCGAATGTTATCAATGATGAAAAGATTACCGAAATTGCTGATAAACATAATAAAACCATACCTCAGGTTATATTAAAATGGCATATACAAAACGGCGTGGTCCCTATTCCAAAATCTACCTCGGTAGCCAGACAATTTCAAAATATTGATATTTTTGATTTTTATTTAGATAGCGATGATTTAGAGAAAATAGATACGCTTACGCGAGAAGATGGTAGACGTAAAGACCAAGATCCTGCTGTATATGAGGAATTTTAAGTTTTTGCTTAATCTTTATATTATTAACGTATAAAAACTTCATATTAAAAAATAGATACATTTACACTTATAAAGTAAAACGTGTGTAAAATAGTTTAATTTTTCAGTAAATTATAAAAACTTTGTAAAAGCGGTTTACAGTACATATAACCGTATGTATAATATGAGTCATAAACAAAAATTAAATAAGTTTTGATGAGGCGCATCAATCATTAGTAAATTTTAGAAGAACCTGTCTGCTAGCAGCTAATTTTGAAAGGGTGAGATGCCGAAACAGTTATAATAGCAGCTTATAACAAGTTGGACTTTATGGTTAAGAGCTAAGAGTCTGTCATTATTTTAAAATAATGGAGTGCATCACTTGTATATAAATTATAGAACAGGTTCGCATTCCGGACTTGTTCTTTTTTATATCATTGTGATTCTCCCCTATTAAATGAGGAGGATATAGAATTGGGAAGAAGTGTTTTGAAATTTGGAGGTTCTTCGGTAAGTGATTTTACAAAAATAAAAAATATAGCCGGAATGTTACAAACGAGAGTTGAAAATGGTGAACAACTCATTGTTGTAGTTAGCGCAATGGGTAAAACCACTGATGAACTCATGGCTAATGTTTCAACGCTTACAACTACACCAAAAGATCAAGAACTCGCATTGTTACTAACTACTGGTGAACAGCAAACCGTATCATATTTATCAATGGTATTAAATGATATTGGCGTCAATGCTAAAGCGATGACAGGTTACCAAGCTGGTATTAAAACAGTTGGCCATCATTTAAAAAGTCGTATTGCAGAAATTGATCCCATCACATTTGAACATGCTTTTGAAAGTAATGATGTATTAGTAATCGCAGGGTTCCAAGGTATCAATGATGAGTTTGAAGTAACGACATTAGGTCGCGGGGGATCAGATACCACGGCTGTCGCTTTAGCTGCTAGTAATCAAACAACCTGTGAAATATATACAGACGTAGACGGCGTATACGCTACTGATCCTAGAGTCTACAGAGACGCAAGGCGACTTGAATACGTTTCGTATGAAGAAATGATGGAAATGAGTGCTTTAGGTGCTGGTGTACTTGAAACAAGAAGTGTTGAACTAGCAAACAATTATAATATCCCCCTATATTTAGGAAGAACTTTATCAAATGTGAAAGGAACATGGATTATGTCACAAGCAGAATTATTAGAAAAAAAAGCAGTTACGGGTGTTGCCTTAGATACACATATGATGCACGTTACTATTAGCCATCCCCTGCCAGATAACAGACTATTAACAGATTTATTTAATCATTTAGAGAATGAATCTGTTAATGTTGATATGATTTCTCAAATAATAAATTTGGAAGGATTGCAAATGTCGTTTACGATTAAAGACACAGATGCAATTCAAATCACACGTATTTTAGAATCATTAAAAGAAAAATTTAATGCGTTAGACTTCAAGATTAATGAAGCATACGTTAAACTTTCATTAATTGGTTCTGGTATGCGTGATATGTCTGGTGTTGCTTCAAAAGCGTTTATCACACTGATCGAAAACGGTATTACCTTTTATCAAACGACAACATCAGAAATTAGTATTTCATGTGTTATAGATTCTGAAAATGGTGAACGTGCCGTTCAAGCACTATACGAAACATTTGATATCTGAATTTTCTTAATATAATCAATTTTAATAAAATAATGAAAATGGAGTGTATGAGATATGACAAAATTAGCAATCGCGGGCGCAACTGGTTTAGTAGGAAGAAAAATGTTAGAAACAATCAATCGCAAAGGCATTTCATTTGATGAATTAGTACTATTTTCATCTGCGCGTTCTGCTGGTGAGAAAATTGAATTTCAAGGCAGCACATATACAGTTAGAGAATTAACAGAAGAAGCTGCAACAGAACATTATGATTATGTGTTAATGAGCGCTGGTGGTAGTACAAGTGCGCATTTCTCCCCTATTTTTGAAAAAGCTGGTGCAATTGTTATTGATAACTCTAGTCATTGGAGAATGGTAGAAGATATTGATTTAATTGTACCTGAAGTTAATGAGCCAATCTTAAATAGAAAAATTATAGCAAATCCAAACTGTTCAACGATTCAATCTGTTGTACCTTTGAAATTATTACAAGAAGCATTTGGATTACAACGCGTAGCATATACAACTTATCAAGCAGTTTCAGGTTCAGGAGTTAAAGGAAGACAAGATTTATCTGAAGGTGCAAATGGTAAAGAACCAGAAGCATATCCGCATCCTATTTATAATAATGTGTTACCACATATTGATACTTTTCTTGAAGACGGGTATACAAAAGAAGAACAAAAAATGATTGATGAAACAAGAAAAATTTTAAAAGATGATGATTTAAAAGTAACAGCGACTTGCGTCCGTGTGCCTGTTCAAGATAGTCACAGTGTGCATATGAGCGTTACGCTAGAAAAAGAAGCTTCAGTACAAGCAATTCAACAACTCTTTGAAAATGATCAACGTGTAGTACTTATTGATAATCCAGAACAGAATGAATACCCATTAGCGATTCACTCTACAGGTAAAGATGAGATATTTGTTGGTAGAATTCGTCGCGACGATTCATTAGACAATACTTTCCATGTTTGGTGTACTTCTGACAACTTATTGAAAGGCGCGGCTTTAAATGCAGTACAAGTGCTTGACCAAGTTATGAGCTTGAAAGGAGTAAAATAATATGGGACATATATTTGAAGGTGTAGGTGTCGCTTTAACAACACCATTTACACATAATGAAATAGACTTAAATGCACTGAGAAGACATTTAAAATATTTATTAGAAAACGATGCAAAATGTATTGTGGTTAATGGCACTACAGCTGAGAATCCAACGTTAACAGACGAAGAAAAAGACCAAGTCTTAGAAGTAGTTGTGAATTATGTAAATGGCCAAGTACCAGTTATTGCTGGTACAGGTACAAACAATACTGAAAAGTCTATACAAGCTTCAGTACGTGCTAGAGAAATTGGTGCAGATGGTATTATGCTTATCACGCCATACTATAATAAAACGAATCAACGCGGTTTAATTGAACACTTTACTACTATTGCTAATGCAGTGAAATTACCAGTCATTTTATATAATGTACCATCACGTACAAATATGACGATTAATCCTGAAACGGTTGAAACTTTGAGTGATAATGAATATATTGTAGCCTTAAAAGACGCTACTAATGATTTTGAATATATGGACGAACTAAAAAAACGTTTAGATCTAAATCATTTTGCTTTATATAGTGGAAATGACGATAATGTCGTTGACTATTTTGATAAAGGTGGTCACGGTGTTATTTCAGTAGCTTCAAATGTAATACCAAACGCATTCCAATCATTATATAATGCTAAGCAAAAGGGAGAAGATATTGAAGTACAATTTCACCCTATTCAAACATTATTAGACGCTTTAGCAATTGATGTTAACCCTATTCCAATTAAGGCCCTCACTGCAGTTGAAGGTTTTGGTAATTATGAAGTACGCCTTCCGCTAGTGAAATTACAAGATGCTGAGCGTGAAACATTAGAACAAGCATATGAACAATTTAAAGCAGGTGACCAAGCATGAAAATCATTTTAATAGGTTATGGTGCCATGAATCAACGCGTGGCCAGATTAGCCGAAGAAAAGGGACATGAAGTTGAAGGTGTAATTGTACGTGATTCATCAAAAACGTATCCTTACCCGACTTTTGAACGTATTTCAGACGCTAAGGATGCAGATGTTGCAATTGATTTCTCAAATCCAGAGTTATTGTTACCATTATTAGATGATGAATTTAAACTACCATTGGTAATTGCAACAACCGGGGAAAAAGAGGAAATCGTTGAAAAATTAAAAGAACTTAGCAGTAAAATGCCAGTATTTTTCAGTGCGAATATGAGTTACGGTGTCCATGCGCTAACTAAAATTTTAGAAGCGGCTGTCCCACTACTTCAAGATTTCGACATTGAACTTACAGAAGCACACCACAATAAGAAAGTAGATGCACCTAGTGGCACATTAGTGAAATTATACGATGTGATCGAGTCATTACGCGATAAAACGACGCCTGTGTATGATAGACATGAAACAAATGCAAAACGTACACAAGATGAAATTGGTATACATTCGGTCCGAGGTGGAACTATTGTGGGGCAACATGATGTTTTATTTGCGGGAACGGATGAAACAATTGAAATCACGCATCGTGCTCAATCAAAAGATATATTTGCTAATGGATCAATAGGCGCAGCAGAAAAATTAATTCATAAATCAAATGATTTTTACACATTTGATAATTTATAATCACTAAGGAGAGAATTAAATTATGGTACAACATTTAACGGCAGAAGAGATTATTCAATATATAAGTGATGCAAAGAAATCGACACCCCTTAAAGTTTATGTGAATGGGCAGTTTGACAATGTAACCTTCCCTGAAAGTTTTAAAGTTTTTGGCGGTTCTGATTCAAAGGTTATCTTTTGTGAAGCGGATGATTGGAAACAGTTTTATGAAAATAATCAATCGAGTATTGATGAATTAGAAATTGAAATGGATCGTCGTAACTCAGCTATCCCATTGAAAGACTTAACAAATACGAATGCACGTATAGAACCCGGTGCATTTATCCGTGAACAAGCTATTATTGAAGATGGTGCAGTTATTATGATGGGTGCGACTATCAATATTGGCGCAGTTGTTGGCGAAGGTACTATGGTAGATATGAATGCTACACTTGGTGGTCGTGCTACTACTGGTAAAAATGTTCATGTTGGTGCTGGTGCAGTATTAGCTGGTGTAATTGAACCACCAAGTGCCTCACCAGTTATAATTGAAGATGATGTGCTTATCGGTGCGAATGCAGTTATTTTGGAAGGTGTTCGTGTTGGTAAAGGATCAATCGTTGCAGCCGGTGCAATTGTGACCCAAGAAGTACCAGCTGGTTCGGTAGTTGCAGGCACACCAGCTAAAGTCATTAAACAAACAAGTGAAGTAGAAGATTCAAAACGTGAAATTGTTTCAGCTTTAAGAAAATTAAATGATTAATAATTGATTTAAATGATAAATAGAAGCTGAAATTAAAATATTTATATAGGAGGTTTATGACGAAATAACATCTAATGATTGATAGACGCATTAATTTATATGTATATATCAATTTATGATGTTCGTCTAACCTCCTCTTTTTTATACATAAAAGTTTAGACGTTGATTTAGTTTTATGTTTAAACAAATTAATAAACTAGAAGGATTTGATTTTAATGAATGAGTTAGAATTTGTAACAACACATAGACGTCATTTGCATCAACATCCAGAATTAAGCCTACAAGAATTTGAAACGACAGACTATATCGCAGCATTTTTAGATAATCTTAGCGTTGAGTATAAGCGCCCTCTTGATACGGGATTAATTGCATACCTTCCAGGTAATGGAAAACATACAATTGCTTATCGCGCAGATATAGATGCGTTACCTATTTTTGAAGAAAATGATGTTCCCTATCGAAGTTTAACTGATAATGTGATGCACGCGTGCGGCCATGATGGACATACAACTGTGTTAATGTTATTTGTTAAACGATGTAAAGCTATGGCAGATCAAGGGACATTGCCTCAAAATATCGTTTTTATTTTCCAACCAGCTGAAGAAACCGGCGGCGGCGCAAACCGTTTAATTCGTGCAGGTGCGTTTGAAAATTACCCTATAGAAGCAGTGTTTGGTATCCATGTTATGCCGTTTGAAGACGAAGGCCATGTTGTAATTCGAGATGAAGAAATTACGGCAAGTGCGACCGAATATCGCTTTTACTTAACTGGCCTGTCTAGCCACGTAGCGGATAAAGAGCAAGGTTATTCAGCTGGAGAAGCCTTACAACATGTATTAAGTCAAGTCGGTCAAATACAGCAATTCCATTTAAATGGATTAAAAAGAAATATTGTGCATATGGGACACTTTGTAGCTGGAGAAGCGATCAATACAGTGCCAAGTAACGGATATTTAGAAGGTACGATAAGAACTTATGACATCAATGATTTAGAATCAGTTAAACAACAAATGAAGACGATTGCTGAAAGTGTCAAATTATTGTTTAATGTAGATTGTGAAGTGAAGTTTGAAGAAGGCTATCCACCTACATATAATGCGCCAAAACTACGCAAGCATGTTGAACATGGCTTAGAAAATGCTGGTTTTACAATTATTGATAAACCGACACCGTATTTATTTGGTGAAGATTTTAGTTTTTATAGTCAACTTGCTCCAAGTTATTTTGTATTTGTTGGTGTGCGAGACGTGTCGAAAGGATATGTAACTGGGTTGCATACCGCTCATTTAAACTTTAATGAACATATGTTGATTAAGATTGCAGATTATTATGAAGCTATTTTAAAATCTTATGGCGAGGTGGAAGCATAATGACAGCAATTTGGTCTGTAGACACTGAAAGATTTTATAATAATGCGCTAAAAGTAATTCAAAATAATCAACTTATGGCAGTTGTAAAAAACAATGCTTATCATTATGGATTGGAATTTGCAGTTAATCAATTTTTAGAAGCAGGCATCAACACGTTTAGTACAACTTCTTTAAGAGAAGCTATACGTATACGACAATTAGCGCCAAACGCAACTATATTTTTAATGAATGCTGTATATGAATTTGATAAAGTACGTGATAACCAAATTCAAATGACATTGCCATCTTTAGCATTTTATTATCAGCATTTAGAAGATTTAAAAGGTATTGAAGTTCATTTAGAATATGAAAATTTATTACATCGCTCTGGTTTGAAAACCATTGATGAAATAAGAGAAGTACTCATTCACCATCGTAATGATAAAAGTAATGAGAAAGTGCACATTACAGGTTTATGGACGCATTTTGGTTATGCAGATGAATTTGACGTGCCTGAATATGATATAGAACGTAAAGCGTGGTTAACAGTTGTTAAAAACTTGTTAGATGAAGGTTATCAATTTGATATGATACATGCGCAAAATAGTGCAAGTTATTATAGAGAACATGGTGTTTTTGAAAATCATACACACGCTCGTGTGGGTATAGCATTATACGGTTCAAGACCTTATGCTACAATTGATGAAAAATCCATTGAACAAGCTTTGACTGTAAAAGGCAATGTCATTCAAGTACGTGAAGTAAATGAAGGTGATTATTGTGGTTACAGCTTTGCATTTGAAGCTACGCACAATCATACACAATTAGCAGTAGTTGATATTGGCTATGGAGATGGTATCCTTAAATCGAGGGCCAAACATGAGGCGCTTATCAATGGCAAACGTTATCCCATTCGTGCACTGATGATGAGTCATATGTTTGTTGAAGTAGATCATCATGTTCATGCACAGGATGAAGTATTATTATATAATAATGATATTCGCATTGATGAATTTACGTTTAAAGGTGTTGGCGCGAATTCTGAACAGTTAAGCGCAATGAATCATGACTCACTAATAAAGGAGTATAGATAAATTATGGCAGTAGAATATAATAGTTATGGCGAGCTTACAATGGGAGGCACTAGTCTTAAAACAATAGCACAGAGTTTTGGCACCCCCACTATCGTTTATGATGAAAATCAAATTAGGGCACAAATGCAACGATTTCATCAAGCCTTTCAAAAAAGTAATTTAAAATACAGTATTTCATATGCTTCTAAAGCGTTTACTTGTTTACAAATGGTGAAATTAGTCCAAGAAGAAGGCCTTGAACTTGATGTAGTTTCTGAGGGAGAGTTATATACAGCTTTAGAGGCTGGTTTCGATCCCCAGCATATTCATTTTCATGGTAATAATAAGACAAAGCATGAAATTCAATACGCGTTAGAAAGTAAAGTAGGATATATTGTGATTGACGCTTTAGAAGAAATTGAACTGATTGATAAATATGCAAGTGAAACAGTAAATGTAGTATTACGGTTAAACCCAGGTGTTGAAGCACATACACATGAATTTATTCAAACTGGGCAAGAAGATAGTAAATTTGGTTTATCAATCAA
The DNA here is from genome assembly GCF_017892065.1 of Staphylococcus sp. GDY8P120P. Classification (NCBI taxonomy): domain Bacteria; kingdom Bacillati; phylum Bacillota; class Bacilli; order Caryophanales; family Staphylococcaceae; genus Staphylococcus; species Staphylococcus sp. GDY8P120P. The sequence continues at coordinate 15,355 of NZ_JAESKI010000003.1, read as the reverse complement.
ACATGGTTTAGCGATTCAAGGCGTTGAAAAAGTAATAAACTCAAAACACTTGAAGTTAAAAGGTGTCCATTTCCATGTAGGTTCACAAATTGAAGGTACAGAAGCTATGATTGAAACTGCTAAAATTGTAATTCAATGGTTGAAAGAAAATGATATAAAAGTTGAACTGATTAACTTAGGTGGAGGGTTTAGCATTAAGTATGTTGAAGGAGATGTAAGTTTCCCTATTGAAACCGGTATAACTGAGATTACTGATGCTATTAAACAATTTTCTACGCAGTTTGACTACCCACTCCCAGAAATTGGAATCGAACCAGGAAGATCTATTGTTGGTGAAGCAGGTATAACGCTATATGAAGTAGGTACAATTAAAAACATCCCCGATGTTAATAAATATGTGTCTGTAGATGGTGGTATGAGCGACCATATTCGTACAGCGTTATACGATGCTCAGTATGAAGCTTTGTTAATTAATAGAAATGACCCGAAAGATGAGACTGTAACCATTGCAGGTAAACTTTGTGAATCTGGAGATATTATTATTAAAGATGCCCAATTACCTAGCACAGTAAAACGTGGGGATTATTTAGCTATCTTATCTACAGGTGCATACCACTACTCAATGGCTTCAAATTATAACCAAATGCAAAAGCCCTCAGTATTCTTCTTGAAAGATAGTAAAGCAAGAGAAGTCATTAAACGTCAATCTTTAAGACAATTAATTATAAATGATACTAAATAAATTAAAAAAGTGGTTCTATCCCCTACTTTAGGTTGATGGAACCACTTTTCATTTAGTTTATACTGATATGAAATAATATGTATTATGTATACAATAAGCCACCGTAATTAAATATAACGGCTATTCATAGAAGAGGACATACATTAAGCCCCCTAGCTCATCGCAAGAAGGCTATAAAAAAAAGAACCTTTAACAAGGTTCTTTGATAAGTCAATATTGCAATCTATATTATAGTTTTACAACGTTTGCAGCTTGAGGACCGCGGTCGCCTTCAACTACTTCAAATTCAACTGATTGACCTTCTTCTAATGATTTGTAACCCTCTTGGTTAATAGCTGAGAAGTGTACGAATACGTCGTTTTCTCCTTCAACTTCGATAAAACCGAATCCTTTTTCAGCGTTAAACCATTTTACTGTACCTTGTTTCATAAATGTGAAACCTCCAAGACTAATATTCATTCAATATGCATTATTCGCATATTACAAAAAATACAATTTCACAGTCTAAATCTGTTTTACAATATTCTTTGCAATATGGAATAAAACAATTGCTTGACTCATATTATAAGCTATTTTAACTAAAAATGCAATGCAATTGTGAAAAAACTATTTCTTAAATAATAGGTAATTTATAATAAACTTCATTATTATTTAAAACAATATAACTATAAAAAATCTGTAAATCTTCATCACAATCTTCACAAAAACCTAATTCACAATTATTATAAAATGCATGAATATTGTATTTGCCAACTAAATAATTATCGTAAAACTGCTTACTATTTCCTATTATTGATTGGTAGTAACTTAACATTTCTTCATAATTATCAAAATGATATTGTTCGACGATATGATCAGTCCAGTCACTAAATAACCACCAGCCTTCATAATCAGCTCGAATCTTTGCAACTGTCCACATGTAAATTACACCCTTTCATCTTTAACTTAAAAAATACCAGTATTGTATACGGTACTTATAGTATCATCATTATTTTAGAATGATTAAATTTATTTTATTAGAACTCACTTGTTCACACGCATTACATATATGTATTGTATATAAAAAATAAGTCTTATTGTCGTTATGCTTATTATATTTGATTAATAGCTATGTATAATATTTTAAATGTATCATGAACAAAATCAAGTTATCTGTTTCATACTTTTGGCCGATAGACAATTACTATCCAAACAAAAATATTAGTTTTGTAAGTTAAAATTTCGTATAATGATAATAAGAGGTGATTATATGCAATGCAAACATATTAAAGTATTTGGTATAGTGCAAGGTGTCGGTTTTCGCTATTATACTGAAAAGATAGCTAGAAAATATAATATTGTAGGTACTGTACAAAACGTATCTGATTATGTAGACATTTACGCCCAAGGCGATAAAAATTCGTTAACATCGTTTACCAATGCTGTAATTGAGGGTGCTTCACCTGCTTCTCATATAGAAGATTATGAGATTGAAGAAATTGAAACTAACCCATCATGGAAAAATTTTAGAACATTATAAACATTATAAAGGAAGATGAAGTTTGAGATACAATATTTCGCGTATTTACGGGGCCATTATTGCTTTTCCAATAGCTGTTATCGCATGGATTGCTAGTGTATTTGCATTAGACGTATATTTTATTTTTGATTTTCTTATTTCTGCGGTAGCGTTTGTAGCGTTCTACTTCCCTACTCAACGTTTAACTTCTAGAAAATATTTAAAAGAAATTGGCTTATCACGTAGAGATTATCATTTTATCAATAGTCAGTTAAATAACGCTCAAGATAAAATAAGAAGAATTTTAAAATCTTTTGTTAATGTAAGATCAATTAAAGATTTTAAGCAAGTCAATGAAATATATCGGATCACACGAGCTATATATTATGCAGTTAAACAACAGCCACGAACGTTTTTCAAAGTAGAGAGTTTCTTTTACTCTCATATCGATAATGCATTGAATTTAATTGAAGCCTATACGAGATTATCAAAGTCACCAAAAAAGTCTGAAGAAGAAAAACAAAAGTTAGCACAAACGCGTATTACTCTAGATGAAGTTAAACGTACTTTAGTAGCAGACTTAAAAAGAATCAACGAAGAAGATTATAGTCAATTAGATATAGAACTGGAATTGAACAAAATTGAACAAAAAAGACATAAATAATATACACGATGAAATGGAGAGGAATTAAATGGTTAGAGAACAAGACTTTTTAAATTCGCATCCATTGGATAAATATATTGATGAACAGACAACAAATGAATCAGAGATTATCAACAGCACAAAACAATACTCTCAAGAAGATCAGCAGAAAATTGACAAATTGAGTGAACAAATAAAACCAATGGATAATGATACTTTATTAAACTATGGTACAGCTGCACAATCCAATATGTCTCAATTTTCACATCGTATTTTAAACGAAGTGAAGACAACGGATGTAGGGCCTGTAGGTGAATCATTAAATGGATTGATGAGTAAGCTTAAATCTGTTAATCCTGATGAATTAAATCCGGAAAATCAGTCTAAGTTAAAACGTATTTTTAGACGCACTAAAGCTTCGGTTAATGAAATATTCTCTAAAATGCAATCAGTAGGTTCACAAATTGATCGTATCTCTATCGAATTAGATAAGCATAAAAATAATTTAAATAAAGACATAGAGATGCTCGATGAATTATATAATTTAAATAAAGATTACTTTGATGAATTAACCCTATATATTGAAGCAGCTAAAAGAAAACAACATTTATTACAACAAGAAGGAGTACCTAAACTAAGGTCACAAGCTGAATCAACTAATAATCAAATGGATGTTCAAGCAGTATCAGATATGGAACAGTTCGTTGATAGATTAGATAAACGTATTTATGATTTACAATTATCAAGACAAATTGCTATTCAAACTGCACCACAAATTCGAATGATACAAAACGTGAACCACGCACTAGCTGAAAAGATTCAAAGTTCAATTTTAACAAGCATCCCATTATGGAAAAATCAGATGTCGATTGCTTTAACACTTATGAGACAACGTAATGCAGTTTCAGCACAAAAAGCAGTTACTGATACAACAAATGATTTATTACTCAAAAATTCAGAGTTATTAAAACAAAACGCTGTTGCTACAGCTACAGAAAATGAGCGCGGTGTCGTAGATATTGAAACATTAAAAACGACACAACAAGATATTATTGACACGATTGAGCAAACATTACAAATTCAAGAACAAGGTCGTAACAAACGCAAACAAGCTGAAACTGAGTTAAATGAGTTAGAAACAGAAATGAAAAACCAATTACTTGATATGAAAAACAACAAATAAATATTACGTAAAAAATGAACGTGATATAAATATGTAGACAACTTACAAATAAAACGAGATTGAGATTATCTTTTTTCTAAGACATACCTCAGAAAAAGTATTTCTATCAAAAACTTGGCATAAGAATATTTTTAAATAACCCCTCTACTGCTTGTATTATAAAGGAGGCCAAGACATTATTTTGTCTCGGCCTCCTATTTGATTTAACTATTCTTTTTCATAAACTATTGTTTGTTGGTTTTTAAGCATTAAAGATACGAGATAGCCAATGATTGTTGTGATAACAGCTATTGGGAACCATTCTAATGAATAATCTTTTAATGGTAAACTATCAATAATATTTATGTTAATCCAACCTTGTGTGTGAATAACGCTTAAGATTGAAACGATTGCCACCACTGCCACAGGGATTTGTTGCGCAATTGGTTTTGTTGGTACAAAACGTGCAATCAATATTAATAACACGGATGTAATTGCAATTGGATATACAATGCTTAACACAGGAACAGACATTGTAATAACTGAATTCAATCCTTGGTTAGCTAAAATAAAACTAATTAACGTAAAGATGATTACATAAAGTTTATATGAAATTTTTGGGAATATTCTATTGAAATACTCTGAAACAGATACAATCAACCCACAGGCAGTTGTTAAACATGCAAGTGCGACGATAATACCTAATAAGTATTTACCAAAAGTTCCAAATCCCGTACTAGCCATTGTCGTTAATAAATAAGTACCAATATTTTGATCATTCGCAGTTAAACTAGCTATTTTCTCTTGCGGTACTGCCATGTGGTTACCTATAAAGCCTAAGGAAATATAAATAAACATAAGTGCAATTGCAGCGATAATACCTGCTAAAAGTGTTTGTTTGAAAATTTGGTTAGCATGCGAGATACCAGTTGATTTGACTGCATTAACTACAATCATAGAAAAGGCAATTGCTGCAATGGCATCCATAGTTAAGTAACCATTTGTAAATCCTTGAGAAAACCCAGAAAAATTAGATGTGAAAGCTTCAGCAGATTGACTATGTGCATTACTACCGTAATCGACAAATCCTTTAATAATCATTGCTAATATGGTAATCAGTAATAATGGTGTAAGTAATGAACCGATACGGTTAATCATTTTATTTGGATTAATACATAAATATAATACGATTAAAAAGTAAATAACTGTAAATATCAATAGAGCTAATGCACTATTTGTATGAGTAATCGGCGTAATAGTCATTTCAAACGACGTTGATGCGGTACGAGGTATCGCAAAAAGTGGCCCTATCGTCAAATAAATAATGATTAAAAATATTACTGAAAATTTGGGTGAAATTTTATTTAAAGAACCGATATATCCTTGTTTGTCTAAAGCACCAACTACTACTCCTAATAGAGGTAAACCAATTCCCGTTAAAGCAAATGCTAAAATTGCAGGCCAAAAATATTGACCGCTATCTAAACCTAAATTCGGTGGGAATATAAGGTTACCAGCACCAAAGAACATAGCAAACAAAGTAAACCCTATAATCCATGTATTTTTATTCATAAATTGTTCTCCTTCTTGCCTATAAAATAATATTTACTATTCTATCACGATTTATGAGAAGTAGTCTATATAAAATTCAGAATATTTAAATTTATGTTCGATATAATAAAAAAAGTACGTTTTAAAATGATTTTAATAATAATTTTTTAAGCAATGGTGCAAGATGACTCGGTAGGTTTTCTACACCTTCTACGAAAATTGCATAGTTTCCATAAATATTATGAATTGTTTCTTCAATATCTTCAGTAATAGGATCTTGGCTTAAAAATACATTAAACACCTCAATACCCATTTTACGAGCGGTTTCCACAGCTTCATAAGTGTCGAGTATCCCGTCTTGACTATAGTTATAAGCAGATGGTTCACCATCTGAGAATACAATTAAGAAGCGTTGGTTATGAGATCTACGCATTAATCTTTCGCTCCCAATTCTAATAGCCACACCATCTCTATTGTCATCTTGAGGTTCTAATGCCATAATCCGTGGACCATCTTGTGTCATTATAGAATGGTCATATGAAATAATTTCATCAATAATATTAGGTTGTTTTGAATCGTCGGCGTCAAAAGCATCTTCATTAAAAGCTAGAATTTCATGTTTCACATTTAACGATTTCAAAGTTTCGTGAAATAATACAACGCCTTTAATTGTTTCTGACATTTTATCTTGCATACTTGCTGAAGCGTCAACTAATAATGTGAACGTGGCGTCAAAGGTTTGACTTAAATCTTGTTTTTTATAGAAAAGTTTATATTGATCGTCGATAAACCAATTTAATAAGTTTTTTTGGAGCCACCCTTTAGTTAAATTGCGACGTTCATCTTGGCATTCTCTATCTATTGTTTTTTTTATGATTTGTGTTAAATCTTTTGTCTCAAATTGGACTTCTTTTTCAACATTATTATACAAATCTTTATATTCTGGTAAAATATCTGGGACATTCCATTTAATTTCTACATTTTCATTAATGCCTTTTAAAACAAAGGCAGAATTATTCCCTACGGAACCACCTTCATCACTTTCGATATGATTAGACGAACCTTTACCTTTTTTAGTTTGCATATCCGTCATATCATCACTCGTATCACCTTCTCGAGCTGTATCATTATCTCCTAGGACGTCACTATTTTCCCCTTCATGTAGTTCCATTTCTAAATAAGCACCGCCTTGCGACGAACTATCTTGATAATTTGATTCAATTTCTTCACTTACGACGTCATCCTCGGGGTTTTCATTAGAAGCTTTATCCGTATTACTCGCGTCAGTTCGTTTTAAATCTTCAAAATTAAGATTATGGATAGATTCGTATACCTTTTTAGGTAAATGATAATATTCGTTTAACATGTCTTCTTTTAATATATCATCGATTTGGAACATTATACGTTCAGCTAAATACATATTATCTTCTGATGAATTGTTATAGAAAAAATTGGGTAGATATTGGTACATGTTTGTTAAAATGTCATCTATTTCTGGGCTGATTTGAGGTATGTCGTAAAAATTTTCTGTTAAAAATGATGTTTCCAAATATAAGAATAGTAAATCTGTAAATGTTGCTTTTGTCTTATAGACATTAATTTGAGTGTGCGTGTAGTTTAGTCTGATTTGGTTACGTAATTGTATAGCAGATTGAGTAGATGGACGAAGTTTAACTATTTGATTTAACACACGTTTATCTTCTAATAATTTAAATAGCTGTTGGTAAAATTTAGGATGGTTAAATGTGTGATTATGAATTACTTCGTTGACAATAGATTCATCCATCATTTGGTAACCATAAGCAGCAAGCATTACATCTGTTTTAAGGCCGTTAGTTTCAATGTCTTTACTTCTATGGGACCAAAAAGAACTTGTAATTAACATATTATTGATTGGATCGTAATATGGGAATTTTTGAATTTTAACTTGTGTCTGTTCATTTTTTAACAATAATCGAGCTAAATCTTGAAGCATCATGACTTGTTTAGCATCTAGCTGTTCATCATTAAATAATATAAAACGATCGCTCATAAATATCCCTCACTAAAAATTTAATTCAACTGCGTTTAAAATAGCTTGTTGTTCACGTTCATCTTCTAATTTATCAATAATTGTTCGTTTAATAGCACGTTCAATAGGCATCACAGTTGCTAAATCACTTAAATCAATTAAAGCACGAATACTAGCCGCTTCCTCAGAAATCTGTCCTTGCTTTGTCATCGTGCGTAAATCTGCATTAAATTTAATAATATTTTGTATAGTAGCATCGTCTGATAATTGACTTTGATTTTTGATTACATCACTTAAAATATCACCGTCAATATAATCAACTTGAATGACTACGAAACGGTTTTTGAGTGCTTCATTCATTGGTAACGTCCCGATATATCCTTCATTGATAGCAGCAATTACATTAAATCCTGGTGCTGCATTTACGACTTCTCCAGTGAATGGGTTTGTTAATTTTCTACGGTAGTCTAGCACACCGTTTAAAATGGGTAATGTCTCTGGTTTCGCCATATTTATTTCATCTATATATAGAATATGTCCTTCTTTCATAGCTTTAATGACTGGGCCATCAATAAATACGATTTCCTGTGTGCCGTTTTCATTTGTTTGGATTGTTTTAAATCCTAATAAACTTTCTGCATCTAAATCTACTGAACAATTGACTTGGTGCATAGGACGATTGAGCGTTTCTCCTAAAGTTTCGGCAAGTTTTGTCTTACCTGAACCTGTTGGTCCCTTCAAAAGAATGTTTTTATTCAATCTCATTAATGATTTTGCATCATTAAAAACAGTTTCGTCTCTGTTTATATATTGTGAATTTGTCATGGTTTAATACTCCTTTTAAAAATAAATAATTCATCAAAATTTATATCATTAAAAATAGACTGGGGCTTAAATAACGGTTTATATTTTCGCCCTAGTCCTATTCAAATCATCCATATTTAAAGTTTCGTTCTATATTTAGTACATGTGAAACACATTAAATTAAACTTCTTTAAAATAAGTTTTAAAATAGCCGCCAACAAGACCAGAATTATCGACAATTTGATAGTATTCTTCAGTTTCGTTTATTACATCATATTGTTTTCCTACTGTTAGCATATCAGCTACAGTGAATTTTTGTGCGTCTGTATGAATAACTTCTATTTTTTTGATTGGTGTATTATCTTTCCAAGTTTCGTGTAACATATATAAAATCCTCTCTTTACTATTATGAAATTTCTAACGTTAAGATGAAGGTGATACCACTTTTTTCAGTAATACGTACCGATCTTTCTCCATCTTGGTCTAACGTTTGGTAAGGAATCCCTATAGATTCAAGTTGTTCTATAGTGTGTTGAAATTGAGACTTAGATTCAGTACCAAATTCAATTTGTTCTAATATACCATGTTCAGGCATTTTTATTTCATCTGGTGAAGCATGGATATGTAACTCGCCACCTAGACCGCCATCTCCTATACGAAATACTTGCATATTGAACTCAGCATTATCACTAGATACGTATTCAGCAAAATGTTCTAAACCAAAGACTTTTGTCAGAATGGATTGTGTCAATGCGAAATCATTAACTTTTATCATAACTGGCCCTAGACCTTGTATTTGATGCAACGGATTTACATTACTTTCAAAAGCAGGCATACCTAATGGCGTTCCTGTATTATGTTCATTGGAATAAATATTAAATGTTTGACTATTTTGGTCTTGGAAATTGAAACACTTGTGACCATTTAAGTCTGTAGTTTCCCCATGAGTAATTTGGTTTTTTTCTAAAATAGATTGATATTCTTCAATTCCTTCATCGCTGGGTACTCTTAAACCAATGTTTTCAATATGATTATTACTGTTAATATAGTTCGGCACTTCTACAAAATGTATACGTGTACCGGAATTTAATTCGGCATCACCAAAACGCAAGGCTTGTCCTTTATTTGCCACGTTTAGTCCAAGTATACCTGAAAATAATGCTTTGGTTTTTACTAAATCATTTGTCCCTGTAGTAACACTTCTAAGACCATTCATTATATTAACCCCTTTATTCATATCTTTTCAATATATTATAACTTATTTTGCGATTTATTTGTATGATGAAGTATTTGATTGCATAACTATTTACAAAATTGTAATTTTTAGACATTGGAGGAATAGAAGAAATGTATTAATATGGATATATATTAGGAATTATTATTTTTATTCGCAAATAATATAATATTATTTTACAAATAAGGAGGTTTTAATATGGTTGGTACATGGATTTTATTTGGTATCACAGTGCTCATTGCAGTGTATTCTGGAATTACTTTCTTTTCAAATATAAATAATAAAGCAAAACAGCAAAAAGCAAGTAAAGAAAGTATTAAGAAAAATAATATTTACGGTGTCGTTTTCCTAGTATTTTTAGTTCTAGCAATCATTGAATTATTTGTATTTATTGCATAGTTAGATTTAATAGAAGTAGCGGTGCATCATTTTAAATTATTATATACGGTATATTTAACAAAAATAGAAGTAATGAACAAATTTATAGTGCTTATTTCTATTTTTGTTTTTATGATGTATTAACTGAATCGCATTAGTCGTTTAAATTTTGTACAAAAAGTGAGATAGAATTCATTAGAACTTCTATCTCACTTTTTGCTTATCTTTATTTATATAACGTTTATACACTTTCGAATTGTATTGTTTCATTTGTTTGAGAAGATTTTTGTATCGCATCGATGATTGCAATAGACGGTAATGCATCTTTAACGTTTATATAATTTTGCGTATTCTCGAAAATACAATCATAGAATTGATTAATTAAAGTGTCATGACTTGGTCCGTAATAGGATTTTGTACCCGATGCTTTTTTATCTTCAATGATTTGAGTTTTATAACCTGCTTCATTTACACGTGTTAGTATATTATCTTTAATAGTGCATTTTTCATTTTCAAAAATAACTTGGAGTTCAATGCTTGAGTTACCGACATTAGCATTGGTAGCAAAAAACATGCCGTTTGCGTTGTTTTCAAACTTAATGTGAGCAGAAGCAGTATCTTCCACTTCTATATTATAATCCAATAATTGTGATGTGCTGCCTTTAATTGATTTAACTTTGCCACAGAGTAATTGCATTAAATCCAACGTGTGTATCGCCTGATTAATCAATACGCCCCCGCCAGCAGTTTTCATACTACCTCGCCATGGTTTGTCAGTATAATAAGACTCAGGACGAAACCATGTAACTAACCCTTTAATGCCGATTATCTCACCATACGTTTTGCTTTGAACAATTCTCTGTAAAGTTTGGAAAGTCTCGTTATATCGATTTTGAAAACATACACATATTTTCGTATCAGGATTTTTTTGTTCTAATTGTATTAATTCTAAACCTTCTTTTGCGTTGAGGGATAATGGCTTTTCTTGCAATACATGTATCCCTTTTTCTACACAAGCTGTTGTCACAGGCAAATGCAAATAATGAGGTAAACAAATATGTACACAATCTAAATTTTCTTGCTCTAACATTTGATATAAATCTGTGTAGAAATGCGCATTTGGAACTTTAACTTGTAAAGTTGTATCTATATCACATGCAGCAGTTAGTTCGACATGAGGATTAGCTTCAATCACATTTAAGTGTACAGTTGAAATATCACCTAAGCCTATTATTCCAATTTTTAACATAATACCAGCTCCATATGTTTATCTTTGTTCTGATTGTTCGTTTTGAATTTGAGCGTGTAACGCATTTTTAAACGCTTCAGGATCTACGGGGACGGCTACTTCTTGACCTGTCCAACTAGATAAATAAATGGCATTTACTAAATTGACGCCGTTGATACCATCGCTACCTGGCGCAATCAATGGTGTATTATCCTTAATGTTTGCAGCGAAATTTTCTAATACATTTATATGTTGTTCACCCCATACACTATCAAATTCAAATATTTCTTGGTCGTAAATATTTTCGAATCCACTGCCTTGGAATATTTTAGATGCTTCTTGCCATGTCATATTTTGATTCATTTCTGTTTCGGATTCTTTTAAACGCGTTAAAGTAATCTTTTTACTATCTTCTACTAAAATTTTTCCTTTATCGCCAGTAATTTCTAAACGGTCTGTACCAATAACATCATGGGTGCATGTAATAAATACGCCGGTTGCCCCATTACCATAGTCTAAAATGGTAGTAACATCATCATCTACACTCAATTCGCGTTGGTAACCATATTTAATATTTGAAAATACAGATTTTGGCATACCACATAACCATTGGAGTAAGTCTATTTGGTGGGGAGCTTGGTTTACTAATACACCGCCACCTTCTTCTGACCATGTAGCTCTCCATGAACTTTGATCATAATAAGCTTGCGGGCGCCACCAAGTCGTTATGATCCAATTAGTACGTCGGATATTACCTATTTCACCAGTATCAATCAGTGTTTTCACTTTTTGATATAGCGGATTTGTTCGTTGATTAAAAAATATACCAAATGTTAAATGCGGTTTTGAGGATGCTAATTCGCTAACCTCTTTTACTTTTTCAGCATATATATCAGCTGGTTTTTCTAAAAGTGCATGGATATCTCTTTCTAAAGCTTCTGTACCTATCTCTGTGTGTAAATAGTGAGGGACAGTAGTAACAACAGCGTCAATGCTTCCACTTTCTAACATATCAATATAATTTTCATAAAAAGGCACATTTGGGTAGTTTTCTTCTACTATATTTTGCTTTTCAGAATCAATATCACAAATCGCCCCTATTTCTAATTGTGGAATTTTACCTTCGTTTATAAATCCTGCGTAAGTACTTCCTTGTGCTCCAAAACCAATGATACCTAAACGAACTTTTTCCATTATACATTCCCCTTTTTATTAATATTTGCTAATATTTGTAATAAAGCTTCGTATTGCATTTTATATCCTTCCGCCCCATCTTTTGCGACAGAATTTTGAATTGTTTCAGTTGAATGTTCTAATTCTAAATCTTTAATTGAATCAAAAACAACGAGATGAGGTTCAAGCGTTAAGAATCCTTTGTAACCAGCTTTAAATATTTGAGTTAAAATACTTTCTATTTGCCCATCTCCTGTGCCACATAATACATTCACATTATCTTTGTATACTGCATCTTTTATATGGATGTATTCAATATAATCTGACAGTAATTCGTAGCATGCTTGTGTATTTTCTCCACATTGTACAAAATTTGCAAAATCAAATATGGCTTTGAAATGAGTCGAGCCAACTTCGTCAAAAATAAGCTTGCATCGACGCGCAATATCACCGAAAATATCTTTTTCATTTTCATGTAACAGGATAACGTTGTATTGTTCTGCAATTTCCGCAAATTGTTTTAACTTTTCGATAACACTATCTTTGTATTTATCGAAATCTTCATTTCTCGGTATATAAAAGCTAAAGATTCTAATATATCGACAATTGAGCAATTGGCTTATTTCACACAATGTTTTCAGTTGTGCTAATTGCTCTTGAAACTCTGTCTCATCATCCACATAAATTTTACCAATAGGAGAACCGATTGATGATACACCTATATCCCATTTACTTAAGCGTGGTAATACGTCGTTTTTTATCATATCTACTGAATATTTACTGATATTTTTATCATCTATACCTCTTAATGATATATAATGCATCCCTAACTTGTTTACCGTTTTTAATTGTGTATTCAAATCTGATGATATCTCATCTGAAAACCCTGAAATTGCTATATTTTCAAGCATGGAATCAACTCCTTGTTTTTGTTTGTTAGCGCTTACATTAATGTTAGTGTTAAGTACGAATTAACTTTAAATTGTGTTGAAAGTTTTAAAACCAAGATTGATAACCTAAGTCATTTAAGTGGTCACGACTTATAGTTAAACAATCGTATGGATCTGCGCCATATAGTTCATCTTGCTCTACAAAGAAATATTCGCTTCCACTTTCACGGCCGACTTCAATAATCTCTTTAAGCGGTAATGTACCTTGTCCTAATTCAGCGAATTGAGTAATCATATGTAGCATATAATATACCTTTTCATTTCCTTCTCCTGGATATTGAGACATATCTATTTCACCAATACGGTAATCTTTAAGATGTATTGCACGAATCCGGTTTGCATAATTAGGTATAACTTCAATAGGGTTTAACCCTGCACGCCAAATCCAATGCACGTCTAATTCAAACCCTAAATAGTGTGTATGGTCTCGCATTAAATCAAGCATAAATTGGCCGTCATATTGAACAAATTCCAAATTATGTGCATGATAATATAGATCAATGCCCTCTTCTTTTAATCTTTTCGCATAAGAATCACATATTTCTGCGAATTCAAGTGTACTTTCTTTTGTCCCCATATAATTGATTGGAAGCATACCAATTCTTAATATAGAACAATCTACAGCTTTACAATCTGCTACAATTTTATCAAAGTCATTTTTCAACGTATCTCCAGGATATTTTTGATCTTCTGAGATATCCTCTACGCCACATGACATTGCGGCTATATTCATGCCAAAATCATTTATAGCTTGTCTCATTTCTTCAATATTCTGAGTATTCATTTCAATTTGAGATATTTCTACAGCATTATAGCCTAAATTGCTAACTTTCTTTAACACATTGTATAATCCTTCTTCTTGTACTTTTTGTTTGAGCATCATCATTTGAACGCCAATTTGATTTGTTGTCATTTTTATCCTTCCTTCTTAAAAATATTAATGTTTAAATGCTATAATATAATTATAATTTGAGTGAAAATTAACAACATTGTAAATAAGGGAAAAAAGTATGTTTTTTGAGTAGGAGGAATTTCAAATGAAAAATAGAGGGAATTTTGAGCATCAATTTGATACGGTATCTTTACCATTTGATGGCGAATATGCTGCATGGCATAAAATTAGTGACGGTCATTTTGGGAATGAATTACATTATCACGATCATTATGAAATATTTTTTTCATTATCTGGAAATATGCGCTATACCATAGAAGGAGAATCATTTAATTTAGATGTTGGGTCGATGCTGATTATTCCACCGTTTGAATTTCATCGTTTAGATGAACAAATGGATGGCCACGCTGAACGTATTGGATTAAGGTTTGATGCAAATATATTAAATGAACTTTCTGTTGAGAACTGTGATTTAAGTATTTGTTTTAATAAACGATCTTCGAAATTCAAAAATTTATTACAATTATCTGAATCGCAGAAAAGAGAATTATATTATTTATTACAGGGCTTAATCAACGAGCAAGATAATGATGCTTTTGGCAAAAATTTAGCAGGTAAATCGTTGCTAACACAGTTTTTAATTATCCTCAATAGAGTTGCTATAGAAAATGAGCATACATCTGATAATGTTGATGACCCTTCTACTCATTTAGTGAGACAAGTGTTAGATTATATGGAATTGAATTATAATAAAGAAATTTCACTGGAACATCTTGAAAATAAATTTTTTGTAAGTCGTCATAAAATCACACAACAGTTTACTAAATTAGTTGGTTATCCACCTTATCGGTATTTATTGAATTTGCGTTTACAGAACGCACAACGAATGTTAAAAGATGGGGGGAATCCACAACAGGTAGCAATATGCTGTGGATTTACAGACTATTCTAACTTTTACAGAAGATTTAAACATTCTTATGGTTGCAGCCCAAGGGACTATCTGCAGCAGTATAGTTATAGTGAAAAAATGAAAAATCAATTAAACATATATAAAACGAGCAAGTAAAGGATAAAGTCCGTATAATTGTG